>NZ_JAMNXL010000202.1 GCF_023653175.1 Erythrobacter sp. | reverse complement strand
TCTCGGGAAAGCGCGTTCTGCTGGTGATGGGCGCGAACTGGTGCCACGACAGCCGCGCGCTCGCCGGGTGGCTCGAAACCCCGCGTTTCGCCGCGCTTGCCGCTGCGCATTACGAGCTCGTATATGTCGATGTCGGCATGCCGCAGACCGGCGAGGGCCGCAATCTGGAGATCGCCCGCCGCTTCGGCCTTGAGGAGCTCAAGGGCACGCCCGCGCTGCTGGTGCTCACGGCCGATGGCCGCGCGGTGAACCTCGAGAGCTCGGCCAAATGGCGCGACGCCGCCAGCCGCAGCGAGGATGCGATCTATGCGGAGCTTGCGGCATTGGCAGACAAGCCCGCCGCGTGATCGCCTCACTCCTTCTCGCCCTCGCGCTGGCGATGGACGCCTTTGCGGTGGCGCTGACACAGGGAGCGCGGTTCCGGCCCTCGGCGGCAGGCGGGTTTGCCATCGCGGCGACTTTCGGGGTGTTTCAGGCGCTGATGCCGCTCGCCGGGTGGGCGATCGGGACGGTGGCGCTGGTCTATGTCGAGGCGGTCGATCACTGGATCGCCTTCGGCCTTCTCGCCTTTCTCGGGGTGCGGATGCTCGGCGGGCATGTCGGCGAGGGGGAGGCCGCGCACGCGCTGACCGGGCGCGCGCTGCTACTGGCAGGCGTCGCGACCAGCATCGATGCGCTGGCGGCGGGGATCACCTTGCCCGCGCTGGGGGTGACACCGTGGCTGGCGGCAGGGCTGATCGGGCTCGTTACCTTCGCGATGAGCGGCGCGGGCGTGATGCTGGGGCGGGTCGCGGGCGACCATCTGGGCGCATGGGCAGAGCGCGCGGGCGGGGTGATCCTGATCGGGCTCGGCGTGAAGATCCTCGGCGAACATTCGGGCTGGTTCTGAGGGGGCCATGCTCCACGTCGTCCACCACGCCGACTATATGGCACCGAGGCCCGAGCGCGGCACCTTCCGCTTCGACAAGTACTACCTCGTGATGGAGGAACTGCGGGCCAGCGGCGCGGCAATCACCGAGCACGCCCCCGAGCCGATGCCCCGCGCATGGCTCGAGGCGGTGCACTGCCCCGACTACGTCGACGAGGTCTTCCGCGCAGAAGTCCCCCGCGCCAAGGAGCGGCGCATCGGCTTCCCCGTCACTCCGGCGATCACCGCGCGGGTCAGGCACACCAACGGCGGCACCTGGCTCGCCGCCCAGCTCGCGCGCCAGCACGGCTACGCCGCCAACTCGGCCGCCGGCAGCCACCATGCGCTGCACGATACCGGCGCGGGTTACTGCGTGTTCAACGACCTCGCGGTCACCGCCAACCGCCTGATCGCCGAAGGCCACGCGGCCCGCGTGCTGATCGTCGACCTCGACGTGCATCAGGGCGACGGCACCGCCAGCCTCACCGCGGGGCGCGCGGACATCTTCACCCTCTCGCTCCACGCCGAGAAGAATTTCCCGGTCAGGAAAGCCCGCTCGAGCCTCGACATCGCCCTTCCCGACGGCACCGACGACGATGGCTACATGGCAGCCCTCACCCGCCACCTGCCGCAGGTCTTCGCCGACTTCGCGCCCGACTTCGTGCTCTATCAGGCGGGCGTCGATCCGCATGCCGAAGACAAGCTGGGGCGGCTGGCCCTGAGCGATGCGGGGCTCGCGGCGCGTGACCGCTTCGTTGTCGCATCATGCCGCAGTCGTGGCCTTGCCGTTGCGAGTGCGTTGGGGGGCGGCTACGGCGATGATCCGCGCATTGTCGCCGCGCGCCATGCCGCCTCGATGCTGGCGATGGCCGACGAGAACGCGCGTTACCGGGGGGAACAAGCATGACGACCCAAGCAACCGATTACCTGATCATCGGCGCAGGCGCGGTCGGTCTGGCCTTTGCGGATTCGCTGCTCGACGAGGATCCGGACTGCCATATCACCTTCGTCGACAAGCACGCCAAGCCCGGCGGGCACTGGAACGACGCCTATTCCTTCGTCGCGCTGCACCAGCCCTCGGCCTTCTACGGCGTCAATTCGATGGCCTTCGCGGGCGAGGCGATCGACACCCACGGCGCTAACGCGGGGCTCCATGCGCTCGCCAGCGGCACGGAAGTGCTGGCCTATTTCGAGAAGGTCATGAACCTGCGCCTGCTGCCGAGCGGGCGGGTCGCCTATCACCGCCTCAGCGAGTTCCGCGGTCGTGACGCAAGCGGCACCGCGACGATCCGCGGCGTCCTGTCGGGCGAGGAAACCCGCATTACCGTCCGCCGCAAGCTGGTCGATGCGACCTTCTACCAGACCTCGGTGCCATCGACCCACACACGCGCCTTCGCGGTGGACGAGGACGCGGCCATCGCCATCCCCGGCGACCTGCCCGATCTGTGGAAGCGCCCCGAGAATATCCCCGAAACCTTCGTCATCCTCGGCGGCGGCAAGACCGCGATGGACGTTGCGGTGTGGTTGATCGAGGCGGGCGTCGACCCAGCGCGCATCCACTGGGTGCGGCCGCGCGACAGCTGGCTCAACAACCGCAAATACCTCCAGCCGGGCGAGGACTTCCTCGCCGCCACCGTCGAGAGCCAGATGGCGCATCTCGAAGCCTTCCGCGTGTCGCAGAGCGGCGAGGAGGTGTTCGAGCACCTCGAGAAGGGCGGCTACATGCTGCGCATCGATCCCGAGGTGACGCCCGAAATGTATCACTATGCGGTGATCTCGGAGGGCGAGATCGCGATGCTGCGGCGCGTGCGCCAAGTGATCCGCAAGGGCCGCGTCACTCGCGTCGCGAACGGCGCGCTGCATTTCGGCGAGGTGGTCCACCCGGTGCCAGAAGGCGCACTCCACATCGATTGCACCGCGCGCGCCGTGCCCTTCTCGGCTGCGGACAACGCCGGGCCGCAGTTCCGGGGCGACAACATCGTGCTCCAGCCGGTGATGGTGCCGCTGGTAACCTTCAGCGCGGCGCTCACCGCCTTCATCGAAGCGCACTTCCCCGACGATGCCACCAAGAACCAGCTCGCCCGCGCCGCCGAGCTCACCGATTCCCCGGGGACCTTCCCCTATGCCTTCATGATGAACCTCATGAACCGCGGCACCTGGATGCAGACGCCCGAAATCGCCGCTTGGCTGGCGAGGTCGCGGCTCGACCCGACCGGGCCGACGGTGGCGCGGATGGCTGCTGCGGGCGACCCGCGGCTCGCGGCGCTTTCGGGCTTCCGGCAGGCGGTGATGGCGGCCATGCCCGACGTCATCCGGCTCGGCATGTCGGCCAAGGCGCTCCACGAAAGTGCGACTTCCCCTGCGAAGTGACGCAGGTTTGCGACGAAATGCTGATCTACGTTATTCCCCGGCTTGGGAACCGGCTGCTTGGCCGCTACGTTACGGAACAATGAAGCGTCGCGACATCCTCAAGGACACTCTGGCAGCCGGAGCAGCATTGGCGCTGCCCGCGCGCCTCTTCGCCTCGCCCATGGCCGGCACCCCGCGCGACCGCATCCTGATCGGCATCGCCAAGCGTGAGCTGCTGCGTGCAGGGAACGCGATCTGGCGGCAGGACATCGTCGGGATCGCCGACTACGGCCTGCACTCGGCCAAGCCCCGCTTCCACTTCGTCAACCTCGATCGCGGCGAGGTCCAGTCCTACCACGTCAGCCACGGCATGGGTTCCGACCCGCAGCATGACGGCTGGCTCAAGGATTTCTCGAACACCGAAGGCTCCAACGCCACTAGCCGCGGGGCCTATGTGACCTGGGAGTGGTACAAGGGGCGCTACGGCACCTCGGTGCGCCTCGGCGGGCTCGACGCAAGCAACGACGCGGCGCTGCGGCGCTATATCGTCATGCACCACGCCGACTATGCGGAAAGCGCGCATCTCGAGAAGTGGGGCCGCCTCGGGCGCTCAAACGGGTGCTTCGCGATGGGCACCGAACAGTTCCGCGAGGCGCTGATGCACCTTTCGGGCGGGCGGCTGCTCTATGCCGACAGCCTCGGGCTGGAGGAGGACGGCAGCGTCCAGCCGGTGCCCGAGCTGGCGATGTACCAGCGCCAGCCCCTCGATCTCGCCCCGCGCCCTTCGATCGCGGCCTATTGAGCCTTGCCATACAGCCCGAGCACGGCCTGGTTCGAGCTTAACGCCGGATCAGCGCTGGCGGGCGTGCTGCCGGCGAGCGTGCAGGCGGCGGCGTTCGGGTCGGCGGCGACGCTGGCGGTGTTCCTCGGCGCGGGCTTCTTCGACGCAAGCTTCAGCTTGGGCGAAATGTCGATCTGGGCGATCCCCGGGCTGATCGTCGCGATGCTGCTCATCACCCTTGTCGGCACCTTCTTCTGCGCCTTTTACATCGCGCTAGTCGGCGTGCCGGTCGCGTTTCTGATGGGCCGCAAGTTGGCCGGGCCGCTCGGGCTGGGCGTGGCGATCTGCCTCGCGCTGGCGACAGGGCTCGCAGCGGCGGGGTGCTCGGTGCCTCCCCCGTGTGGGGCGGCGATGGCTGGCTCTTCCCCGTGCTGGCGACGGTGTACGCCCTGCCCGCCGGGCTGTTCTACCGGCAGGCGGTGCTGACCGCGCGCAGTCTCAGCCCGTGGGACGATTCGGAGACCGGGCCGGCCGCTTAGGTGTCGGTGAGATCATCTTCGATCACGATCACCTCGCTGGTCGGCTTGGTGCCGCGATCGCGCACGCGCGGCTTGTCGAGGCTGGCGAGCACCGGCGCGTCGCGGCCGTAGATGTCCTTGAAGGTCGCCATCTGGCCGTTGATGTCGGTCGCCATGGTGAAATAGGTGATGTAGGCGCGCCACGGCTTGGCGAGCATCACCTTCTTGTACTTGCCCGAATCCGAGATCGCGACCGCTTCCTCGCGGGTCGCGCCCTTGCCGAGGATCGCCATCGTCATAGCGAGCTCCAGCGCCCGCTCGGTGCGCACGCAGCCGTGGCTGAGGGCGCGGAAATCATTGGCGAAGAGGTGGCGCGAGGGCGTGTCGTGGAAGAAGATCGCATGCTCGTTGGGCATCTCGAGCTTCATCCGTCCGAGCGAATTGCCCGGGCCCGGCTGCTGCACCACGGTGATGTAACCGTTCGCGCCCTTGGTCGCGACATAGCCGTTGGCGCGGCCCCAGGCGGGATTGGCGAGCACGCGGGCGCCCAGCCCCTCGCCCTTGACGATCGACTGCGGCACCGTCCAGGTCGGGTTGAACACCACGCCCTCGACCACCTCGGCGAGCTGCGGGGTGGCGGTGCGCCCCGGCTTGCCGACGATCGTGCGGTAGGTGCTGACGATCTTGTTCTTGACCGTCAGCCGCAGCTGGAATTCGGGGACGTTGGTGATGAGGTATTGCGGGCCGAGGTCGCGCGCCAGCCAGCGCCAGCGGTCCATGTTGGCGCGGATCAGCTTGCGCCGCGCGGTCTGGCCGTCCGAAGTGGCGGCAAGCTCGGTCTTGAGCCGCGCGTAATCGGGGTGGGTGGGCCCAAGCTTCATCAGCGTGCCCGCGATGTCGCCGGTCTTGAGCGCCTCGGCCAGCACATTGCCCGAGGGGTTCGCCTCGCGGTCGGGATCGACCACGAACCATTGCTGGCGCGCCTCCATCGGGGTGCGCCCGTCGCGCATATCCTCGACCAGCCAGATGAAGCTCTGCGAGGCCATCTGGTTGAGTTCGGCCGAAGGGCCGGAGGCGATCGCGACCTTGAGCGGGGCGAGATCGTAGTCGGCCGGGTCGAGCCCCTCGGCGCCGATGCCCTCGATCACCGCGACGAGCGCTTGCGCCTGCGCGACGGTCCAGGCCTGCACCAACGGCGCGACCTGCGGAGTGGCTTGCACCACCGGCTGCGAGACGGTCGGCGGGAAGGCCTGCTCGAAGCTGCCGCCGGTCTTGGATGAAGGCGTGGGCGTCGGCGTCGGCGCGGGGATCTGCATGATCGCGGGGCCACCTACGGGCTGACCGGGAAGCGGCGTGGGGCGCACGGCCGGCGCGCCTTGCGCCAGCCCTGCGCTCGCCACCAGCGCCGCCGTCGCCACGCTGCCAGCCAACCTGCCCGAGAACCTGATCATCACGTCTTTGCCTTTTCGCCCCGTGCCGCCGGGAGGTTGGC
>NZ_JAMNXL010000020.1 GCF_023653175.1 Erythrobacter sp. | reverse complement strand
CGCCCCGCCGTTGCAGAGCTGGGTATGCGCGGGGAAGACATAACATTCCCAACATGGCCGAAATCCGCCCTTGGAAACCGCAGAAATCCGCCGTTTTTGAGGTTAGGGTTGAGACATAATCTGACGTAACATTTTTCAGGGCCAGACATTACCTCATTGATTTTGCTGCATATTGCAAAGCCGAAATGTTGGGGCAGACTGGCATAACTTGGTTGGGTCGATGTTATGGATATATTATGTTCTAAGGTTCTGAATTTGTTGTAATGTTATAAATGTTATGCCTTCCCCGTGCATACCCGGCACTTAAGCCAAGCCGACGCAGTTCTGCGATTTTTCGCGATTGAGAGGAGGATTGGGCCAACAGCCACAGCGAGGAGGCAGGGCGCTGCACCTTGATGCGCGCGGGGCCTCTCTCGGCCACCTACTCTAAAGGTGGAGCGGGTGAAGGGAATCGAACCCTCGTCGTAAGCTTGGGAAGCTTCTGCTCTACCATTGAGCTACACCCGCATCGCGCTGAAAAGGCTGGCTGTTCGAGGCAAGACTTGATCGGTTTCCAGTTCGGTTTTCACCGTTCTTCGCAATGCGCTCGCCCATTGCCACGACCATACGCGCTTGGTCAACATATGTTCGCCTGATCCTAGACACCTGCGCGGCCGACCCAACCCGTTACATCAGCCGCTTCAGCATCGGCCAGACCGGCTGCCAGCATCGCGAAGGTCGAAAAGGACGAGGGCGGCAGTAGTGGCCGTGTTTAACCGCGGCGCTCGATTGCGCTGGGCTTCTGCCTCTACCAGAACAGGAAGGCCACGCCCGGCACCAGCGTGACCACAAGCACGCTCGGCCATTTCCATATGCCGAGGTGGTCGAGGGACGCAAGCGGCGTTCCTTCCCGGAATGCGAGGCGGGTGCGCTTGGCGTATTGCGCTACCGGCGCCCTATCGCGGAGCCAATGGGCGCTCCGCCTCTGACTGGCATCAATCAAACGTCAAAATTGCATTCTGGGATGCAGCCGCCGCCACCGCCACCGCGTTGCGCAATGGCCTTTTCGGAAGTCAGGATAGCCATCATCATCGGCGCCGTCACCGCACTATGGAACGCCAGCCTTTGCAAAGCGACACGCCGCTCAATCGATTTGGGCTCGCTCGCAGAGGAAGTGGACTTGGTGTCAGCCTGAAACCCGCAGTCTTCATTCATCTTTGTTTCCCCGCTTTGACATAAAGTCTCTTAACTATCATTGGATTGTAGGCAAGATGCCGCTCCACATCCAATGAGCTATTCTCCCCATTCCCTGGACGCCTTGAGCGCGATTGATTTCGACGACGGCCTGGTTGTTGTCAACGCAGCGGGTGAGATGCGCGTTTACAACGAGTTGGCGGCGTTGCTGTGGCACGCATTGCGCGAGGGCCACCCGCAGGACGTGCTGCTTGAGGATATCGAACGCGTCAGCGGCACGGCCGCCCGCGCCGCCGCCGCAGACGTGATTCGCAGCTGGCATGCGCCGCCACCGCCGCCGGTGCGCAGCGGCGCGGGCGAACACACCTTCCCTCCTGCGGGCCGGCAGATCGCCCGATATGCCGCCATGCCCGGCGGACTGGCGATCGTCATCCATGCCCCCCGCCCAGCTCACCTTCTGGCTCGATAGCACCCTCCCGCCCGCCGGCCCGGATGAAGCAACGCCGGGCGCCCGGTTCTTGATCGAGGCCCTTGCCGCGGGGCAATGGCGTTTATCGATCGACGGACGCGAGCTGGTGACGACGCGGGAACTCGAGCTGGTTCAGGGCGCGATCTATCAGGCCTGTCTCGATGTGATCCATCACCGTCCCGAATGGCAGGCGCTGATCCACGGCGCGGCGATCGCATGGGCTGGCAGCGCAATCGGACTGGCAGCGCCGTCGGGCTCCGGCAAGTCGACGCTTTCGGCGCTGTTGGTGGCGCGGGGCTGGACCTATGTCGCCGAAGACCTGCTCGCGATCCTCCCGCACGGCAAGGTTGCGCCCTGGCCGCTCCCGATCTCGGTGAAGCCCGGAAGCGTCGCCGTGATTTCGGCCGCTTGGCCGGGTGGTCTGGGTGAACCGCGCGCGCATCCCGGCAAGGCGATCATGGCGCGCATGCTGCATGTGCCACCTGATCGCTGTGCCACGGCGGCCCTGCCGCTCAAGGCGCTGGTCTTGCCGCGCTACGATCCGGACGGGGATGATGCACTGCAACCATTGTGGCCGCTGCATGCGCTCGCGCGGCTCGCCTGGGACCGGCTCTGGATCGGCTACCCGCTGACCCGAGAGCGCGTGGAGCGGTTCATTCGCTGGCTGGCGGCAATGCCTTGCTACGAGATTGCCTATCGCCGGATTGAGGCGATCGATGCCCACTTTCGACACATCGCGGGCGGCGCGCACGCATGAGACCGTCTGAAGCCTATGGCTGGATCGCGCACTGGCTGATCGCCGAGCACCCCTGCCCCCCTCCCCCCGATTGCGACTGGAACCTCGTCATGGCAGCGGCGAGCCATCACCTCGTCACGCCAGCGCTGGCGTTTCGCCTGCAGGGCCAAGAGCGGGTGCCGCAGGAGACGGCAGACTATCTCGATGCCGTTCTGTATCTCAATCGCGAGCGCAATGCGCAGCTTGCCGATGGGCTTGCGCTGGTTTGCGATTGGTTTGCGCAGGCCGGGCTTGATCCCCTGCTCATCAAGGGAGCCAGTCTGGTCGCCTCGGGCTGCCTGCCTGATCCGGGCGTGCGGATGATGGGCGATCTCGATGTTGTTCTGCCCGATGAGGCGCAATTGCAGGCGGCCCGTGCGCTCATGGAGCAAAGGGGCTTCCGTTTCGCCCCCGCGCCGCGCAGACCTTCCCATCAACTCGGCATGGCGACCCATGACGAACTCGCCTTGGGTGTCGAACTCCATCGCCGGATGATATCGCCCGCTTATGCCCATGCGCTCGGCGAGCCGGATATCTGGGCGCGATCGGAATGCGTGCCGCTCGGCTCCTGCATGGTCCGGGTGCCGATGGCGCAGCACCGCATGGCCATTGCCATCGCCCACGGCCAGATGCACGATCGCGGGCATGTGTTCGGCCATATCGGCCTTCGCTCGCTGCAGGATATCGGACTGCACTTGCGCTTGCCGGACGGGGAGAGCGCCTATCGCGCCGCAATCGATGACCTGCTGTCGCGCGATCAGCAGGTTTTCGCCCCGGCCGGGCCAATGGTCGATTGGGCCCGTGGCCCGCCCGGTGCGATGCCGCCAGCGCTGAGGGGCGCGCTCGATGATCGCTGGGCGCGCTGGCGCAAGGCAGGCATGCGCCTGGCACAAACCCTGCCGGCGTTTTTCCGGCTATCGGCAGCGCAGCAGCGCGAGGCTCTCCAGCCACAACGCTGGCGGGATCGGATGGGCTACCACTTCCGGCGCTGGTGAAAGCGGCGAAGGCAACGGGGCGGGGGATCTTCACGAAAGGCTGGCTCCGGCGTCAGGCCGTGCATCACGGCAGCGTATCGAAGGTCACCTAAAGCTGGCTGGTGATCTATCCCGAGCAGCGCCTTATCGTAACGCTCGACATATGTTCGCCTGATCCTTGGGACCTGCGGCATCGCCATGCCCCGGGGCGCGCGCGCAGGCTGCCGTGCCGTGCATGGCGCCGAGAAGGTTCTCATTCGGCGCGGCGGCAGGTGGCCCTAAGATCGACTATCTGGCGGTTTGTGTCCCGCCGCGCATGACCGGCGCTGTCCGGGTCGAAAACGATCGAAGCGTCAAGCAATTCCCGAACACATCGCTCAGTCGTCGAGCCACTGCTTCCACGCGAACCAGCCCATCACGCCCGTGCCGATCACAACGCAAAAGGCGACCACGCCCCAGAACGACCAGGGTTCCTGCGCGAAGGGAATGCCCTCGACGTTCATGCCGAGCAGGCCGGTGACGAAGGTCAGCGGCAGGAAGATGAACGCCGTCACCGCGATGGCGAGGCTGCGCTGGTCGATCATCTCGGCGCGCAGGTCGGTGAGCTGTTCGTGGAGCAGCGCGGCGCGTTCACGCACCGCCTCCAGCTCCTCGGCCATGCGCGCGAAGCGGTCCGCCGCCTCGCGCAGGTGCAGGCGATCATCCTTGCCGATCCACTCGAATTCGAGCTGCGCCATGGCGCTGAGCGCATCGCGATCGGGCGCAACGAAGCGGCGGAGCACGATCGCCTGGCTGCGGATCCGGGCGATCATGCGACGCAGGGCGTAGATGTCGCCATCGAGCATCCCCTCGCAATCATCGAGGCTGTCGCCGAGCTCGGAAACCTGGGGATCGAGCTCCTTGCTGATCGCCTGCGCCAGCAGCGCAACGAAATCGCCCCCATCGGTGATCTTGCCGGCGCGCATCAGCGCCTCGACCTTGCCGAGCGCGGCGAGCGGGTAGCGGCTGACCGAGGTGACGCGCCGCTCCTCCACCCAGACGCGGATCGAGACGAGGCCGTCGCTGCCGTGCGCGGTCTCCTTGGCGGTGCCGCGCAGGTTGATGAGCACCGCATCGTCGATCTCGTCACAGCGCGGACGGGTCTCGTGTGCAATCAGCGCGCCGGCGGCCATCGGCGGAACATAGCCGGGCAGGTCGGCAAGGTTGAGCTCGCCCATGCCGTCGGCGTGGAGCCAGACGAAGCCGGGGCCGGAATAGGTGGCGACCGCGTGGGGGTCGATGGCGGCGACGATGCCGTCCTCGACGACCAGCGCGTGGGCGGCGAGCGGGGCTGCGGGGGCGGCGGGGGCGGCGGGGCCGTTCATGCCCGTACCGTTACCCCCGCCGCAGCGCCCGCGGCAAGCGGGGCCTTGTCAGAAATACTTGTCGCTGGCGATCGCGGCACCTTCGGCGAGTGCGGCGAGCTTGGCCCAGACGATTTCCGGATCGAGCGCATTGCTCCCCGCATGGACCGAGAAGCCGCAATCGACGCCGAGCATGACCCGCTCAGGCCCGAGCAGATCGGCATAGCGGCCGATGCGCTGGGCGATGAGTTCGGGGTGCTCGATATAGGGGCTCTGCGGCTCGACCATGCCGGGGCACAGGATCTTGCCTTCGGGCAGCGGGTGCTTCTCGAAGAAGGCGAATTCGTGGGCGTGGCGCGGATTGGCGCCTTCAAGCAGCACGGTCTGCGGCTTGGCGGTCCAGACGATGTCGGCGATCTCGCCCAGCGCCACGTCGCAATGGTGCGGGCCGGGATAGTTGCCCCAGCACAGGTGCATGCGCAGCTGCTCGGCGGGGATGTTCTGCACCGCGTGATTGAGCGCCGCGATGTTCATGCCGATGCGCTTGCGGAACTCTTCGGTGGAAAGCTCGGTGAACTGCACATGGCGGCCCATCGCAAGGTCAGGGCAATCGACCTGGAGGGTGATCCCGGCCGCGGCGATGGTCTCGTATTCGTGGCGCAGGCCCTCGGCGAGGGCGAAGACATATTCCTCATCCGAAGCGTAATACTGGTTGGGGAAGAACAGCGCCGTCACCCCGGGACTGGCGGCGGACATGAAGGTGGCGTGGCCATTGGCGAGGCGCACCAGCCGCTCGGCGTCGATGCGGGGGGCTTCCATGTCGACCACTTCGATGGGCGCGGTGCAGGCAGGCGCCGAGCGCTTGGCGCGGCCCTTGTTGCCGAACACTTGTGCCTTGGCGCCGGGGAAGGCTTCCAGGTCGGCGAATTCATACTGCCCCGCCTCGCCGCCGAAGCCCGACAGGCGGTGCTTGATATAGGTGGCATAGGAGGGCTTGGACTGCTCGCCATCGTTGACGATGCTGACCCCAGCCTCGATCTGGCGCTTGATGACGTAGGCCGTGGCGTCCTCGACCGCCGCGTCGAAATCGGCCTCGGAGACAGGCTCCCCGCCTTCGCGCTTGAACACAAGATCGAGCAGGGCTTCGGGGCGCGGCAGGCTGCCGACGTGGGTGGTCAGGAAGCGGCTCACGGCAGTTCCCCGCGCACGATGGCCGCGCCATCGGCCATGGCCTTCATCTTCCCGAAAGCGACCTCACGCGGCAGATATTTCAACCCGCAATCGGGCGCAATCACCAGCCGTTCGGCTGCGATATGCGGCAGCGCACGGCGGATGCGCGCGGCGACGTCCTCGGGGGTTTCGATTGCATGCGTCGACAGGTCGAGCACGCCGAGGATGACCGTCTTGCCGGTCAGGCTTTCAAGCACGCTGCAATCGAGCTGGGACTGCGCGGTCTCGATCGAAATCTGCTGCACCGGCGATCCGGCAAGTTCGGGCAGGAAATTGTAGCCCTGCGGCCGCTCATGGATCAGTGCGGCATAGCCGAAGCAGATGTGCAGCGCGGTGCGCCCCTCGACCCCGTCAAACGCGGTTTCGAGCGCGGCGAGCCCGTATTCGCGCGCCTTTTCGGGCCGCGCCTGCATGTAGGGCTCGTCGATCTGGACGATATCGGCCCCGGCGGCGAAGAGGTCCTTGATCTCGGCATTGACCGCGACCGCGTAATCCTGCGCCATCTCGGCTTCGTGCTTGTAGAAATCGTTCTGCGCCTGCTGTGCCATCGTGAACGGGCCGGGCACGGTGATCTTGATCATCCGGTCGGTATGCGCGCGCAGGAATTCGACGTCGCGGGTTTCGACGGCATGCTTGCGCCGGATTTTCCCGGTGACGCGCGGGACCGGGTTGGGTTCGCCGCTGCGGTCGAGGGCAACGCCGGGATTGTCGAGATCGACGCCTTCGAGCGCGGTGGCAAAGCGGTTCGAGTAGCTTTCGCGCCGCATCTCGCCATCGGTGATGATGTCGAGCCCGGCGCGCTCCTGATCGCGGATAGCAAGCAGCGTGGCATCGTCGAAGGCTTCTTCGAGGTATGCCGGATCGACCCGCCACAGCTCGGTCGCACGCACGCGCGGGGGGAAGCGGCCCTTCAGTTTTTCCTTGTCGATCAGCCAGTCGGGTTGGGCGTAGGAGCCCACGAGCGAGGTCGGTAGCAGCATTGTTCTCTCTTTCGACAAGTTAAGCGCAGGCGCGCAGGAAGGCGGCGACAGCCGCGTTGAAAGCGGCCGGGTTGTCGGCATTGGCAAGGTGGCCTGCCTGCGGGATCTCGACATGGCGGGCGCGCGGGGCAACCTCGGATATCGCGCGGGCACAGGCGCGCCGCCAGGGGGTGTCGTGCGCGCCGGTCAGGCTGAGGATCGGCATGGGGAGCATCGCCAGCACCTCGCGCGGCAGGCCGGGGGCCTCTCCCTGCCCGAGCAGCAGATCGCGTCCGTCATAATCGGCGAGCATCGCGGCAGCGAGCGCGGTGGCCTCGGGGCTGTGGGTGCGCATCAGGGGATGGCGCGCCCATTCGGCGCGGAACCCCGCAATATCGCCGCCCCGAACGAGCGCGCGGTAGCGATCAAGGTCGATCACCTCCTCGCGCGGCACCAGCGCGGGAAGCGGCGCGCCCGAGACGACCAGCGCGGTCAGCCGCGAGGCATGTTTGCGCGCGACATCGAGCGCGACCACCGCCCCGCGCGACAGGCCGGCGAGCGCGAAACGCTCGAAGCCGAGGAAATCGGCGATGGCGATGACGTCCTCCGCCTCGCGCGCAAGATCGGGCGGCGCGGTGGCGCGCCCGCAGCCGCGGCGGTCGGGCATGACAAGGAAGTGCCTGTCCGCAAGGCCCGCCACCTGCGGGCCCCACATGCGGTGATCGAGGGTCCAGCCGTGGAGCAGGATCAGCGGCGCGCCTTCTCCCGCCATCGCGATCGGCAGGCGGCCGCCTTGGACGGCGACCTCGCCGTGCCAGAGCGCTTCGGGATCAGAGGTGCGCGCGGCAAGCATGTCGGCCCGCACCCCCGCTGCCCGTCACGCCGCTTCGGCGGCGCGGAATGGGTTGTTGTTGTGGTGCTGCCCGCCGAGCCAGCGCTTGAGTTCGGCGTGCGCGTTGGCGCGGCGTTCCGCGTCCAGCGGCGCGGCGCGCTCGTCGTCGTAGGTGAACTCGAGGATCATTCCGTTGGGATCGGTGACGTAGAGCGAGCGGCAATAGCCATGCTCGAGCACATAGGTCTGCGGCTCGGTGATCCCGGCGGCGGCGATCCGCTTGGCGAGTTCGTCCTGCCCGTCCGCATCGACATGGAGCGCGATGTGGATGAAGGGGCTGGAGGGGATGTCCGGCCCGAATTCGGCCTGATCATCCGGGTCGGCGAACTGGAAGAAGGCGAGCGCGCTGCCATCGGCGAGTTCGAAGAACACGTGGCAATAGGTGCGCTCCTTGCCGAACAGCTCGTCCTTTTCGCAATAGGTCGCCATCAAGGGGAAGCCGAGCACGTCTTCATAGAAGGCGCGGGTGGCTTCGAGATCCTTGGTCACATAGGCGGTGTGGTGCAGGCGGTTGGCCAGAATCTTGGTCATCGTGCTGTCTCCCTATTCCCCGAAAATCAGACGGCGATCTTGGCGGCGATCTGCGCCACGTGTGCCCCCTGGAAACGCGCACCGGCGAGCTCGTTCTCGCTCGGCATGCGGCTGCCGTCATTACCCGCCAATGTGCTCGCGCCATAGGGGGTGCCGCCGCTGATCTCGCCCATCTCGGAATTGCCCGCAAAGGTGTAGGGCAGGCCGACGATCACCATGCCGTGATGCAGCAGCGTGGTGTGGAACGATGTGATGGTGGTCTCCTGTCCGCCGTGCTGGCTGGCAGTGGAGACGAACACCGAACCCACCTTGCCGACCAGCGCCTTGGCGAACCACAGCCCGCCGGTCTGATCGAGGAAGTTGCGCATCTGACTGGCCATGTTGCCGAAGCGCGTGGGTGTGCCGAACACGATGGCGTCGTATTCCGCCAATTCGTCCGGGGTCGCAATCGGAGCGGACTGGTCGGTCTTCATTCCTGAAGCCGCCGCCACCGTCTCCGGCACCAGTTCGGGGACGCGCTTGATCACAACCTCGGTGCCGGGGACGCTGGCTGCGCCCTCGGCCACGGCGGCGGCCATCGCCTCGATATGGCCATAGCTCGAATAGTAGAGCACCAGCACCTTGGTCATGTCGCGTCGCCTTCGTTAGAATTTGTAGCCCACTTCCACCCCGTAGCGCCGCGGCCGGGCGCGGAACACGAAGCCGCCGGGGGAGAATTCGGCGTTGTAGATCTCGTCGAACAGGTTGCTCGCAAAGGCGGTGACCGACACCCCGTTGGCCAGCGTCACCCCGGCGCGCGCATCGACGACGTCGACCGGCTCGCGCACGGTGGTGTTGAACGGCTCCCACCAGGTCTTGCCGGTGCGGCGGTAATCGACCCTGAGCAGGGCATCGACGCTGTCGCTGATCGGCCCGGCATATTGCGCGCCGAGATTGAGCGTGTAGCGCGAGATCTGCGGCGCCTCGTTGCCGATGACGCTCGCGTCGGGGAAGGCCTTGATCTCGCTGTCGGTGTAGCCGAGCGCGGCGTTGACGTCGAAATCGGGGAACAGTTCGGCGCTCGCTTCCACTTCGAAGCCGTTGATCCGGGTCTCGGGAATGTTGCCGAGGTTCTGGGTCGAGGACTGGGCAAGGAAGACGAAGAAGTAGGAATTCTCCGACTTGGTGGTGTAGGCCGCCGCGCCGAGGCGCACCGGGCCGATCTGCGCCTTGGCCCCCACTTCGAAGGTGTCGGCGGTTTCGGCCTGGAAGATGTCGCCCACGCCGACGATGCCGGCATTCACCGATTCCGCGCCGACGCCGGTCTGGTTGAAGCCGCCCGAACGGAAGCCGCGCGAATAGCCGCCGTAGATGGTGAGATCGGGGCTCGGCTCGTAGGTCAGCGTAAGCTTGGGCTGCCAGTCGTCGAAGGAGACGGTGCGCACTTCCCCGCTTTGCGCGGTCGGCACGCCCGGCACCACCGGCAGGAAGCCCTGCGGGGTCAGCGTGGTCTGGCGGCGACGATCGCGGTCATAGCGCAGGCTCGCATCGACGCGCAGCGCGTCGGAGAATTCATAGCCCGCATTGGCGAACAGCGCCCAGGCGAAGTTCTCCTGTCCGTCGGCGAGATAGGAGAACTGCGGGTTCAAGGGGTTGGTCGAAGGCGAGCGGAACACCGGGAAGACGCCGTTGCCGGTGTCGATCATGTTGCCGGTCGAGATGAAGCGGGTGGTGTCGATCAGGTAGCCGCCGACCATCCAGTTGAGCTTGCGGCCATCCTCGGGCGAGGCGAGGCGCACTTCCTGGCTGAACGCCTTCACGTTCAGATACTGGCTCTGGTTGAGGTCGAAGCCGTTGCCGGGGCCGAACAGGAATTCGAACAGGTTGAAGAAGAAGCTGTCGGGGATCGGCTTGAAGTCGAAGGCGTCGCCGGTCAGCACTTCCTTGAGCGTGTCGTAGGACGAGACCGAGGTGAACACCGCGTTGTCGCCCGCATATTCGACCTTCAGCGCGACGTTGTAGATGTCGCGGTCGTTCTGGCCGGGGTTGTTGACCAGCACCGGGGCGATGTCGTTCACGTCGGCGACGATGTTGTAATAGAGCCCCTGAGTGCGCAGCAGGTTGAGGCTGGCGCGCAGGTCGAAAGTCAGCTTGTCGGTAGCCTCGATCAGGAGGTTGCCGCGCAGGGAGAAGTCCTCGACCGGGTCGGCCTTCTCGTTGAGGAAGGCGTTGTTGATGAAGCCGTCGGTGTCGTACCACGATCCGGCGATGCGGAACTTGACGTTCTCGGCAATCGGCCCGCTGACGCCGCCGCGCAGGAAATAGCCGAAGCCGTTGTCGATCCCGGCGGTGAAGTTGCCGGCGAATTCATCGGTCGGCTTCTTGGTGTTGATGATGATCGCGCCGCCGATGGCGTTGCGACCATAAAGGCCGCCCTGCGGACCCTTCAGCACTTCGATCTGCTCGATATCGAACAGATCCTGATTGAACTGCGCGGGGTTCACCTGCTGCACCCCGTCGACGATCACGGCGACCGAAGGCTCGGAATTGCGGTTCTGGGTGATGCCGCGGATGATGACGAAGGCGTTGCCCGCGTTCTGGGTCTCGACCAGCGTGACGTTGGGGGTGAGACCGATAAAGTCGGCCGGACGCTCGATCCCGGCGTTCTGGATCGCCTGCGAATCGAAGGCGGTCACCGCGGCGGGGGTATCCTGCAGCGTCTCGGTGCGGCGCAGCGAGGTGACGACGATGCCTTCGTCATCAACCGTTTCCGGCGCGGCCTGCGTGTCCTGTGCGGCGAGCGGTGCAGCACCGATCAGTGCTGCGGCGAGCGCGGTGGTGCTGACGGCGGCACGGGCAATGTGCCCCCCGGTCGCGCGGTTCAGGCCCGAAAACGTCATATCTCTCTCCCCTGTATGCGCACGAACGCGCCGCTCTTTCGGCGACCCCACTCCTGAGGCAGCAATTATGAACTTCGCAATGCGAAGTCAACTTCGATATGCGAAACATCGAGAGTGTGGCCGCAGGGCCACGACCAGCGCGGTCCCGCAGGTTCGGTCGCGGCACGGGGACCGCGGGAGTGCGGGTCGTTATCACAGCATAGCAAGGTGGTTGCCGGGTGGTCGCCGGGTGGTCGCAGGCCCGCGCCGCTTGCTAGACCCGCAGTCTCGGCGAGCGCGGCAGCCAGCCGGGTTCGGCCCGGCGGCGCTGCGCAAAGGCGAGCGCGGCAGCGATATTCTCGGCGGTGATGTAGTTCACGAAGCCGAGCCGGTCGCCTTGCGAAAAGGCCGCGGCGTAGCTCTCGAGCACCTCGCCCCCCCCTGTCGCCGCGAGCGCCGAGAGGTGCATCGCATGGCCACTGCCGCGAGGGCGGGCCTCCTTGTCGAGCAGCACGGCCATTCCGGCCTCAAGATTGGCCTCCTGCGCAAAGGAGATCCATGCCGCACAGGCCCCGTCGATGTCCTCGTCCGAGGCGATCTCGCGCGCGATGCTGATCTCGTGCGAGAGCACCAGCGGCACCGATTCCGCCACGCGCTTGCGGGGGTGGAAGATCACCGTGTAGGCCACGCTGAGCGCATCGGTCGTGATCCAGCCGCTGAGATGGAACGCAAAAACGGGCGAACGCTTGGTGAGGATCGCGAGCAGCACCCGGTCCCCGACCCGCAGCTCGCCGCAGGGCTGACTGGTCTCATCCCGGGTGACGCGCCAGCCGCGATCCGCAAAGGCCTGTGCCAGCTCTGTCTGATTTGCCACTGCCATCGCAGACCGGAGCTTATCGCAAAGGCCGGGGACTGGCAAAAACTTCGGCAAGATCAGGGCCGCAGGCTCGCCTCCAGCGCGGGCCAGCGCTTGAGCGCAGCCTCAATGTCACCAGCGGCCTGGCGCAGCAGCGGCAGGCGGGTGCGGACCAGTTCGTCCTGCGAGATGCGGGTGGTGGAGGTCGAGCAATTGATGCTCGCGATCACCCGCTTGTCGCGCCCGAAGATCGGCACGGCCACCGAGACGATGCCGTAATCGAGTTCGTCCAGCGCCGAATCGTAGCCGCGCTCCGCTATCAGCGTCAGCCGCTCCGCCAGCGCGGCGGCTTCGGTGACGGTGCGCTCGGTGAAGCGCTGGAAAGGTGCGCGCGCGAGCAGCGCTGCGCGCTCGTCCTCGGGCAGGTTCGCCGCGAGCGCCTTGCCGAGCGAGGTCGCGTGAAATGGAAAGCGCGTGCCCACCCCTGCTGCCACCCGGAAGCGCCGGTCGGTCGAGACGTGCGCGACATAGAGTATGTTGGCGCCCGACATCACCGAGAGGCTGGCGCTGTCGCCGGTCTGATCGCGCAAGGATTGCAGCGGGGGCAGCACCACCTGCTCGATCTGCATCGAGGCGCTGAACGCCGAGCCGATCGTCAGCACTGCGGGGCGCAGCAGGAACTTGCGCTCGTGCTGTCCGACATAGCCCAGCTCCACCAGAGTGATCAGGCAGCGCCGCGCCACCGCGGGGGGCAGCGCGGTCCTGGCCGCGACCTCGGAGAGGGTCATCTCGGGATGATCCTCGTCGAACGCCTTGAGGACGCGCAATCCGCGTTCGAGCGTCGAGAGGAATTCGGGGTCTTTCGCGCCCCCCGCAACCCCGTTGTCTTCGGCTTCAGCCCCTGCGGATTCCATGCACCGGCCTTTCGATGGAGCGGCGCACCGCCGCATCGTCTGCACCCAATAGGGGCGGCGCGGTGACGCTGTCCATCCGCTCGCCGTCGAAGCTGAGGGGGAAACGGATCGTGCGGAACGGGCCCTTGGGGCCGTCGGGATCGGTGACTTCCATACCCAGCACCGTGGCCTGCTCGGTCGCGAGGACTTCGGCGGTGTCGTAGACCGGCGAATTGGGGACTTCGAGGCGGGTCAATTCCGCCGTCCAGTGGTCGCGGGTTTCGCGCGCAAAGATCGGCGCGAGGAAGGCGACCACATCCTCGTAATGCGCAATCCGGGCCTCGCGGCTTTCGAAGGCGGGGAGGCCGAGCATGTCGGGCTGGCCGACAGCTGTGGCAAGATTCTCCCAGAACTTGGGCGGCGAGGACATGTGCAGCGCGAGCCACTTGCCGTCCGAACACTGGAAGACATAGCTCTGGCTGACATGCGGGCGGCTGTAGGGCCCCATCACCTGATCGGCCGAGAGCAGGTGGGTGAAATCGTCGAGGTTGAAGTGGCACATCGCCTCGAACATCGAGGTTTCGACCACGCGGCCCCGCTGTGTCTCGTGCCGCTCGTTGAGCGCGGCGAGGATGCCGAGTGCGGTGTAGAAGCCGGTCATGGCATCGGCGATCGCCGGGCCGACGACGCGGGGGTGCTCGGGGTTGACCAGCAGCCGCAGGAAGCCCGATGCGGCCTGCGCGACGGTGTCGAAGGCGGGGCGATCGCGCTCCGGGCCTTCGCTGCCGAAGCCCGAGATCGAGGCATAGACCAGCCGCGGGTTGATGCCCTGCAAGCGCTCGGCATCGACCTTCAGCCGGCCTGCCACGCCCGGGCGGAAATTCTGGATGAACACGTCCGCATCCGCGACCAGCCGGTCGAGCACGGCGAGGTCGTCGGGGTTCTTGGGATCGATGGTGATCGAGCGCTTGTTGCGGTTGTAGGTCTGGAAGTGCGGCGAGTAGAGCTCGCCCTTGAAGCTGCGGAACGGATCGCCCGTCCCCGGCTGCTCGACCTTGATGACATCCGCGCCCATGTCCGCGAGCAGCATCCCGGCCGCTGGGCCGGTGATGAAGGTGCCCATTTCGAGCACGGTAACGCCTGCGAGGGGCCGAGCGGTCATCCTACAAATCCCATCTGCTTGCCTTGATGCTTGCGTGACCCTATAATCTTCGCATACCGAAATCAACTTCGAATAACGAAAAGGCACGGACCCATGCGCATCGGCAAGCAGGACAACGCGGTGACCTCGATCTGCACTTCGGATGCGACGAGCATCACGGTGCGGGGCATGGACCTGTGTAGCGAGGTGATCGGCCATGTCGACTTCACCTCCTATTTCTGGCTGCTGGTAACCGGCACCATGCCCTCAGCCCCCCAGAAGGCGCTGGCCGATGCGGTGCTCTGCGCAATTGCCGAGCATGGCCTGGTCCCTTCGGTGGTCGCCACCCGGATGACCTACGCTGCCGCGCCCGAGGCCTTCCACGGCGCGGTCGCGGCGGGGCTCTTGGGCTGCGGCTCTGTGGTGCTGGGGAGCGCGGAGGTTGCGGGCAGGTTCTATGCGCAGGTCGTCGCGGACGCCGAAGGCGCGGATCCCGCCGCCACCGCCATCGCGGCGATCAAGGCCTTGCGCGCCGAGAAGAAGGCGATCCCGGGCTTCGGCCACCCCCAGCATTCGGGCGGCGATCCGCGCGCGCACCGCTTGTTGGCATTGGCCAAGGAACACGGGATGGAGGGCAAGCACATCGCCATGCTGCGCACCATCGAACAGGTCCTTCCCGAAGCCATCGGCCGTGCGCTCCCCATCAACGTCAACGGCGCGATCCCTGCGGTGATGCTCGACGCGGGCTTTCCGCTCGCCGCCTTGAAGGGCATCTCGCTCCTCGCCCGTACCGCCAGCCTTATCGCGCATCTGCAGGAAGAGACCGAGCGGCCGATCGGCTTCATCATGTCGGGCGCGGCGGCGGAACGCATCGGGTTTGACGATGGCTCCGAATAAGTTGGGCGCTTGATCCCGTGTCCGCGCCGCGTCACTGTCGGCGCGAGGCACAAGGGGACAAGCATGATCGGACGGCATTTCATCTCACTGGCAGCAATGCTGGCAGCATCGCCCGCGCTGGCGGACGCACCGCTCACTCTCACCGAAACCGAGCAGGCCGCCCCCGCCCTGCCCGCCATCCTCGCCCCGCGCGAACGCGCGGCGCTCGAAAATCGCATCCTCTCAGAACGCCTCGACACCCTTATCACCCAGATCATGCGCGCCGAGGGGATCGACCTGTGGCTGCTGGTCGCGCGCGAATATTTCGAGGAGCCGGTGGTCGCCACCATGCTCGATGCGGAAAACATGCACGCCCGGCGCCGCACCATCCTGATCTTCCACGATCCCGGTGAGGGCAAGCCGGTCGAGCGCCTGACCGTCAGCCGCTACGGCCTCGGCGGGCTGTTCGCGCCAGCCTGGAACCCCGACAGCCAGCCCGACCAATGGCAGGCGGTCGCCGACCTCATCACCGCGCGTGACCCTGCGAAGATCGCGATCAACTCGTCCGACCTCACCCAGTTCGCCGACGGGATGACGCTGAGCCAATACGACAGGTTCATGAGCGCCCTGCCCCCCGCCCTGCACGAGCGCGTCACCAGCGGCGAGGGGCTGGCGATCCGCTGGCTCGAAACCCGCACGCCTGCCGAGATGGAGCTCTACCCCACCATCGTGCGCATCGCCCACGCGGTGATCGGTGAGGCCTTTTCGCGGAAGGTCATCACCCCTGGCGTGACGACAGCCGAACAGGTGCAGTGGTGGTACCGCGACCGGCTGATGCAGCTGGGCCTCGATCCGTGGTTCCACCCTTCGGTCGCTATCCAGCGGCAAGGAAGCGAGGGGATGATGGAGGGCGACGCGGTGATCCAGCCGGGCGATCTGCTCTGGACCGATTTCGGCATCACCTATCTGCGCCTCAACACCGATACCCAGCACCTTGCCTATGTGCTCAAGCCGGGCGAGACTGCCGCGCCCGCTGGCCTCAGCGCAGGGCTGGCGAACAGCAACAAGGTGCAGGACTTCCTGCGCGCCGCTTTCAAACCCGGGCGGAGCGGCAACGAGGCGCTGGCCATTGCCCGCGCCGAGGCCATCGCGGCGGGGCTCGATCCCTCTATCTACACCCACCCCATCGGCCACCACGGCCACGGTGCGGGGCCTGCGATCGGCTTCTGGGACAACCAGAAGGGCGACCCGCGCGGGAGCGGCCCGATCCGGCCGAAGACCGCCTGGTCGATCGAGCTGACCTCCTACGCCGCCGTGCCCGAATGGGGCGGGCAGCGGGTCGATTTCCGGACCGAGGAGGACGCCTTCTTCGACGGCGAGACCGTGCGCTTCATCGACGGGCGGCAGACCGCGATCACGCTGATCCCGTCAGGCTAACGGCTCGATGATCCCACACCCCGCGCGCGGGTCTGCACGCGGTAAACATCGGTGAGCGCGGTGATGTAAAGATCGGATAGCTCCGGCCCGCCCCAGGCCAAATTCGTCGCGCGCTTGGGGGTGGCGAGCCGCTCGATCACGACCTTGCGCGCCGGATCGACCACGCAGATCCCGCCGGGGCAGGTGACATAGACCAGCCCCTCGCGGTCGACGCGCACCCCGTCGACCCGGCCCGGCTTGCTCTCGTCGGTGACGTCGACCACCAGCCGCTTGCCCGACGCGGTGCCGTCGGCGGCAAGGTCATAGGCCCAGACGGTCTGGGTCGCGGTGTCGCCGACATAGAGCACCGTCTCGTCGGGCGAGAGCGCAAGGCCGTTGGGGCGTGAATGTGCATCGTCGATCAACACCATGCCTCCGGTCTTCTCGTCGAGCGCGAAGACGCCCGAGAAGGCCAGATCGGCGGCGCGCTGGCCTAGGCCATAGGGCGGATCGGTGAACAGGATCAGCCCGTCGCTGCGGACAACGACGTCATTGGGGCTGTTGAGGCGCTTGCCTTCATAGGCCTCGACGATCACCTGCCGCCCGCTCTCCGGCGTCCAGCGGGTGATTGCGCCGCTGCCGTGCTCGGCATTGAGCAGACGGCCCGCAAGGTCGAAGGTGTGCCCGTTGGCGTTCATGCTGGGCGCGTAGAGCAGCTTCGCGCCGGTCTGTCCGGGGGTATGGGCATGGACAGCATCGCCCGGAATGTCGCTGAAGATCAGCCGCGTGCCGTCCCACGCCGGGCCTTCGGTGAAGGTATAGCCGGTCGCGACCAGTTCGAGCGTGCCTTCGATGATGCGCGGCTCGGCGACCACGAGAGTGCCCTGCGCGGTCGCCTCGGCACTTTCTTGCGCCGGTGCGGCCCCCGCCATCAACGCCGCCGCCGCGCCGCCGATCCACATCCATGCCTTCATCATCGCCGGCCCCTTTCGCCTCGTCCTGCGCCGACAGTGCCCCGCCGCAAGCAGGGATGCCAGCACTTTTGAGGGGAGCGGCGAGGGTTGCAAGCCAGCCCCACGGGGGGCATTGGGAAGGCCAGACAGGAGACCCCCGCAATGCGTCAGATCGACCACTTCATCGTCGGCGACAGCCCCGCCCCCGCCCGCAAACATCAAATCTGGAACCCCTCGACCGGCGAAGTGCAGGCAGAAGTCGCATTGGGCGACGCCGCGCTGCTCGCCCGCGCGGTGGAGACTGCAAAGCGCGTCCAGCCCGCCTGGGCCGCGACCAACCCCCAGCGCCGCGCGCGGGTTATGTTCGCCTTCAAGGAGCTGGTCGAGGCGAACATGCAATCGCTGGCCGAGATGCTCTCCTCCGAGCACGGCAAGACCGTCCCCGACGCGCGCGGCGATGTGCAGCGGGGCCTTGAGGTGATCGAATATGCCTGCGGTCTGCCGCAGATCATGAAGGGCGAATACACCCACGGCGCAGGGCCGGGGATCGACGTCTATTCGATGCGCCAGCCTCTGGGGATCGGCGCGGGGATCACCCCCTTCAACTTCCCGGCGATGATCCCGATGTGGATGTTCGGCATGGCGTGTGCTGCGGGCAATGCCTTCATCCTCAAGCCCTCGGAACGCGATCCCAGCGTGCCGGTGCGGCTTGCCGAACTGTTCCTCGAAGCGGGCGCGCCCGAAGGCCTGCTTCAGGTCGTCCACGGCGACAAGGAGATGGTCGATGCGATCATCGACCACCCTGATATCGCCGCCATCAGCTTCGTCGGGAGCTCCGACATCGCGCAATATATTTATGCGCGCGGGAGCGCCAACAACAAGCGCGTGCAGGCTTTCGGCGGCGCGAAGAACCACGGGATCGTGCTGCCTGATGCCGATCTCGATCAGGTCGTCACGGACCTCACCGGCGCGGCCTTCGGCTCGGCGGGCGAGCGCTGCATGGCGCTGCCGGTGGTGGTGCCGGTGGGCGAGGAGACGGCGGAGCGCCTCAAGGAAAAGCTCCTCAAGTCCATCGCCGGTTTGCGCATCGGGGTCTCCAACGATCCCGAGGCGGATTACGGACCCGTCGTCACGCCCGAACACAAGGCGCGGATCGAACAGTGGATCACCACCGCCGAGGAAGAGGGCGCCGAGATCGTCGTCGACGGGCGCGGGTTCACGCTACAGGGCCACGAGAAGGGCTTCTTCGTCGGCCCGACGCTGATCGACCACGTCACCCCGCAGATGAAGAGCTATCAGGAGGAGATCTTCGGCCCCGTGCTCCAGATCGTTCGCGCCAAGGACTTCGAGGAGGCGGTGCGTCTCCCCAGCGAGCACCAGTATGGCAACGGCGTCGCGATCTTCACCCGCAATGGCCACGCCGCGCGCGAATTCGCGGCGCGGGTGAATGTCGGGATGGTCGGCATAAATGTGCCGATCCCGGTGCCGGTCGCCTACCACTCCTTCGGCGGGTGGAAGCGTTCGGGCTTCGGCGACATCGACCAGTATGGCGTGGAAGGCCTCCGATTCTGGACCAAGAACAAGAAGATCACCCAGCGCTGGCCCGACGGCGGGGGCGACGGATCGAACGCCTTCGTCATTCCGACGATGGGCTGAGGCTGGTGCGGTCGCTGCTTCTTGCACTCTGGGCGGCCATGCTGGCGCTGGCCGCCCCGCTCGCCGCGCAGGAAAGGCGCATCGCGCTCACCTTCGACGACGTGCCGCGCGGCGCGGGGGCGTTCTTCACCCCTGACGAGCGCGCGCAGCGGCTGATCGCGGCGCTGCGCGAGGCCGGCGTGCGCCAGGCCGCGTTCTTCGTCACCACCGAGAACTTGGGCACCCCCGACGGCGCGGGCGGCGAGGCGCGCATCGCCGCCTATGTCGCCGCCGGGCACGTCATCGCCAACCACAGCCATTCGCACTGGCACCTCAATGAGACCGAGGCCGCCGCTTACCTCGCCGATATCGACCGCGCCGCAGCTTGGCTCAAGGGCCGCCATGGCTACCGCCCGTGGTTCCGCTTCCCCTTCCTCGACGAGGGCGGGCGCGATGCAGCCAAGCGCGATGCGCTGCGCAGCGGCTTGGCGGCGCGGGGCCTCAGGAACGGCTATGTCACCGCCGACGGGTCGGACTGGCATCTCGAAGCGCTGACCCTCGCCGCCAAGCGCGACGGCAAGGCGATGGACATGGCGAGCTTGCGCAAGCTCTATCTGCAATCGCAGCTCGGCGGGATCGCCTATCACGAGGCGCTGGCGCAGCGCACGCTGGGCCGATCGCCGCCGCACGTGATGCTGCTGCACGAAACCGATCTTGCCGCATTGTTCATCGCCGATCTCGTCGCCGAACTGCGCAAGGACGGCTGGACGATCATCACCGCAGACGAGGCCTATGCGGACGCCGAACTCGCCGCCGCGATGCCGAACGTCCCCCACACCTCGGGAACGCTCACCGGCATGATGGCGTGGGAGCGCGGGGTGCAGCCGCCGCTCGCGCCGCTATGGATGAGCACCGAGATGATGAGCTGGCTGTTCGAGCAGAAGGTGCTCGCCAAACAGGGGGACGGCAAATGACATCGGCAAGCGCGCGGCTCGCTCTGGCAGCGACCTTTCTGGCCCTTGCCGCCTGCGGGGGCGCGCAGCAGGATGCACCGGCCGCTCCCGAGCCTGTCGCCAGCCCCGCTGCGCTGCCGACGGAGCCCCCCGCGCCAGCTACTGCCGCCGCCGCGATCCCCGCGCGTTTCCTCGGCGTATGGGATGCCGAGACCGGCACCTGCGATCCCGCCTCCGACCTCAGGCTCGACATCACCCCGCGGGCGATCGGCTTCTACGAGAGCTTGGGCACCGTGACGGCCATGACCGAGAGCAAGGACGGATCGGTCGTGATCACCCTTGCGATGGAGGGTGAAGGGGAAAAGTGGGATCAGACGATCAAGCTCGAGCTGATCCGTTCGGACGGCGCCGAGTGGCTGCTCTCCTTGCCCGGTCCCGACAGCGATGTTGTCCTGCGTCCCATCCGGCACAAGCGCTGCCCCGCCTGACCGCATCCGCGCCGCCCTACCCGCGCCTGCGAACCCTTCGCAATCCGCGCTTGGCTAACCCCGCGCTTTGCGGCTAAGGCCGCGCCCATGCTCAGCCTGCCCCTGCCCGCCGTGCGCCTCGTGGCCCTGCGCTAGGCCGCCGCTGCCAACATGAAGCAGGTCTTCGCCAATATGGGCTGGCTGCTCGGCGGGCGCGGGTTCAACGCCGTGCTGAGCCTGCTCTACCTTGCCATCGCCGCGCGCACGCTGGGCACCGACGGCTTCGGCCACATGGCGCTGATCATCGCGCTGGGGCAGGCGATCACCGGTTTCTCCAGCTTCCAGACCTGGCAATTCATCGTCCGCTGGGGCGCGGATCCAGAGAATCCCGGCGTCGACATCGCGCGCGCGCGCGAGGCGACGGGATTTGCGGTCGCGCTCGATCTGCTGTCGATGGCAGGCGGCACCATCGCGTCAGCCGTGCTGGTGTTGACCGCGCCGCTGTGGCTCGACGTGCCGCCCGATCTGATGTGGCTGACCTTCTGGTACTGCGTGATCTCGGTCGCGACGATCCGCACAACGCCTACCGGCATGCTGCGGCTCCATTCCGAGTACGGGAAGGCGACCTGGGCGGAAGCCGTGCAGCCGGTGATCCGCGCCGCCGGGGCGGGCCTTGCGTGGTGGCTGATGCCGAACGTGACCGGCTTCATCCTCGCCTTCGCAGCTTCCGAGATCGGCACGGCGCTGGCGCTGTGGGCGGTCGCGGTGCGGGTGCAGCCGGTGAGCCTTGCCTCGGTGAGCCTCAATGCGATCCCGGCGCGGTATGATGGCGTTTGGCGCTTCGTGGTCTCGACCAACCTGTCGAGCAGCCTTGCGGTGGCGGGCAAGCAGGTGATGATCCTCTTGGTAGGCACCTTCGGCGGCGCTTACCTCGCAGGGGGGTTCCGCATCGCCAACCAGCTCGGCGTGGCGCTGATCGCGCTGGCGCAGACGATCTCCAAGGCGATCCTGCCCGAGCTGGTGCAATCCAAGAGCGGCGCGGTCGAAATCGCGCGGCGGATGGCCAACATCGCCGCCCTCGCCGGGGTCACGGCGGTGGTCACCGCGATCCTGTTCGGGCGCGAGGGGCTGGCGCTGATCGCGGGCGAGCAGTTCACCGGCTTCTACTGGGCGATGATCATCCTCAGCATCGCGGGCGCGGTCGAGCTGGTCGGGGCGAGCCTCGAGAGCCTGCTGATCTCGGCCGGCAAGGCGCATGTCGCCTTCCTTGTCCGCCTGTTTCCGACGATCCTCGCGCTGCTGATGCTCGAGATGGCGATCGACTGGAAGGGTGCGCAGGGCGCGGGCTTCGCGGTGCTGGGCTCGAGCCTGCTGGCGGTGGTCGGCTTCTACGTCGCGATCGTGAACCTGAAGCAGTTCCGGCTGGTGGTGGAGCCCGACGAAGAAGGGGCGGACCAGCGGCCCGCCCCCAAGTAGTTTGTTTGCGTGCCACCTTCGGTGGCGCAGAGGGTTCGCGTTAGCGAAACTTAAGACTCATACGCCAGCTTCGGCTTCCTCGCCGCGCCGGTTTCATCCAGCCTGCGCCGCGGCGAGTAATAGGGCGCCTGCTTCAGCGCCTCGTCCCCTTCCAGCGCGCGTTCGACAACGCCGCGGAAGGCCGCAATGAACTGGTCGATCGCCGCCTTGCTCTCGGTCTCGGTCGGCTCGACCAGCATCGCGCCGTGGACCACCAGCGGGAAGTACACCGTCATCGGGTGATAGCCTTCGTCGATCAGGCCCTTCGCCACATCGAGCGTCGAGAGGCCATTGGTGAAGTCCTTGTCGCCGAACAGCGCCTCATGCATGCACGGGCCGCTCGCCGCGAACGGCGCATGGAGAATGTCCTCCATGCTGCGCAGGATGTAGTTGGCGTTGAGCACTGCATCCTCGGCGACCTGCTTGAGGCCGTCGGCTCCGTGGCTGAGGATATAGGTCAGCGCGCGGGTGAACATGCCCATCTGGCCGTGGAACGCGGTCATGCGGCCGAAGGCCTGCGTGTGACCGAATTCAGCGGCGCTCTCTTCCTCGACGAGATGCACCACGCCGTCCCCGTCACGCGCGGTGAAGGGCATCGGCCCGAAGGGTGCGAGTGCTTCGGACAGCACCACCGGCCCCGACCCCGGCCCGCCGCCGCCATGCGGGGTCGAGAAGGTCTTGTGGAGGTTGATGTGCATCGCATCCACGCCAAGGTCGCCCGGGCGCACCTTGCCGACGATGGCGTTGAAGTTCGCCCCGTCGCAATAGACGAAGCCGCCCGCCGCGTGGACCGCGTCGGCCATCTCGCGGAAGTCCTTCTCGAACAATCCGCAGGTGTTGGGATTGGTGATCATCACCGCCGCCACGTCCGGGCCGAGGCGAGCCTTCAGCGCGGCGACATCGACGCGGCCTTCGGGGGTTGCGGGGATGTCTTCCACGCGGAACCCCGCAAAGGCGGCCGTGGCGGGGTTGGTGCCGTGGGCGCTTTCGGGCACCAGCACCACATCACGCGCGTCCCCGCGTGCCTCGAGCGCGGCGCGGATGCACAGCATCCCGCACAGCTCACCATGCGCGCCCGCCTTGGGGCTCATCGCCACGCCATGCATCCCGGTCAGGGTGATGAGCCAATGCGCAAGCTCGTTCATCACCTCGAGCGCGCCCTGCACGGTTCCGACCGGCTGGAGCGGATGGATGTCCGCAAAGCCGGGGAGCCGCGCCATCTTCTCGTTAAGGCGCGGGTTGTGCTTCATGGTGCACGAACCCAGCGGGAAGAAGCCGAGGTCGATCCCGTAGTTCTGGCGCGACAGGCGCGTGTAGTGGCGCACCGTCTCGGGCTCGGTCAGACCGACGAGGCCGATCGCTTCCGAACGCGCGAGGCCGCCGAGGCGGTTCGGCGCGCTCGGGTCGATCTCGGGCAGATCGACGCCGGTCACGTCGGCGCGACCGATCTCGAACAGCAGCGGCTCTTCGAGCATCAGCCCGCGGTTGCCGGTGGTGGTGACAGGGCCGCCGAGAAAGCCGCTTTCCGCGACCTGCATTTCGGGCTTCCAGCCGCTCTTGTTGGGGGCGTTCATCACACGGTCTCCTTGATGCTGGCTTCGAGCTCTTCGGCGAGCCGTTCGATATCTTCCTCGGTGGTGGTCTCGGTCACCGCGACAAGCAGCGCGTGTTCGAGCGCCGCGACCCCCGGATAGAGCCGCCCCAGCGACACCCCGCCGAGCACGCCGCGGTCGGCAAGGTCGCGGATGATTGCGCGCGCAGGTCTACCGCCAAGCATCAGCGTGAATTCGTTGAAGAAGCCGTTGTTGAGCACTTCAACGCCCGGCACCTTGGCGAGCCGGTCGGCGGCAAGGCAGGCGAGGCGGTGGTTCTCCGCCGCCAGCTCGCGCAGGCCCTTCTCGCCCAGCAGCGTCATGTGGACGGTGAAGGCGAGCGCACACAGGCCCGAATTGGTGCAGATGTTGCTGGTCGCCTTCTCGCGGCGGATATGCTGCTCGCGGGTCGAGAGGGTGAGGACGAAGCCGCGCTTGCCCTCCGCGTCCGTGGTCTCACCGCACAGGCGGCCGGGCATCTGGCGCACGTGCTTGGGATCGCGCACGGCGAACAGGCCGAGATAGGGCCCGCCGAATTGCAGGCCGACGCCGAGCGACTGCCCCTCGCCGACCACGATGTCCGCGCCCATCTCGCCGGGCGACTTGATCGCGCCCAGCGCCACCGGCTCAGTGTTCACCACCACCAGCAGCGCGCCCTTGGCATGGGCGGCTTCGGCGACGGGGGTGAGGTCGGCGATGCGGCCGAGGATGTCGGGATATTGCACCACAACGCAGGCGGTTTCCTCGTCGATCCGCGCGATCAGGCCGGTCAGTTCGGGATCCGGCGTGATCGAGGGCAGCGCATCGGCGATCTCGTCGCCGGTGTAGTGCGCCATGGTCTTCACCACTTCGGCATAGTGGGGATGCAGCGCGCCCGAGAGCACCGCGCGCTTGCGCTTGGTGACGCGGGTCGCCATCGCGACGGCCTCCCAGCAGGCGGTCGAGCCGTCATAGAGCGAGGCATTCGCCACCGCGCAGCCATAGAGCCGCGCGACCTGCGTCTGGAACTCGAACAGCATCTGCAACGTGCCCTGCGCGATTTCCGGCTGGTAGGGCGTGTAGGCGGTCAGGAACTCGCCGCGCTGGATGATGGTGTCGACGCTGGCGGGCACGTGGTGGCGATAGGCGCCCGCGCCGAGGAAGAACGGCACCTCGCCCGCCACCAGGTTCTTGGCCGCCAGCTTCTTCATGTGGCGTTCGACCGCCATCTCGCTCGCGTGCATCGGGAGCCCGTGGATCGGGCCATCAAGCCGGGCGACTTCGGGCACGTCGACGAACAGATCGTCGATGGTCGAAGCGCCGATCTTCGCCAGCATTGCCTGCCGGTCGGTATCGGTGAGGGGAAGGTAGCGCATGGGAGAGGTGTTCCGTGGCTGGGGGTGGGAGGGATCAGCTGCTGAGCGCGGCGAGGTCGGAAAGCGCGGCGGCAAAGCGCGCCGGGCCGGTGTGCGAAGTGCGCATCCACGGCGCGGCCCAGATGCGGAAGCCGGCATCGCGCGCGCGGTGACAGAAGGCGTAATCGTCCGAGAGCAGATAGCCCGTCTCGGCATCGAACATCGGCTGGAACAGCGCGAAAATGTGATCGCCCAGCCCGTTCTCGCCGCGATCCTGCGGGTCGACCGGGTAGCGCAGTTCCGGGTGCCGTTCGCACAGCGTCTCGATCACCTCGCGGCGGATCAGCATCAGCCCGGTGCCGAGCCGCTTCAGTTCAAGCGGCTGATCGAGCCGCAGCCCCGCCGCCGGATCGAGCATGTCCATCGCGAAGACGCCGGAATAGCGCTCCAGCTGTGCCGGATTGGGCTGCCCGAGTCCCCGCGCTGCGGCGGCGGCGACGAGCTGCCAGTTGATCGCCCGCTTGGGATAGGGCGCACCGATCACTGCCAGCCGCTCATCCGAGCGCACCAGCTCGAGCAGATCGAGCACCTGTTCGGGGATAAAGCCGATGTCCCCGTCAAGGAACAGCATGTGCGTCGCATCCGACCCGAGGAACGCACCCGCCAGCATGTTGCGCGCCCGGTTGATCGAAGCGTTGTTGCTCAGGAAAGCAAAGCTGCACGCCAGCCCGCGCTGCTCGGCGAGGCGGGTGAGGCCGATCACGGCGCGCAGGTAATCGGCCTGCGCGCCGTCATAAATCGGCGTCGCCACCATCAGGCGCACAGGCGCAGGAGGCGGGCTTGCGGTCACAGGTCCTCGACGAAGGCCTTGTAACCGTCCTCGTCCATGAGCTTGTCGAGCTCGGCCGGGGCGGCGATGGTCATCTTGAAGAACCAGCCCGCATCCTCGGGCGAGGCATTGACCAGCGCGGGGTCTTCCTCGAGCGCCGCATTGGTCTCGGTGACCTCGCCGGTGATCGGGGCGTAAACGTCGGAGGCGGCCTTGACGCTCTCGACCACGGCGGCGTCCTTGCCCTGCTCGATCATGGCGCCGACTTCGGGCAGTTCGACGAACACGATGTCGCCCAGCTGGCCCTGTGCGTATTCGGTGATGCCGACGGTCGCGACATCATCCTCGACATCGATCCATTCGTGTTCGTCAGTATAGTAGCGCGGCATTGTTCAGCTCCCTCTGAAGTAGCGGTGGGGGACGAAAGGGGTGGGCGAGACGGTGGCGGCGAGGCGCTTGCCGCGCACCTCTACTTCGAGTGCGGTGCCGATGGCGGCGTGCTCACTCGCGACATAGGCCATGGCGATGGGCGCGCCGAGCGTGGGCGAGAAGCCGCCGCTGGTGACGGTGCCGATCTTGTCGGCGCCGCTGAACACTTCCGCGCCCTCGCGGGCGGGCAGGCGGCCGTCGAGCTTGAGGCCGACCCACTTGCGGGCGGTGCCTTCGGCAATCTCGCGGTTGATGCGGTCAGCGCCGGGGTAGCCGCCCTCGGTGCGGCGGCGCTTGTTGATGCCGAATACAAGGCCCGCTTCGATCGGCGAGGTTTCGGGCGTAAGGTCGTGGCCGTAGAGCGGCAGGCCCGCCTCGAGCCGGAGCGAATCCCGCGCGCCGAGGCCGATGGGCTTCACCTCGGGTTCGGCGCAGAGCAGGTCGGCGATTTCGGCGGCGGCATCTGAGGGGAGCGAGATCTCGAACCCGTCCTCGCCGGTGTAGCCCGCCCGCGCGATGGTGACGTCATGGCCCGCGAGCTTGAACTGGCCGAACTTCATGAAGGTCAGCGCGGAAAGCGGATATTCGCCGTTCGCATGGCGGGCGAGCGCGTCGGCGGCCTTGGGGCCTTGAAGTGCCAGTAGCGCGCGGTCGTCGAGGTAATTTAGGGTGATGTCATCGGGCAGCGCTTCACGCAGCGTACCCATGTCGTCCCACTTGGTTGCGCCGTTGACCACCAGATAGAGCGCCTCTGGCCAGCGCGAGACCATCAGGTCGTCGAGCACCCCGCCCTCTTCATCCAGCAGCAGCGAATAGCGCTGCTGGCCGAGCTTCAGCGTCGAAAGGTCGATCGGCAGCACCGCTTCGACCGCCGCATCGAGATCGGGGCCGGAGAGCACGAGCTGCCCCATGTGGCTGACGTCGAACAGGCCCGCATTCTCGCGGGTCCAGTTGTGCTCGGCGACGATCCCTTCATACTGGATCGGCATCTCGTAGCCCGCGAAGGGCACCATCCGCGCACCCCGCGCGCGGTGCCAGGCATCGAGCGGCAGCGCGTCGAGGGGGATGTCTTCGAGATGGTCTTCGGTATCGTGGTCGCTCACTTGCGAAAATCCCCGGCAGAATACGGCAGTCCGACGATGCCTGCGCACCGCCACATAACTGCCCCCTCTGTCGGGTGACCTGAGAGCTTCGGCGGGCCGCGCGGGCGACCAGCCTCCCCTTCGGTGGCCCCCTACCCTGCGGCAAGAGACGCTTTCCAGAGTGTCACACAGCCGAGCGGTCCGGTGGCCTGAGAGTTTCCGGGGCGGTTGCTCCTTCGGCGCCTTTGCCCCGTTTGACCGAGGCATCGGGCTCTCCCGCTCGCCTGCCCGTCACAGAATCGCTCCTGCGCCGGAAGACCATGCGGCGATGCGCGAAATGCTGCACCGCGTCAATCGGGCGATTGGCCTCAACGCCAGTTAAGCCACAGCAAGTAGAGCGCCGAGAGCACGATCCAGCTGCCATCGAAGGTCTTGAGCCGCTTGGGGCCGAGCCACAGCGCGATGGGGCGGGCGAGAAAGCCCCCTAGCGCCGCAGCCGGGCCGGCCAGCAGCACGACCTCCCACTGGATCGTCCCCGCGCCGATGTGCCACACTACCCCCGACAGGCAGCTCACCGCCGAGATCACGCAGGCCGCCCCGGTGCACAGCAAGACCGGATAGTGGCGAATGAACAGGTAGAGCGCGACGATCTCGCCCATCCCGACCGAAAACAGCGCGGTGATCATCCCGCCGGGGATCGCCAGCAGAACCAGCACGATAAGGTCGCCGCGCGCCAACTGCGTGCGTTCGGGCCGGGCTGCGTTGACGGTCCAGGTCGCGGCGATCAGCGCGCAGCCGAGCACGATGGAGAAGCCCTTGTAGGCATAGAGCACATCCTGCTGATCGAAGGCGGTGAGGCGCTGGGTCGCCAGCAACGCCGGGAGCGAGAGCGCCAGCACCGCGCCCACCACTGTGGCGAAATCCCTGATCCGCACCTGCGCTTCCAGGGGGCCGGGGGCAGGTTGGTGCAGCAGGCGGTCGGTCCAGCGCAGGCTCCCCATGGTCATGCCGAAGCTCTGGATGCCCATCGACACGCCGACCACTACCAAGGGCGAAAGGCTCATCACGCCCAGTTCGCGCAGGGCGTTGAAGACGGGGACGAACACCACGCCCCCGCCCGTGCCGGAGGTATTGGCAATGATCGCGCCGATGACTCCGACGCCGGGGAGAAACCATAGTTTTGCGAGCAGCGCCGGATCGGCGGGGACAAGCGCCCACAGCAGAGCATAAAGCGCAAGCAGCGCGAGGCCGCCCACAACGACGATGCGGCCGGGTGGCAGGGCGCTGTCGGGGCGGGGATAGGCAATGCCGGTCATGGCCTAGCGCGTTCGCTCCGCCAGCAGCGCCAGCGCGCGCGTCATCAGGGCCTTTTCGCGCGCCGTGAAACCGCCGGTGTCCTCGCCGCCCGGCGGGGGCGGGACTTCGGTGGTGAAGTACACGAAACCCGTGTCCCCTTTGGGATCGACCCACAGCCCCGATTGCAAGCCATAGGCCTCGCCCGAATGGCCCATCCGGGGAATGCCGTCGCCGAACAGCTTGTCGTCCGAACAGGCCGGCCCCGGCGCCTCGATCAGCTGGAAGTGGAGGCCATAGGTACAGAAGAAGGCCTCGTCTCCCGTCGCGCCCTTGGCGAGAGTCCACATGGCCAGCTGCGCGGTGCCCGGTGTGAGAAATCCGTCCGCATCGCCATGCTGGAGGTCGAACAGCGCCTGCCCGATCTTCGCCAGGTCCATCATGCTGATCCGGACGCCCCCTTGCGGCGAGAAGATTGAGGCATTGGTGCCGGGGACATAGCCATCCAGGTCACACGCCTGTCCTTCGGCGACCGGAATGGTGCAGGAGGGCGGCAGTTCGGCAGGAGCATCCTTCGCCACCTCGCCGGTATCGCGGTAGAGCACCACCGCGCGCGCCGCCATGTCGAGGCCGCAGCCCACCCAGTTGAAGCAGGCCTTCACCCCCAGCGGCGCGAACACCAGCCGCTCCACGAGCCGGTCGAAACGCTCGCCGCTCGCCGCTTCGAGCACCGTCGCCACCAGCGGCGCGCCGAGGTTGGAGTATTCGAAGGCACCCTCGTCCACCCCGCCCAGCAGGGTTTCGGGCGTCTCACGCCCGCCCGGCCGCCCGGCCGCGCGCCATGACGCGGGATCGGCGAACTTCGCCTCAAGGCTTGTCCCTAGCGGGATGATGTAGTCAGCCGCGCCTGAAAGGCCTGCCCGGTGCGCCATCAGCTGCGAGAGCGTCACCGGCACGTCGGGATAATGGGGCGAACGCACCTGCCACCCGAGATAATCGGAAACATCGCGGTCGAGATCGACCTTGCCCTCATCCGCGAGCCGCAGCGCGGCGAGCGCCATCACCAGCTTTGAGATGCTCGCGATCCGCACCGGATCATTGGCCGCAAGCTTGCGGCCCGTCTCCTTGTTCGCCAGCCCCTCGACGATCAGCGGGCGTACGCTTTCGCGGTCAAAGGCGACCACCACGGTGGCCGGCGCCGCATCGGGCAGAGGTGCTGGTCGGGCAAGCGCCGGCCCCGATACCAACGCCAGCGCCAACAAGACAGGTCCGCAGGAAAAGCGCCTCATGCCTCGCACGCTGTCGCAAACGGCGCTCGGGCGCAAGCCGGAAACCCGCGACCCGCCGCCAGTGCGGGGACGACAACCTGCGCGGGTGCTGTCAGTGGGTGACGAGCTTGCGCTGTCCGGCCAGCGTCAGCGCGGTCACGCCGCGCACGGTGACCTCCGCCATCTCGCTCGCCACCGAAGGGATGTCCTCGGTCCGCGCACGCGCGTCATCGTCATTGCAGGCAATGACGAGGTTGAGCTCGCGGCGGTTGTGCGAGACCAATGCCATCAGCAATGTCCCGCGCGCGGCCCAATCGTTGAGCGCTTCGCACTCGGCATTCGCGAGAAACTGCAATGCGGGATCATCGACCGCGTTGTCGAGCCGGAGCGTGACAAGCGTGATCGGGTCGTCGCGCAGCCACGCATCACTATCGGGGGAGAACCATGCACCTGCCGCGCCGTCGAGGATCTGTTTCATTTTTGTCCATGTCCGTAATCCCCGCCTTGCGAACCATTCGGCAGGCGCGCGCGCGGGGTTACGGCCCGGGATGCAATTTTGTCAGTCGAGGTTGGGCCTGAGCCAGCGCTCGGCAGTGGCAAGCTCGACGCCGCGGCGCTCCGCATAATCCGCCACCTGGTCGGGGCCGATACGGGCGACGCCGAAATATTCGGCCTGGCCGTGGCCGAAATAGAAGCCCGAGACCGCGGCGGTGGGCCACATCGCGAAGCTTTCGGTGAGGGTCAGGCCCACATTGGTCGGCGCATCGAGCAGGTCGAAGAGGATCGGCTTCAAGCTGTGATCGGGGCAGGCGGGATAGCCCGGCGCCGGGCGGATGCCGCGATATTGCTCCTTGATCAGCGCGGTGTTGTCGAGCTGCTCTCCGGCCGCATAGCCCCACAATGTGGTACGCACATGCTGGTGCAGCGCCTCGGCAAAGGCCTCCGCGAAACGGTCGGCCAGCGCCTTCAGCAGGATGTCGGAGAAATCGTCCTTGTCGGCCTGGAAGCGCGCCGAATGCGGCTCGATCCCGTGGATGCCGACGGCAAAGCCGCCGATCCAGTCGCCCGCGGGGTCGATGAAGTCGGCAAGGCACATGTTGGCCCGGTCGCGGCTCTTCTTCACCTGCTGGCGCAGCATCGGGAGCCGCGTGCCGTTGTCGAGCACCACATCGTCCCCATCGCGCCCGCACGGCCACAGTCCGCAGGCGCCGCGCGCGGTCAGCCACTTTTCGGCGATGATCTGGTCGAGCATCGCATTGGCATCGGCGAACAATTGCGTCGCGGTCTCGCCGACCACCTCGTCGGTGAGGATCGCGGGGTAATTGCCGTGGAGTTCCCAGGCGCGGAAGAACGGAGTCCAGTCGATGAGCTCGCGAAGATGTGACAACGACCAGTCATCGAACACGTGAAGACCCGGCTGCGCAGGCGCATCGGGCTTTTCGGCGAGATTGATCTGGAAGCCATTGGCGCGCGCCTCCTCGAGCGGGAGCAGTTCGCTCGTCGTCCGGCCCGCGCGCGCATCGCGCACCGCGACATATTCGTCCTCGACCTCGGCAACGTAGGCGTCGCGCTGGGTGTCGGAGAGCAGCTTGGAGGCCACCCCGACCGCGCGGCTCGCATCGAGCACGTGGATCACCGGGCCTTCGTAAGCCGGGTCGATCTTGAGCGCGGTGTGGACCTTGCTGGTGGTCGCCCCGCCGATCAGCAGCGGCATGGTCATGCCCGCACGCTGCATTTCCTCGGCGACGGTCACCATCTCGTCCAGCGAAGGGGTGATGAGGCCCGAGAGGCCGATCATGTCCGCCTTGTTGTCGTTGGCCGAGGCGAGGATCGTCGGCCAGGGCACCATCACGCCAAGGTCGATCACGTCATAGCCGTTGCACTGGAGCACCACGCCGACGATGTTCTTGCCGATGTCGTGGACGTCGCCCTTCACCGTCGCCATGATGATCTTGCCCTTGGCTTTGCGCTCCTCCTCGGGAAGCAAGTCCTTCTCGGCCTCGATATAGGGGATGAGGTGGGCGACCGCCTTCTTCATCACGCGGGCGGATTTCACCACCTGCGGCAGGAACATCTTGCCGCTGCCGAACAGGTCGCCGACGACGTTCATCCCATCCATCAGCGGGCCTTCGATCACCTCGATGGGGCGACCCCCGGCCTCGGCAATCGCGGCGCGCATGATCTCGGTGTCGTCGACGATATGCGCATCGATGCCCTTGACGAGGGCATGTTCGAGCCGCTTTTCGACCGCCCAGCCGCGCCATTCCTCGGCGGCCTTCTCGTCGGCGACCGACTTGCCCTTGAAGCTTTCGGCGAGCGTGATGAGGCGCTCGGTCGCGTCAGGATCGCGGTTGAGGATCACGTCCTCGCAGGCGTCGCGCAGGGCGGGGTCGATCTGGTCGTAGACGTCGAGCTGCCCGGCATTGACGATCGCCATGTCGAGGCCCGCGGGAATCGCGTGGTAGAGGAACACCGAATGCATCGCGCGGCGCACGGGTTCGTTGCCGCGGAAGCTGAAGCTGAGGTTGGACAGCCCGCCCGAGTAATGGGCGTGCGGGCACAACACGCGCAGTTCCTGCACCGCCTCGATGAAGTCGACGCCGTAGTTGTTGTGCTCCTCAATCCCCGTCGCCACGGCGAAGATGTTGGGGTCGAAGATGATGTCCTCAGGCGGGAAGCCCTCGTTGACGAGCAGGTCATAGGCGCGCTTGCAGATTTCGACCTTGCGCTGCTTGGTATCGGCCTGGCCCGTCTCGTCGAAGGCCATCACCACCACCGCCGCGCCGTAATCCATGCAGATGCGGGCGTGCTGGAGAAAGGCTTCCTCGCCCTCCTTCATGCTGATCGAATTGACGATCGGCTTGCCGCTGACGCACTTCAGCCCGGCCTCGATCACGTGGAACTTCGAGCTGTCGATCATCACCGGCACGCGGGCGATATCGGGCTCGGCAGCGATCAGCTTGAGGAAGGTGGTCATCGCGTGGACCGCGTCGAGCAGGCCCTCGTCCATGTTGACGTCGATCACCTGCGCGCCGTTCTCGACCTGCTGGCGCGCGACTTCGACCGCCGCAGGGTAATCGCCCGCCATGATCAGCTTCTTGAACGCCGCAGAACCGGTGACGTTGGTGCGCTCGCCGATATTGATGAAGCGCGCGGAGGAGGTGGGTTGGG
>NZ_JAMNXL010000201.1 GCF_023653175.1 Erythrobacter sp. | reverse complement strand
GGACTGCGACGGCCTCGTTCTTCCTCGCCACGACGCTCGTCGGTCTTGGGCTCGGCCCCTATATGGTCGGCGCGATCTCGGAGGTGAGCGGGAGCCTGCGGATCGGGGTTCTGTCGCTGATCGGAGTGGCGCCGATCTCGCTCGCGCTCCTTGTCTACGCCTACCGAACGCTGCCCAAGGCCGAGGCGACGATCGCCGAGCGTGCCGCCGCTGCGTCGGCGGGCTTGAGCGACGCCGAGGCTTCCACGTTCTAGAGGCTTGAGCCTCAAGGCGAACGGCCGCCGAGCCTAGGTCCGGCACCCGGATAGATGCAAGAGCGCGCCGCAGCAAAGGCATATGCCCCGCTGCGGCGCGCTCTTCGTGTTTCATGTAATGCTGTCGCGACAGGCAGTCGAGCCGCCGGCCGTGGCGACGGACTAGCGCGACCAGCCCGTGGGCGGGGCAACAAAAAAGGGGCCGGATCGCTCCGGCCCCTCTTCGTGTTCCGTTGGAACCTGGACTTACATGCCCGAGTCCGGGCCGTAGGTCACTTCCACGCGGCGGTTCTGCGCTTCGCGCACACCGTCGGCGGTCGGGACGCGCGGCTTGGTTTCGCCGAACGACTGGCCGGTGATGCGGCCGGCGGGGATGCCGCGGCCGGTCAGGTAGGCAGTGACCGCCTTGTTGCGACGATCGGCCAGGCCTTCGTTGTACTTGGTGCTGCCCGCGCGGTCAGTGTGACCGGCCAGCATCACGCTCGCCGTGCCGCAGTTGGCATAGGCGGTAACGGCGCTGTTGAGGATGCCGGCGGCTTCCGAGGTGATGTCCGACTTATCGAAGTCGAAGAACACGATGTACGGACCCGTGTTGCACGCAACCTTGGGGGGCGGCGGCGGCGGGGGCGGCGGGGGCGGGGGCGGCGGCGGAGGCGGCGGGGGCGGGGTCACCGCAACCGGCGCAACCACCGGCGGCTCTTCGCCACCGAAGTTGTAGGTGATCGTGCCGAGCAGCGAGTGCGAAGCCAGGCTGGTGTTCAGATCGCGGCCGAACGGATCGACGAGGTTGATGTCGGTCGCGCGGAAGTAGCGATACTTCAGGCCGACGTCCCACGAATCGTTGATCGGGGTACGGATGCCCGCAAGCACCTGCCAGGCGAAGCCGGTGTCCGAATCGTTCCAGACGCCCGGGCCGTTGGCGTTCACGCGGCCGTCCATGTCGACGCGGGCCACACCCACGCCGCCACCGACGAAGCCCTGCATCCCGTCGTCATCGCCGAAATCGAGGAGGCCGTTGAGCATGAAGCTCAGTGCGTTGACTTCGCCCACCGCGTCGCGCGCGCCGGTGAACCTGGTGAAGCCGCCCGGCGCGGTCGCCAGCGGGTTGTTTGCGAGGCCCTCGCTGCCGGCGATCACTTCCGTGAGGTTGGCGGCACGGTAGCTGGCTTCGGCTTCGAGGCGGAAGCCGCCGAAGTCATAGCCGACAAGCCCGCCGAAATCGTAGCCCGTGGCATAGTCGGCCGCCGCATCATCTGCGGTGGTGTCGACATCGATCGATTGATCCTCGACCAACATGACACCGCCATCACCCTGGATATACCACTGGCCGTCGCGGGCCATGGCGGGTGTGGTCAGCGCGGTCGAGGCCATCGCCATTCCAATGACGAGTTTGCGCATTTCCGAAATTCCCCTTTGCGTTAAACTTGAGGCACCGGCTGTCTCTATCTTTTCCCCCCGCGCGAGGCAAGCAGTCAATGCCCTTCGTGTGTTGCAAGAATGTCGCTGAAAGGGGCTTGTGGATAAAAATGTAACTGTGAAAGGCGCGGTAATCCGCCATTCGTGGGCCTCAGGGGTTGGGCGCGGCGAGCACACCCACGGTCCTGAGGGCCGTAATGAGAGCGGTCAGCGCGCCGCGCGCCTGAACGTCGATCACGGTGCCGCCCGCCGGAACGGCGACCTCCGCCGCCGGCTGCCATTGCGACCGAAAAATGACAAAGTCGCCCCTGGTTCTGTCGAAGACCACCATCCCTTCGACAGGCGCGACGAAATGCCAAGCCCCGGCAATATGGACCGCGAGGCGACCCTCCTGCCCCGCCCACGCCCCCGTGGCGGTCGAGGTCACCCGGTAGCAAGCGCCCTCGACCGCACTCGCCGGCGGAGCGGGCTGCGAGGCGGTCACCGCGCGGGCGTGGAGCGCGTCGAGCAGGCACAGCGCCTCGTTGACGAAGAACTCCTTTTGCGCCTGCCCGGCAAAAAGCAGCGGCAGGCCCAGCGCGGGCGTCGAACTGGCAAGGGCGATCGGATCGGACATCGGGGCCTCCGGTACAGTCAGGTGAGGTCGGCAAGAAGCAGCGGCGGGGAGTGGTCGAAGGTGCCCACCTGGCGGACCCACAGCGGGCCGGGCCCGTGTGCGGCGGTCAGGGCGGAGCGTTCGGCGGGCGTGAGCGTCAGCGCGGGCGCATCGGTCTGCCAGACAGCATGGGGCGCATCTACCGCCCCGAAGCCGGCGAGATAGGCCTCGCGCTCCTCGATCAGCGGGACTTCGACGCTGTCCTCCCAGCGATATTGACCGCGCGCGCGGCGGGTCCAGCGGTAGGTCGTCGTGCCATCGGCAGTGCGCACGGCGCGGGGGTGCACAGGGCACAGCGGGCGTCGCGAAAGCCCCGCATTGGCGAGCGGTACGATCACCGCGGCGGTATCACCCGTCGACAGGGCCGCGATCCGCGAGGTCGCGAGCGGGGGCACCAGCACCGGGTCGAGCGGCACGAAGCTGTCGTCGATCAGGATCGCCGAGGCCCCGGCGACATGGCCGAGCGCGGCAGCCGGCTCGGTCCCGCCGCGCCCGCGCAGAAGCCCGGCGAGGCGCCAATGCCCGGCTCCCAGCGGCTCGGCACGCAGGAACTGCACGAGCTCGCCCCCGATCAGCATCCGGTTGGCGCCCGCCGCGAGCCCGTCGCGATCGGTGTCGAAGAGGTCGAAGTCCTCCGCCACCAGCGCCACGACCGTCTCGGCACCGGGCTCGAACAGCACGGCGGGTGATGGCCCAAGCGGCGCCTCGAGCACGCCGGTCACCGCCCGCTGGCTGCCTGTGGTGCCGAGATCGACCAGCGCGGTGCCCTGCACGGCGTAAAGCGCTGCCCCCCGCCAGGCGGCGTTGGCAGCCGAGGCGGCGGCGAAGATCAGCGGCTGGGCGGGATTGGCGCCGGCCTCGGGCGGAACCTCGAAAGCGGCAAGGCTGGTCGCCGGGATCGGCAGATCGGTCGGGGCAAGGTTCTCACCCGGATCGCTCGCACGAGGAATGCCGCCCGACGGAGCCAGACGTTCAAGCTCGAGCGCGATGCCGCGGTCGAGCCATTCCCAGCTGCGCAGCAGCCAATGCCCCGGCGCATTCGGCAACCGCACGATGCTGCCCGGGATCAGCCGCGGGTCGAGCTCACCGATCCGCCAGGTGACGGTCTCGTGCTGCCAGCGCGACCGGTTGGCGCTGTCATTCGCGAGCTGACGCGCGCCGCCGGCGGTGAGCGTGGCGGGCAGATCGATCATCAGCTCGCGCCCCGCCTGCCGACTGCCGCTCGCGCGTTGCACGCCTGTCTGATAGTCGCGCTCCTCGTCGTAGTAGCGCAGCGCGGCGGGGGTGCGCGTGGGCAGGCCGGCGCGCTGCTTTACGCGGTTCTCGTCGCGCTCGCGGTCATCCCGGGCAAGCTGGTCGGGCAGGGTCATCACCTCGCCCTCGGGCAGCGCGCGGGTGGCGATGGTCAGGCCCTCGTGGCCCGAGGCGCAGACCAGCGGGATGACCTGATCGATCGCCGCCAGCGTCGAGGCGAGCGCGCCGCCCTCGTCGGCAAAGCCGCGCGCCTGCGCCAGCGGGGGTTCGGCGGGCGGGAGCACCGCATCGGGAACAAGCTGGGCGAGCGTGACTATTCCGTCACCGCCATCGGCGAAGATCTCGAAGCTCATCGCCGGGATGCGGTTGCCGTAGTCGCCCAGCTCGAGGTTCTCGAACACGACATAGGCACAGTCGCGAAACGCGGGCGCGAGCGTGCCCTTGGCGGCGGCGATCAGCGGGTCGACCGGATCGTCGCCGAACCCGCGATAGAAGCGCAAGGTACCGCCGACCTTCAGGTCCTCCTGCGCGCCGCGCAGCAGGTTGCCGTCGGCCCAGATCCGTCCGAGCCGGTCGATCGGCGTGCTCGACAGGGCAACCGCGAAGGAGGCGGAATAGGAATAGGTTGTCGTCGAAGGCTGGCCCTTGCGGCTCTTCTGTTTCTGCTTGGTCTCGATCAGATCGGTCGACCAGATCACCGTGCCCGCGACCCGCATCCGCCCGAACTGGCGCGGGATCGGCTGGCCGTAGCTCGAGGTGCTGATGGTCAGGTCCTTGAGCCGCGGCCCCTCGCGGCCCTTGGGGCCGAAGACGCGCGCGTCGATCTGGTGCCCGATCAGCCCGCCGAGCGCGCCGCCAAGCGGGCCGCCGATCGCACTGCCAAGGGTGGTCAGGAGCAAGGTCGCCATGAGACTAGCTTTCGCAAGAGGAGGCGAGGCGCCAGGCGGCCTCGATCTGCCAGGCGGGCTCGCGCGGCTGGCGCACCACCCGCCGCAGGCCCGCGTGGGCGTGGACGACGCTGTCTGCGTCAAGGGCGATCACCAGATGGTGCTGCGCATATCCGAGCGCGAGCAGCAGGATATCGCCCGCACGGATCGGCCCGCACGCCTCGACAAGGCCCGATCGCGCGGCCGCAGGAAGCCAGCCATCGATCGCGATGTTGCGCAGCCCGTAGCCGCGCGGCGGCACGGGCTCGCATCCGGCGGCAGCGAGCGCGGCATGGACCAGCCCGATGCAATCCAGGCCGGTTTCAGGGTTACGCCCGTGAAGGCGGAACCGGCAACCCACCAAGCCGAGCGCGGCCTGCGCAACGGCCGCCCCGCGCGCGCTCACGACTGGCCGTAGCGGGCGAGGAGGTCGTTGCCCGGCAGGAATGGCTCGCCGCGGAAATTGACAGCATTGGCAAAGCGGTCCGAACAGGTGGCAATGGTGTGATCGCAGCCTTCGCACAGCTCCGTGCGCGTGCCGGGAAGCGTGCCATCGACCAGCGGCCGGTCGAGCACCAGCCAGTCGCCAGCGGCATCGATGATCCCGAAGGCAACGCCGGTCTGCGGCCCGGCCATGAATCGCAACCGCCCGTCGACATGGGCCTCGCCGTCCACCCCGGCAAAGCGCACCCGGTTGCCTTCCAGATCGACCTCCTCGAGCATCTGCTGCGAGGTGAAGCGCACCGCTGAAAGCCCGCAGCCCGGGCCGCAAAACACGGCGCGGCAAGTGGGTGAGGTGCGCGGCACGAGGTCCTGCTCGAGCAGGCTCTTGTTCGAGCGCAGCTCGGCGGAAAACTGCACCTCGTCGTCCTCGATCCGGCCGATCTGGCCGGTGTAGAGCGTGTGGTTCTCGAGGCTGGTCCAGTCGACCGCGCCGATCTCGATCGCGGCGTCATCGAACAGACCGGCGGCCAGCTCGCTCTCGCGGATCGAATCGTGGTTGAGCGCGCCCTGCACCTCGGCGCTGTCATTGGCGAGCTCGGCGGTGAGGCGGATCGCGGCGGGGATCATGCCGGGGGCGGCGAGGTGGCGCATGCCGCCGAAGGTTAGGTCGCGGTCGTGGCTGGTGAAGGCGAGCGCGCAGCCATCGCGGCGATAGATGCGCCAGAAGGTCGCGACCGTATCGAGCTCGCGGTCGAAGAACACCCGCGGCATCAGGCAGTCTCCCGGATCTCGATCAGCGGCACCGAGGGCGCCTCGCCAGCGGTGAAATTGACCGCCGAGACATCGAGCCGGTCCTCGGCGAAGCGCACCGGCACGTCGAAATGGAAGCCGGCGCGCACTTCGGCGCCGGCCGCCGGAGCGACGGCGAGGCGCAGCATGCCCTTCTCGCCAAGCGTCCAGGCGGTGGTGGCGACGCCGCCCACGCTCACCACCAGCGTGTCGGCACGCGGCCGGGTGATGGCGCGCACCTGCGGTTCGGTCCCGCCGCCGTAGAGCTTCACCAGCTGGAAATCGGCGCGCGCGCCGTCGCCCGTCCCGAGCAATTGATCAAGCACGGTGGGCGTGCCGGTCATCCCGTTGGAGCTGTTGTC
>NZ_JAMNXL010000019.1 GCF_023653175.1 Erythrobacter sp. | reverse complement strand
CCAGCTGAACGAAAGGCGCCCGGTCGGCTGCGCCTTGCCGAACAGCACGTCGGCCACCCCTGCGCCTTCGCTGCCCGGAAGCCATGCGGCCACAAAGGCATCGGCGGCGTTCAATTCGCGGTTGACCCACAAGGGACGGCCCGAAAGGAACACGGCAACGGTCGGAACGCCGCGCGCCTTGTAGGCCTTGAGAAGGTTCAGCCCCTCCTCGTCGCGGAAGGCGAGGTCCTTGCGGTCGCCGACGAACTCGGCATAGGGCGGCTCGCCGAAGACGACGACGGCGATGTCGGGCTTGGCGGCTGCGTCACCCTTGCCCGCCAGACGCGCCTCGCCGCCCGCTTCTTTGGCGGCCTCGGCGATCCCGGCGAAAATCGAGGTCGCGCCGGGGAAATCGGCTGCGGTGAGATCGGCCCCGCCCTGCCAGGTGACCGACCAGCCGCCCGCCTGCTGGGGCACGTTGTCGGCAGCAGAACCCGCCACCTCGATCCGCGCACCCGCCTTCAAAGGCAGGACGCCCGCGTTCTTGAGGATCACCTGCGACTTCGCCACCGCCTCGCGGGCGAGCGCGCGGTGTTCGGGCGAGCCGAGCAGCTCCCACTTCCCGCCATTGGGCCGCGCCGAGGGCTTAACCTCGCCATTGAGGATGCCGAGCTGCGCCTTCATCCGGAGAACCCGCAGCACCGCCTCGTCGAGGCGGGCCATCGGGATGGTGCCGTCCTTCACCTGGGCGACCAGCGAGGCGTGGAGCGCCTTCCAGTCCTCGGGCACCATGTAGATGTCGAGCCCCGCCATAATCGCCTGCGGGCAATCGGCATTGGTGCAGCCCTCGATCTGGCCATGGCCGTTCCAGTCGCCGACCACCACGCCGCCGAAGCCGAGCTTCCCGCGCAGCTGATCGGTGAGCAGCGGCTTGTTGCCGTGCATCTTGGTACCGTTGATCGAATTGAAGCTGGCCATGACACTGGCGACCCCGGCGTCGATCGCGGCGGGGTAAGGCGCGGCGTGGATCGCCATCAGCTCGGCAAGGTCGCCATTGACGTCACCTTGGTCGACGCCTTGCGACGTGCCGCCGTCCCCGAAATAGTGCTTGGCGGTGGCAGCGACCTTGCCGGGGCCGAGATAGCCGGGCTCACCGGGGCGGCCCTGCAACCCCTCGATCATCGCCGCGCCGAGACGGGTGACGAGCGCAGGGTCTTCGGAATAGCTTTCGTAGGTGCGGCCCCAGCGGTCATCGCGCGCGACCGCCACTGTCGGAGCGAAGGTCCAGTCGAGCCCGGTGACCTCGATCTCGACCGCGGTCGCCGCGCCGATGCGGCGGATGAGATCGGCATCACCCGTCGCGCCGAGCGCGATGTTGTGCGGGAAGACCGTCGCGCCCGGGACATTGGCATGGCCGTGGACGGCGTCAGTGGCCCAGATCGCGGGGATCACGGGTTCGCCATTGGCAAGCGGGGCGGTCGAGGCTTCCCAGAAAGCATCGGCGAGCTTCAGCCAGTCGGCCGCGGGCGCCTTGTCATTGCCGAAGGGGCCGGAATTGCCGCCGTTGAGGATCGTGCCGAAGCGATACTGGCGCACGTCCTCGGGGGTGATCGAGCCGATGTCGGGCTGGATGATCTGCGCGACCTTGCGTTCGAGGCTCATCCGCGCGAGCAGGGCTTCCGGGCTGTTTGCCGCAGGTGCCGGAGCGGCCGCCACCGGCGCGCTGGCCGAACGGATCGGCTCGCCCCCGCCGCACCCTGCCACAAGCGTACCGAGCGCTGCCCCGCACACCAGCCGACCCACTGCCTTAAGCGCCATCTCGCCAGTCCCTCCCAGAACCCTGCCTGACTATTTCTTGAGAACGTTATCAAACTATGCCGCCGCGCGCCCGTTTTGGCAAGCATCAAGCACGCCGATCATGAACGGCGCAAGGACTCGGCAAGCAGCGCGGCGCTTGCAAAGGCAAGCCCGGCGAACAGCACGAACAGCGCGCCATAGCCGAACTGCGGAACCAGCATCACGGTGAGCCCGGGCATCACCATCCCCGGCACGGTGTTGGTGAGATTGAACACCCCGAGATCGCGCCCGCGGTGCTGGGGGGCGGGAAGCACGCGCAGGGTCTGGCCCGAATGCAGCGCGAGGAAAACCGCAGCGGCAAGGCCGAACAGCACGTAACCCGCGATTGCCCAGGCCAGCGTCATGGCCGCCGCCATCACCAGCATGCCGCAAGCGCACGCCAGCGCAGCGGCGACCAGCGGCACCAGCGGCCGCGAATGGCGATCCGACCAGCGCCCGAGCAACAGCGACAGGGGCACCGCGCCCACCAGCACGAGGCTGAAGATATTGGCCGCGCCGTTCTCTGGATAGCCCGGCGCGATCGAGCGCAGCCAGTAGAGCAGGAAGGCGAACATGCCGCCTTCCGCGACCTGCACCAGCAGCCGCGCCGCCCACATCCGCAGCACCACCCGCTCAGCGCGCGGCGCGGACGGCGGCGGCGCGGGCACAGGGGCAACCAGAGCCGGCCGGACGCGTCCCTTGCCGAGCAGCACCGCAGGCAGCACCAGCGCGCTCACCAGCACGGCAACCAGCGCCAGCCGCGCAGGCGGCGCCACCAGCCCGTCCCATGTCACCAGCGATCCCGCCAGCGCGCCCAGCGCCGGGGACAGCGCGAGCGCGCCGCCAAGCACGCCCTTCTGCTCGTCGGGAAAGCAATCGCCCGCCCAGGCCATCAGCGGGGCCAGCATCAGGTTCAGGGCGACTTGCCAGACCATCACCAGCACCACGATCTGCGCGACGCTTGTCGCTGTGCCCACGGCCAGCAGCAGCGCGTTCGAGAGGATCAGCCCGGCAATGACGAAGGGCCGCCGCACCCGTGCCCGGTCACTCAGCATCCCGACGCCGATATTGGCAATGCTCGCCATCACCGCGCCGAGGAAGCTCACCTGCGCGAGGGCGGCGACGTCCTCGCCGCCCTGCAGATCGGCGATGCGCTGGGGGAGCAGGACGGTCAGCAGCGGCACATAGGCGACCGCGCCGCCCGCAGCGGCGAGCGCGAACAGGGCGAGGAACCAGACCGGCTGGCGATCGGGCGGCGAAGCGGACGCCGCGCTCAACCGTGTTCCGGGGTCTTGACCGGGGCGGGCGCGGTCGAGGCGCGCTCGACCAGTGCGGCAGCGACCTCGATCACGGCACTGTCGTCCGCGTCGGGGGAGCGCGCGATCAGCTGTTCGACCGCGCGGGCGACGGTCTCGGCGATCGGCTGGTCGATGGCGGTGAGCGGCGGCTGAGTGAAGCGCACGATCGGGGTGTTGTCGAAGGAGATCAGCGACAGGTCGCGCGGCACCTCGAGCCCCCGCTCGCGCGCGACTTCGAGCGCGGCCAGCGCCATCTGGTCGGACGAGGCGATGATTGCGGTGCAATCCGGGTTGCGCGTCAGCAGCGCGCGCGCCGCACGCGCGCCGCTCTCATAGCCGAAATCGCCCACCTCGAGCAGGCCCTCGTGCGGCAGCCCCGCCTCGGCGAGCGCCCGGCGCCAGCCCTTGATGCGCCAGCCCGAGAGGCTGTATTGCGCCGGCCCGGCGATCATCGCGATGCGACGGTGGCCGAGTTCGGCCAGCCGGGTGGTGGCCAGATGCGCGGCGCCCTCGTCGCCCATCGTCAGCCGGATCCCCGCCCCCGGCGCATCCGATCCGATCCGCGCAAAGGGAATGCCGCGCACTGCAAGCAGATCGGTGATCAGCTGGTTTTCCGAGTGCGGCGGGGTCAGGATCACGCCGTCTGGCTGCAACGCCGACAAGGCCGCGCCAAGCTCGCGCTCGACATGATCGGAATGGGTGTCGACCAGCTCCACCATCATCCGGTAGCCGTGCTTGGAGCAGGTCAGGATCCCGCCCAGCAGCATCTGGTCGACCCAGTCGGTGCCCATCCGCTCGCGCCAGTCGGCGAGCGTGCGTTCGCGATCGTTGATCGCAAGAATGATGTAAGAGCGCGATCCGCTCATCCGCTGGGCGGCGAGGCTGGGGACGTAGCCGAGCCGGTCGATCGCCGACTGCACCTTGTCGCGCAGCTGCGGGCGCACGTTGGGGCCGCCGTTGACCACGCGGCTCACCGTCTGGAGCGAGACGCCCGCCTCCTCGGCGACGTCCCTGATGGTCACTTTCTTGCGCACCCGCGCCATTACCGCTCTCGCCCGTCCCGCCTACCGGATGCAGGCCCGCCCCGTCGCGGGATCGCTGGCGCAGCGGTAGACCCTTATCCAATCGATTGCGAATTGCGCGGGAAAGCTGCCCGCTGCAACCCCCTTGGCGTTGTTTTCTTCCGACAGGCGCCCGCCCACGGCAAGGTTGGCCATGATATAGAAGGGCTGGTCGAACGGCGCGGACGCATTGCCCTTGGCACCCGGCGCAGCGGTGCTCCACTGCTCGGCGGTGACGGTGAGGTGCACGCGATCATCGACGAGGAAGCGGATCAGCCCCTCGCCCCATTCGACCGCATAGACGTGGAAATCATCCGAGGGCAGCGCGAGGCCGGGCAAGGCGTTGCGATGGTCGACATAGCGGTTGAGCGGCGCGAAATCGCCGAAATGGAGCGCGCTGATCGTCCGGTTCTCGCCCATGCCGCCCGCGCAGTCCTTGCACTTGGCGCCGATATTGACCGCCTCGAGAATGTCGATCTCGCCCGAGCGCGGCCAGGGGCCGTAGGCAGGGTCGTTGGGCATCATCCAGATCGCAGGCCAGGTGCCCTGCCCAGGTGGAACCTTGGCGCGCGCTTCGATCCGGCCGTAACGCCAGGCGTGGAGGCCGATGGTGCGGACCTTGCCCGAGGTGTGCGACTGCACCAGCGTGGGGTTGACGGCTTCCGCGATCTCGGGCGGGCGCGCCGGCCCGGCAAAGCGCTCCTTCTGCGCCTTCAGGAGCAGCAGGCCGCCCTGAACCGCGATGTTCTCGGGCCGGTCGGTGTAGCACTGGCGTTCATTGTTGCCCCCGCCCCAGCACGAGATCTCGGGCGTCCACTTGGTGCGGTCGAGCGTGTCGCCAGCGAACTCGTCGGCCCAGACCAGCTCCCAGCCTGCGCCCTCCAGCGGGGCGAGCGGTTGTTCGGCGGGGGGCGATGATGCCCCCGAAAGCAGCAGGGCCGCTGTCAGCGTGCCCGCCTTCAGCAGCCCTGCGATTGTCATGACCTTGGCCTCTTAGAAATCGAAGCGGGCAAGGAAAGTGAAGCGCCGGTCGTTGCGGAAGGCCGAGCGGACCACCCGCGTGCCGTCGAAATCGACCACCTGACTGGTGCGGGTAACCTCGTCGAGCAGGTTCACCCCCTGCACCCCGAGCTTGAGCCCGTCGCGCACCGTCACGAAGATAGACCCGTCAAGCTGACCCGTGGATTCGCCCCAGATTGGAGAGAACGGGAAGATGTCGTCGCGCGGGGTGATCAGGAAGGCCGAGCGCCAGTTGTAGGCGAGACGCGCCGAGAGCCAGTCCTTTTCGTAGAAAATGGTTCCGTTGAAGGTGCTCTCGGAAATCCCGGCGAGCGGCTGCGCGTCGGCGAAGGGCCCCAGATTCCCGGCGCGGTCGGTGTTGGTGAAGTCCGCGCCGTCGACATAGGTATAGGTCAATTGCGACCCAAGTCCGCTGAGCAGACCGGGCAAGAAGTCGTAGGTCTGCTGGTAGGTGATTTCCACGCCCTTGAGCGTGCCGTCCTGCTGATTGACCGGCCGGTTGACCTCCACATCGAGCGAGGGAACGCGCGGGCTGGAGAAGTTGATGACGTCGACGGCGTTATCGATGATCCCGCTGAGATCCTTGACGAAACCGTTGACGGTCAGCGATCCTACACGGTCGAAATACCATTCCACCGACAAGTCGTAGTTCCAGACCCCGATCGGTCGCAGGTCGCGATTGCCGGTTCGGAGCGCGAACAGCGGGCCGGTTTCAAGCGTGCCTTGCGATCGCAGGACCCCGGTGTTGTCGCCGATCGCCCCGCCCGACCGGAACGCGCCAAGATCCGGGCGGCTGATGCCTCTGGATACCGCCGCGCGGAAGAGCAGGCCGTTGCCGGTATCGAGCAGCGCATTGAAGCTCGGCAGCCAGTTGCCGAACGTCTCGTCACTCGTGTCATCGAGGACTTCGGTGGTGTAGGCCGCCGCGAAGGTGGCCAGGCGCGCAGGCGAGAGCGAACAGTACGCGGGCCGTTGATCGGCAGGCAGGTTCTGCGCCTGAGTACAAGCGGCTTGGACCTCGGAAAGTTGCGCGATCCCGTCGCCATTGCCGCCGGCAGCCGGAATGTCGAATTGCTGGGCGTTGGGGAAGCCGATCAGGCCACCCGCCGACACCTGCGTTTCCACATAGCGCAGGCCGACATTCCCCGAGAGCTTCCAGCCGTTGTCAAAGTCGGTCCCGTAGTCGAGCCGGGCATAAGCAGCCCGGGTTTCTTCCCTTACGATGTCGAGCTCGTTCGGGCAGAACGGATCGCACGGCGTCACTGCCCGGGTGACCGGATCCAGGAAGTTGCGCCCGTTTACGCCGATGTACGGGTTGGGCGTTTGGGAGAAGATGTTGATCTCACGCCCCTGCTGGTCCGTTTGGCCAGCAAGATACTCGCCCAGGAAGTCGTCCCCGCCATAGAAGAACGCGCCGCCCGGCAGGGGCGCAGGAGCATTACCGCGCTGGAAACCGCTGCCAAACGGCGTGCGCAGATTGGAATAGTTGGGGAAATCATCGACATAGGCACCGCCGCCGATTGCGAACTCCTGACCGGGCAATCCGGTAAAGAAGCGGCCGGGCTGGAACCCGCCGGTCGCCGCACACCCGGGACCCGCGTTCCACGGCGCGCATCCCGCGCGGCCAGCCCAGGGTGCCGAAAGATTGCCCCAGGTGCTGAAGGCGGTGTCGCGGGTCGCCCGGTCACGGTCCGACCAGCGCGCGCCGAACTTGACCTGCTTGAAGAAGCCGTCGTCGCTGATGTCGTATTCGGCATCGAGGCGCAGCGAATCCAGCTGCCCTTCGTTGCGGGTAACGCTGTCGATCAGGAACCAGTAATAGGTGTTGCGCCCGGAGGTGAAGTAATCCGCCGGCGCGCCGGGAGGAGCGAGGAACTCGACCTGCGGGGTGCGCCCCGTATTGTCGATTGCGATGTTCGCCCAGCTGTTCATCGTTCCGATGATCGCATCCTGCGCCAGATCGGATTCGATCCGCTGAGCCTCGAAATTGATCCGGAAACGGTCGGTGATGTTCCAGTCGATGTCGATCGAAAAATCCTCGGTCCGCGAGGCGGTTTCGCGCTGCAGACGCAGGGTTTCGAGCGGAATCCCGCCACGTCCGAAGGGATTGGCATAGGCATCGCCGATGCGCTGGCTCAGAACGCCGCGCTGGAAAACGCCGTTGCTGTCGAACTCCCAGGTGCTGCCCGCGGCCGGGACCGGGAACAGGGCGTCGTCATTGACCAGCGCCAGCGCCGAATATTCGTCGGCGGCGAAGGTGGTGTCGGAGCGCAGCCATTCGAAGGTGAACAGGAAATCGCGATCCGGGCTTTCGTATTGGAGAACCGCCGAATAGGCCTCGCGATCGCGCTCAAGCCGGGTCGTGCGCACGCCCGCCCCCTTGGGCACCAGCACGCTGCCGGCCGGCGGGAAATTGCTCGCATCCTGGATCGGCCCGGGAAGGAACCCGCCGCTGCCAACCGGGCGCGGACGGAAGCACGGCCCGTTGAGCGTCGGCGCGCGGAAGCAGGGATCGGTGATCTGCGACGCGTCGGTGCGGCTGACCAGCTCGGAGCGGGCATAGCCGAACTGAAGGCCGAGCGTGCCGCGATCGCCCTCGAAGGTCTTGGAGACGAGCAACGAGCCGCCCGGCGACCATTCTTCCTGAAGGTCCCCGATGTTGCCTTCGAGCGTGCCCGAAACGTGGAAGCCCCGCCGGTCGAGCGGCTTACGGGTGGTGAGGTTGACCGTGCCCGCAATCCCGCCTTCCACCATGTCGGCGGTGAGGTTCTTGTACACCAGCACCGAGCTCAGCAGTTCGGGCGAGAGGTCGTTGAAATTGAGAGCCGTGCCGCCATTGGCCGAGAACACGTCGCGGCCGTTCAGTTCGGAACGCACAAAGGGCAGGCCGCGAATGATGACGCCCGTCCCTTCGACCGAGAAGCGGTCGGGATCGGATGTCTTCTCGAAGCGGCCGATATTGACGCCCGGCACGCGCTGCAGCGCTTCGGCGACCGAGCGGTCGGGGAGCGCGCCGATGTCCTCGGCGGTGATGGCATCGACGAAAGTATCGGCGTTGCGCTTGATGTCTTGCGCAGATTGCAGGGCGGCGCGGTAGCCGGTGACGATGATGTCGGCTTCAGGCTCCTCGGCGGGCGTGGCGGCGGCGTCCGGATCTTCTTCCGGCTTGGCGGCGTCCTGCGCCAGCGCGGGGCTGGACGCGGCGATCGCCAGTGCAGAGGCGGTCCCGAGGGCGAAGAGGCGCCGACGCGGCGCAAGCTTGGCGGTGTTCATGATCTGTCGTCTCTCCCCATGCCGCGCGACAGGTTCGTGCCTGTGGCTGCGGGCTGCGGAAACTTTCTAGCGCATCTTGAGAGCGTTCTCAAGACTTGTAATCTGCGGTTCATATTGCATTCTGGCAACACTCCAGCAGGCGGTATGGCCCGCCTGCAAACGGCCCGCAGAGGCCCGACCGGGATCGAGGAAAACGTGGGAATTGAAAGGATTATCATTGTCGGCGGGGGCACCGCGGGGTGGATGGCGGCGGCGGCTCTGTCGCGCATCCGCGCTGGATCCCCTGTGGAAATCACACTGATCGAATCCGAGGCGATCGGCACAGTCGGGGTCGGCGAGGCGACGATTCCGCCCTTCGTCGGCTTCAACCAGCTCATCGGCATCGACGAGCGCGAGATGCTTGCCCAAGTCGGCGGCACCTTCAAGCTCGGCATCCAGTTCGAGAACTGGGGCAGGCTCGGCGACAGCTACATCCACCCCTTCGGCGCCTATGGCTACACGATGGGCGGGATCAGCTTCCACCATGTCTGGCACGGCATGACCCAGCGCGGCGACAAGCGCCCGATCCAGGTCTTCAACCTCGAGACCATGGCCGCCTATTTCGGCAAGTTTGCGCGCACCGAGGACTTCAAGCGCGACGATCTGCCACCGGTCAATTACGCCTATCACCTCGATGCGGGCCGCTATGCCGCCTTCCTGCGCAAGCTCGCCGAGAGTCGCGGCGTGGTGCGGCAGGAGGGCAAGGTTGCCGATGTCCAGCTTGACGGGGAGAGCGGCTTCGTCACCGGCGTGACGCTCGAGGATGGCCGCGCCTTTGCCGGCGACCTCTTCATCGACTGCTCGGGCTTCCGCGGGTTGCTGATCGAGCAGGCGCTGAAGACGGGCTATGACGACTGGAGCCATTACCTGCCCTGCAACCGCGCGGTCGCCCTGCCGTGCCTGCGCGAGGACGGCAGCCCGCCCCCGCCCTTCACCCGCGCCACCGCCCATGCCGCAGGCTGGCAATGGCAGGTGCCGCTCCAGCACAGGAACGGCAACGGGCATGTCTATTGCTCGGCCTATATGGAGGACCAACAGGCGCTCGACATCCTGCTCGGCAATATTGCGGGCAAGCCGCAGGCCGAGCCCAACTGGCTGCGCTTCGTCACCGGGCGCCGCAAGAAATTTTGGAACAAGAACGTGGTCGCGCTGGGGCTGGCGGCAGGCTTCATGGAGCCATTGGAATCGACCTCGATCCACCTCATCAATACGGGAATCGACAAGCTGATCTCGCTCTTGTCGCTGGACGGGATCACCCCGGTGCAGGAGGATACCTTCAACCGCCTCACGGGGCGCGAATATGCGCGCATCCGCGATTTCCTGATCCTCCACTACAACGCCACGACACGGACCGACACCGAGTTCTGGAACTATGTGCGCACCATGCCGGTGCCCGACACGCTCACCGAGAAGGTCGAGCTGTTCCGCGCCAATGGTCAGATCTTCCGCGAGGAGGACGAGCTGTTCACCGAGACCAGCTGGGCGGCGGTGATGATGGGTCAGGGGATCACCATGGGCAGCCACAACGCCATGGCCGACGCGCTCGATCCGGTGAAGACCGCCAGCGAAGTGAACGAGATGGAGCAATCGATCCGCTATCTCGTCCAGCATATGCCGAACCACGGCGATTACCTCGCGCGCTATTGCCCCGCACCAATGGCGGCGTGAGGCGGCAGCGGCGGGTTTCTTGACAAACGGGAGCGGCGGCTGAAAGGGACAGGCGCCCCCTTCTCCGCCGCTTGCCGAGGTTGCCTTTCGCCATGACTGCACCGCCCAATGGCTGGACTGCGCTCGTGCTGGCCGGCCAGCGCCCGGGGGTCGACCCGATGGCGGCCCATTTCGGCACCGAGATGAAGGCGCTGATCCCGGTCGCGGGCGAGCTGATGCTGAACCGGGTGCTGGAGGCGTTGCTCGATGCGCCTGAGGTGGCGAGGATCGTGGTGCTCGCCCAGAACACGCTGCAGCTGCGCGCCCACCGCGATCTTGCCTGGGCGGTGGAGGAACCGACAATCGCCTTCCGCGTCTCTGGCCCGACGATCAGCGGATCGGTGCTGGGCGCGGTGGAAGACCCGGCAATCGGCCTGCCGCTGCTGGTCACCACTGCCGACAACGTGATGCTCACCCCCGCCACCATCGCCGAATTCGTCGCAGGCGCGGGGCGCAGCGATGTGAGCGTCGCCTTCGTCGAGCGCGGCAATCTGGAACGCGCGGTCGGCCCGAACAAGCGCACCTGGCTGACCTTCAGGGACGGCGCCTTCACCGGCGCGAACCTCTTCGCGCTCACCGGCGGCGGGAGCGTGAACGCTCTGAAGTTCTGGGAAAAGGTCGAGGCCGACCGCAAGTCCGTGCTGCGCCTCGCCGCCCATTTCGGGCCGGTGCTGATGGTCAGGCTGCTGCTGCGCCAGATGACGCTAACGCAGGCCTTGGCGGCGGCGGGCGCGAAACTCGGCGCGAGCGCCACGCCGGTGGTACTGTCAGACGGGCGCATGGGCGTCGATGTCGACAAGCCCGAGGACCACGCTCTTGCGGAGCGGCTGCTGGGAACGGCCGCCGCATGAAGCGCATCTGCTTCCTGTTCAACCACGACCAGACCCACCAGCTTGCCCACGCACTCCCCATCGCGCTGGCGCTGGCGGCGCGGGGCGAGCATCACGTCACCCTCGCCTATGCCCGCGAGGGCGTGCGCGCCGAGATCGAGCGGCAGGCCGATCCGGCGCTGCTGGCGCGAATGGAACTGGTGCAGCTCGGGCTGAAGCGCGGTGGGTCGCAGGCGCTTGCCGCTATGCTGGAGAGGCTGGTGCCCGCCACCAAGCTGCTCATCTACCGCGACAACCTCGATTTCTTCCGCAGCTTCGATGCCGTGGTGGTCTCGGAAAAGACGACGCTGCTGCTCAAGACCCGCTACGGGCTGAACGACGTAAAACTGATCCACACACGCCACGGCGCGGGCGACCGGGCGATCGGGTTCAACCCCGAAAGCGCGAAGTTCGATCTGGTGCTGGTCTCGGGCCCCAAGATCCGCGACCGGCTTATCGCGGATGCGGGATTGAAGCCCGAACAGATCGCGCTGGTCGGCTATCCCAAGTTCGACCTGTGCGCGAACAACCGCTTTGCAGACACCTTCCCCGCGCCCGAGCGCCCGGTGGTGATCTACAACCCCCACCCCTCGCCCAAGCTCTCAAGCTGGTTCAAACACGGCGCGGCGGTGCTCGAAGCGTTCCGCCATCAGGATCGCTACAACCTGATCTTCGCGCCGCATGTGATGCTGTTCGAACGCAAATGGGTGGTGACAATCGACCCGCCGAGCCTCGCCCGCGTCCAGCCCCCCGGCGCCGAATATGCGCGCGAGCCCCGCATCCACATCGATACCGGCAGCGGCGCGAGCAGCGACATGAGCTATACCAACCGCGCCGACATCTACCTCGGCGATGTCAGCAGCCAGGTCTACGAATTCCTGCGCGCCCCCCGCCCTTGCCTGTTCCTCAACAGCCACGGCGCCCGCTGGCGCGGCGATCCCAATTACCTGCACTGGCAGGCTGGGCCGGTGCTGGAGAGTGCCGACGGCCTGCTCGACAAAATCGATGCTGCGGTGGCCGCCCATCCCGCCTATGTCCCGGCACAGCAGGCGCTGATCGATGCGACCTTCTCGCTGTCGGACCGCCCCTCGGCCGAGCGGGCGGCAGAAGCGATCACCGCCTTTCTCGAAGGAGCCCCGCTTGGCTGATCTTGCTGCATTCTGGCGCTACGGCGTGGTCAAGACGGCGCGAAAGCTGAAGGCGGCCGCGCTCTCGCCGCTGATGGCGGCACGCGGCGACGGGCCGGTGCGCTCGGCCTATGGCGTACTGATGGTGCCCAACTGGCAGGACACCACTTTCCGCTACTGCATCTTCGGCACCTATGGCCGCGATCTGGCCGACCTGCTGCTGGGGCAGAGCCAAGACTTCGTGTTCGTCGACATCGGCGCCAATCAGGGGCTCTATTCGCTGATCGCCGCGCAGAACCCGCGCTGCCGCCAGGTGATCGCCTTCGAGCCCGTGCCCACCACCCACGCCCGGCTGGCCGCGAACGTGGCGCTCAATGGCGGGGCAACGCGGACTGTGCTGCACCTGCTCGCCATCGCCGACAGCGCGGGCGAGGTGACTATCAACGTCGCGCCCGATCACACCGGCACGGCGACACTCGCCGGGCGCGAGAGCGGTTCGGGAGTGGGCGGCGTCACCATCGAGACGATCGACGCGCCGCTGCTCGATCCGCTATTAGCAGGCGACCTGCCGATGTTCGTCAAGATCGACGTCGAGGGGCTCGAAGCCGTGGTGATCGCCGAACTGGTCAAGACGGCAAGCTTCGCGCGGGTCGAGGCGATCTTCTACGAGGTCGACGACCGCTGGGCGAGCGCGGGCGAGATCGAGGCACGCTTGCGGGCCGCCGGTTTCACGCGCTTCGCGAAATACGGCCGCGGCCACCACTACGACGTGCTGGCGAGCCGCTCCTGAAGCAGAGCTTGCGCCACCGCACGGCCTGACAGCCACGCCCCTTCGACGCGCGGGGAATGCAGCCAGTCGCCCGCGATGCCGATCCGCAAATCGGGGTCGAAGAGCGGGCCCTCGCCCTTCCGGGCTTCGGGCTGGGCATAGAGCCAGCGGTGCGCATCGAGGTGCACGGGCGTGGCGGGCGTCGCGCCGTTGGCGCTGAAGAAGTCGGCGAGCAGAATGCGCGCGGCCTCGTCCTTGGGCGCGTCGACCAATTCGCGGCTGCGCGCCGGGCTCGCATGAATCACCCAGGTCTCTGCGCCGCTGCGCCCCGGCTTGGCGGAATTGCGCGCGGCCCAGCTGATGGGGCCGGTGTCCGAACGGAAGGTGTCGGCCAGCGGAAGGGGCGCGGCGAAGCCTGCCATCACCGCCCAGCACGGTGCCGAGGCAACCGCTGCGGCGCGCGCGGCAAAGTCCGGCGCGGCTTCGGCGAGCAGCACTGCGGCCTGTTCGGCAGGCACGGCGACGAGCACGGTGGCGGCGGTGAAGACTTCCTCGCCCATTTCGACCCGCCAGAGCGCCCCATCACGCAGCAACCGCTCGGCGCGCATATTCCAGCGCACGTCCAACCCTGCGGCCATGTGTTTGACGCAGGCGTTCATGCCGGGGGTGCCGACCCAGGCCTCCGCGCCCGCTGCCGGCCAGCGCGCGGCGACGCCCGCCGCCTCCCACGCCGCTACCGCCGCGCGAAAGGCTGGATCGCGGGCGGTGAAATATTGCGCGCCGTGATCGAAGCTCACCTGCTGCCCGGCGATCTCGACCCGCCGCGCCGCCATCCGCCCGCCGGGCCCGCGGCCCTTGTCGAGCACGATGATGCGCTGCCCGGTGGCGGCAAGCGCGGTGGCCGCAGAGAGCCCCGCCATTCCGCCGCCGATGATGAGAATGTCTGTGGTTCCGTCCATCCCGCGCCAACGCCTCAAACCACAAGAGGTTTCGAGCGCGCAGGTTTCAGGGTGCCGAGCGCGGCGGACGGGATTCGGCGAGCACCAGCGAGAAGCGCTTGTCCGCGTCGGTCCAGCGCGCCAGCGGCTCCCACCCGGCAGCGGCGAGCAGCATTTGCCCTGAGCGCTTGGTGAACTTGTGGCTGTTCTCGGTGTGGATGCTTGTTCCGGCGTCCATCGCGAAGCTCTGGCCGCTGACTGCGAAGCTCACGTCGCGGCGCGCAACCAGATGCATCTCGATCCGCGCGAAAGCGTCGTTCCAGCGCGCTTCGTGGGCGAAGGCGTCGACGGGAATGTCGCCGTCGAGCTCGCGGTTGACGCGCTCAAGCAGGTTGATGTTGAAGGCCGCCGTCACCCCCGCCGCATCGTCGTAGGCGGCGAGCAGCGTTTCCTCGTCCTTGACCAGATCCATCCCGATCAGCAGCAGCGCCCCCTCGCCCAGCGTCGCGCGCATGGTGCGCAAGAGGTCGGTCGCGGTGCGGGCAATCATGTTGCCAATGGTCGAGCCGGGGAAGAACCCAAGCTTGGGCAGATCGGCGACCTCGGCGGGCAGCTCTACCCGGCGCATGAAATCGGCCTCCACCGGAAGGACCGGAAGGCCGGGAAACTTTTCCGAAAGCGCGGCCGAGGAGGCGCGCAGGAAATCGCCCGCGATATCGAGCGGCACATAGGCGCTCGGCACTATCGCCGACAGCAGCAGCGGGGTCTTGACCGAGGAGCCCGAGCCGAACTCCACCACCGCGCGGCCCGCGCCGATCAGCCCGGCGATCTCGGCTGCGCGCGTCGAGAGGATCTCGGTCTCGGCGCGGGTCGGGTAATATTCGGGGAGCTGCGTGATGTCCTCGAACAGCTGCGAGCCCGCATCGTCGTAGAACCAGCGCGCGGGGATCGCCTTCTGGGCTTCCGCAAGGCCCGCCAGCACATCGGCCCGGAAGGCGAGATCGACCCCGCCCGCATCGCGTTCGACCAGCTTGAGGCCTGCCGGCTTCGTCATCTCAGGCGTCCTTGGCAAGGCGCAGGCCGGTGAACTGCCAGCGCTGGTGGGGATAGAAGAAATTGCGGTAGGAGGGCCGCGAGTGGCCGCGCACCGTGGCGCAGCTCGCCCCGCGCAGCACCACCTGCCCGCTCATGAACTTGCCGTTGTACTCGCCCACCGCGCCCTCGGCGACGCGGAAAGCCGGGTATGGCAGATAGGCCGAGCGGGTGAACTGCCAGCAATCGCCGAACAGTCCGGGCGCGCCCGTGGGGAGCACCGGGCCTGCCGCATCGAGCTGGTTGCCGCCCGCCGGATCATGCGCGGGCGCGGGCGAGGCGGAGTCCTGCCCGCGTGCGATCGCTTCCCATTCGAACTCGGTCGGAAGCCGCGCGCCCGCCCAGGTGGCGAAGGCATCGGCCTCGAAATGCGAGATGTGGGTGACGGGCGCATCCGGATCGCGCGCCTGCCAGCCCTGATGGGTGAAATGCGTGCCGTCCTCGCCCCAGTAGAGCGGCGCACGGATCCCCTCGCGCTGCACCCAGCCCCAGCCGTCGGCGAGCCACACGCGCGCATTGCGATAGCCGCCCTCGGCGATGAAGTCCGCCCATTCGGTGTTGGTCACCAGCCGGTCTGCGAGCGCGAAGGGCTCGAGCAGGACGCGGCGGCGCGGGCCTTCATTGTCGAAGGCGAAGTCGTTCGACTGGTGCCCGACCAAGGCAATCCCGCCGGGGTGCGCTTGCCAGGCGGGGGAGGCAGCAGCCGGGGTCGCAGCGGCCGCCTCCCCCTTTCCCGCGTCAGGCCACATGGCAGGGCCCAGCGGGTTCTGAAACAGCGCGTGCTTGATGTCGGTGAGGAGCAGCTCGATATGCTGTTCCTCATGCGCGATACCGAGCGCAATCAGGGGGCCAAGCGCCGGATCGCCGAGCAGCGGCTCCATCGCCGCGGTGACATGGGCGCGCCATTCGAGCACCTCGGCAAGGGTCGGCCGCGAGAGCATCCCGCGCGATCCCCGCGCAATCCGTGCGCCTTCGGCCTCGTAATAGGAGTTGAACAGGAACGGCCAGCGCTCGTCGTGAAGCCGGTATCCCGGCGCGTGCTCGCGCAGCAGGAAGGTCTCCCAGAACCACGTCGTGTGCGCGAGGTGCCATTTGGCGGGGCTCGCATCCTCCATCGACTGGATCGAGGCATCGGCATCGCTGAGCGGCGCGACCAGCGCTTCGGTCAGCGCGCGGGTGCTGCGGAAACGCGCCGCGAGTGCCGCGGCGGCGCCAGCGCCCTTCGGGGCATTCTGCAACTCGCTGCGATGCACGCGCACACCTCCCGTCCAAGTTTGCGCCGGCAAGCGGACTTATGCCCGCCTCCCGTGACGCAGGAAAGACGCTTGCTAGACGTGGGGCTATCGTAAAATCATCACACCTGTCAGGTTCCTGGGCAAAATTGCGCCCGTCAGGCAGCGTGGGCGTGCCCCTCGTTAACGCGCCCGCCGCCCGCCGCCTCGTTGAGCATCTCGGCCACAAGGAAGGCAAGCTCGAGCGATTGTTCGGCATTGAGGCGCGGATCGCAATGCGTGTGATAGCGGTCGCCGAGGCGTTCCTCGGTGATCGCCACAGCCCCGCCGACGCATTCGGTCACGTCCTGCCCGGTCATCTCGATGTGGATGCCGCCGGGGTGCGAACCTTCGGCGCGGTGGACGGCGAAGAAGCCCTTCACCTCGCGAAGGATGCGGTCGAAGGGGCGGGTCTTGAAGCCGGAGTCGGACTTCACGACATTGCCGTGCATCGGATCGCAAGACCACACCACCGGGTGGCCTTCGCGCATGACGGCGCGCACCAGGTTGGGCAGCCCGTCCTCGACCTTGTCGTGGCCAAAGCGGCTGATGAGCGTGATGCGGCCCGCCTCACGCTTGGGGTTCAGATCGTCGAGCAGGCGCAGCAGCGCATCAGGCTCGAGGCTGGGCCCGCACTTCATGCCCAGCGGATTGCCGATCCCGCGCGCGAATTCGATGTGGGCCGAGCCGGGGAAGCGGGTGCGATCGCCGATCCACAGCATGTGGGCGCTGGTCGCATACCAATCGCCGGTGAGCGAATCCCGCCGGCTCATCGCCTGCTCGTAGGGCAGCAGCAGCGCTTCGTGGCTGGTATAGAAGCTGGTACCCTTCAGCTGCGGCACGGTGCCCGGATCGATCCCGCAGGCTTCCATGAAATCGAGCGCCTCGCCGATGCGGTCGGCCATCTGGGCAAACTTCTCGGTCCAGGGCGTGCGGCCCATGAAATCGAGCGTCCACTGGTGCACCTGCCTGAGGTTGGCATAGCCCCCGCCCGCAAAGGCGCGCAGCAGGTTGAGCGTCGCGGCGGCCTGCGAATAGGCCTTCACCATGCGCGCCGGATCATTGCGGCGGCTGACGGGGTCGAACTCGATCCCGTTGATATTGTCGCCGAGGTAGCTCGGCAGGGTCACGCCGTCGATCGTCTCGGTGGCCGAAGAGCGCGGCTTGGCGAACTGGCCCGCCATGCGTCCGACCTTCACCACCGGGCGCTTGGAAGCGAATGTCATCACCACCGCCATCTGCAGCAGCACGCGGAACGTGTCGCGGATGTTGTTGGGGTGGAACTCGGCGAAGCTCTCGGCGCAGTCGCCGCCCTGGAGCAGGAAACCGTGACCGCCCGCGACCTGCGCCAGATCGGCCTTGAGCGCGCGCGCCTCACCCGCAAAGACCAGCGGGGGATAGGACGAGAGGGTCTTTTCCGCCTCGGCCAGTTCCGCTGCATCCTCGTAATGCGGCAGGTGGCGCGCTTCGTGGGCCTTCCAGCTCTCGGGGGTCCAGGTCTCGGGCACGGTCTTCACTCTTTCCATTCAAGCGCGCGCGGACAACACCGCGAAGGCCGCGCCCGCTACCCGAGCGCAGGCCGAAGTGTAAAGCGGCAATGCCACGCGGCACAACTTTATTTCTCGCCCACTGTCAGCGGGCGGAACGATCAACGCCCCACCAGCGCCTCTTGCGCAGGATTTGCACCCGCACCTGCAGGCGCCGCCTCGGCGAGGGTCTGGCCTTCCGGGATGATCGCCATGCGGAAGGTGCGGTCCTGCACCAGATAGCGCGCCGCCAGCGCCTGCATCGCGGCAGGCGTGGTCTGCGAGTAATCGGGCAGCAACGAGCGCAGCATCCCGATGCGCACCGGGTCCCGGGTCGCGCCCTCAATGTTGTAAAGCCAGAACTGGTTCCCGGTCGAAGCGCGGCGGATCAGCTGCGCGAGCGGCTCGGTCACCCGCGCAAGCTCGTCGGCGGTGGGCGGATTGGCGGCAAGGTCGGCGGCGATCTTGTCGGCCTCGGCGAAGAACGTCGGCACGAAGGCGGGCTCGAGCTGGGCGACCGCGGTGATCCGGCCGCCGCTGGCAAGATCGGCGGGCCAGCTCGAGAACACCTGCGGCGCATAGCTCGCCCCGGCGCGTTCGCGCAGCGCGTCCATCAGCCGGTTGTTGAATAACTGGGTGAGAATTTCGAGCTGGCGGCTTTCGCGCAAGTCTTCGGTCCCGCCCCCGCTGCGCCACGCGACCACGGCCGCGGCCTGGTTGGCATCGCCGCGGTGGGTGACGACCGTGGGCTTCTCGGCCGCCGGGGCAAAACCGGGGACGCGCGCGGCGATATCGGCGGGGATCGGATCGCGTGGGCCGAGCGCCCCGAAGGTGCGGCGCAGCTGCTCGATCACCTTGGTCTTATCGAACTCGCCGAACACCAGCACCTCGATCGGGCCCTGCTTCAGCAGCGGCTCCCACACCTTGCGGAATTCCTCAGGCGTGGCAGTCTTGAGCGCAGCCGGATCGGGGGTGGCAAAGCGCCCGTCGCCGCCGGTCACGAGATATTCGAGATCGCGGTTGAGCACGCCGCCGGGGCTGGTCGCATAGGTGTTGTAGGCCAGCTCCGCCCCGGCCTTAGCGCGCAGCACCGGCTCCTTGTCCCAGCGCGGCATCCCGAGCTTGGCGGCAAACAGGTAGAGCTGGTCGTTGACGTCCTCCGCACGGGTCTGCGCGGTAAAAGTGAAGACCGCATCGTCGATGGCGAAATCGAAGCCGAGCTTGCGGCCCGAGGCCAGCCGGTCGATCTCGTTCTGGCCGAGTTCGCCCAGCCCTGAGCCGACCAGCGCCTGCTGGCCGAGATCGGCATAGACCGCGCTGCCTGCGTCGAAGGCGCGCCAGCCCGCGCCGAAACGCACGCGCACCGTGACGCGGCCGGGTTCGGCATCGTTGGACCACAGCAGCGCCTTGACGCCGTTGGCAAAATCGACCTGATCGACCTCGAGCACCCCGAGCGGGGTCTGCGCGGCGATGGCGCCCGGCGCGCCCACCGGGGGCAGGTCGGCAAAGGCGATCGCGGCGCCCCCCACCCGCGCCGAAGCGTCGGCCGCCGCCTTGCTGGCGAGCGCGGTGCGGATCGCGGGCACATCGGCCTCGCCCGCGGCAGGGGTCACATAGACGCCGCGCGTCACCGTGCCCTCGAACAATGCGCGGGTGCGCTTGAGCACCGCCGCCGGCGTGAGGCGCGGCTTCATGCCCCGCAGCACCCCCAGCACCACTTCAGGCGCGGCGACAGTCTCGCGGATGTCGACCGCGTTGACGAGATTGTCAGCCAGATCGCTGCCCGATTGCACGCTTTCCTGTTCGACCCCGTTGGCGAAGACCACGTCGAACTGCGCGACCTCGCGGTCGATCTCCTCGCGCGTGGGCGGGTTGGCGATGGCATCGGCGATGACGCTGCGCACATCGGCGAGCGCGGCCTTCCAGTCGGCCGAGAGCGGCGCGAAGGTCACGAAGGTGGCGTCGGTCGAGCGCGAGACATCGTCCTGCTGGACCTGCGCATAAAGGAAGCTCCCGCCCCCGCGCGCGCGGCTTTCGAGCCGGCGGTTGATGATCGCCTGCGCCACCGCATCGGTCATCAGGCCCTCGTTATAGACGACCGTGTCCTGAACAGGGCGCCACGGGCGCAGGATCGCGTAGGTAAGGCTGCGCGGCAGGTCGGGTTCGACAGCGACTGCCAATTCCCCGATCGGGGGCAGCCCGCCGACCGGCTTGGGGGTGCCCTTGGGCGCGACCGGATCGCCGAAGTCGGGTGCGACGCCCGGCGTGCCGGTGCCCTCCCAATCGCCGAACCATTGCTCCACAAGCCCGGCGAGCACCATCGGATCGGCATCGCCCGCGACCACGATCACGGTGTTCTCGGGCCGGTACCAGCGGTCGTAGAAGGCCTGCACCGCCGCACCGTCCGCGCCGTTCAGCGTCGCATCGGTGCCGATCGGATTGCGCACCGCGAGCCGCTGGCCGGCAAAGAAGGTCTGGCGAGTGAGATCGCCGGTCCGCTGCGCCGCCCCGCCGCGTTCGCGCTTTTCGGCGAGCACGATCGGGCGCTCGGCCCCGACATTGCCGTCGGACAATACCGGCTCGCGGATCATGCCCGAGAGCAGCTTGAAGCTTTCGGCAAGCTTGGCATCGTCGATATTGGGGATGTCGAGCTTGTAGGCGGTGTGGGTCGGCGTGGTCTCGGCATTGGTGTCGTTGCCGAAGGTCGCGCCCAGCCGCTGCCAGGCCGAGATCGCCTCGGCCTTGCCGAGATACTTGCTCTCGCGGAACAGCAGGTGTTCGAGCAGGTGGGCAAAGCCCTGTTCGTTGTCCATCTCGTGGAGCGAGCCTGCATCGATGCGCACCCGGATCGAGACCTGGCGCGGCGGCACGCCGTTGCGGCGCACGGCATAGCGCAGCCCGTTCTTCATCTCGCCGAACAGCCACTCGTCATCGACCGGAATGTCCGAGCCGCGGTAGAGCCACGGCACGGTGCTGCCGGTCTGCAGAGCCTGCGGCGCGGGCACCGGGGGCGCGACCGGCGCCGGAGAGGCGGCCGGGGCCGGAGCCTGGGTCGTGCCATGCGGGACGTTGACGACCCGCTTGTTGGTCTTGTCCTGAGCGGGCGCCGCCGCCTCGTCGGCAAGCAACGGCTGCAGCGCGACCAGCGGGGCAAGAACGAGGGCGAGCACGCGCGAGGCGCGGGAGAAAGACGTCATGGGGGCACTATAAGGCGGCAAAGTCTGAAGCGATAGTGAATGCTTTTCGCGATTTGCGCGCGAGCGTCGGGCAAGGCGCGGGACTTGCCCTTGCCCCTCGCGCGGGCGCACCCTAGATGGAGGCCATGTTCATCGAGACCGAAACCACCCCCAACCCCGCGGCACTGAAGTTCCTGCCCGGCCAGACCGTCATGGCCGCAGGCAGCCGCGAATTCGCCACCCCCGAGGCTGCCGAGGCAAGCCCGCTTGCGAGCGCGATCTTCGACACGGGCGAGGTGGTGAACGTGTTCTTCGGCGCGGACTTCGTGTCCGTCACCGCCGCGCCAGGCGCCGACTGGAGCGCGCTGCGGCCGCAGGTGATCGCGATCCTGCTCGACCATTTCGTCTCCGAGGCCCCGCTCTTCACGCCCGGCACCGCCAACGGCATCGCTGTACCCGCGCCCGAGGATGATCTCGCCGTCGAGGAACGTGCCGAGGACGCTGACGTCATCGCCGCGATCAACGAGCTGCTCGAAACCCGCGTGCGCCCCGCTGTCGCCGGAGACGGGGGCGATATCGCCTATCGCGGTTTCCGTGACGGGGTGGTCTACCTCACCTTGCAGGGCTCGTGCGCGGGCTGCCCGTCGAGCACCGCGACCCTCAAGCACGGGATCGAGGGGCTGCTGAAGCACTACGTCCCCGAGGTCACCGAAGTGCGCGCCGCATGACGACGCAGTTCCACGATCACGCGCTCTCGCCCGAGGCGCTCGCACAGCTGTTCGACGAGGCGCGCAGCTACAACGGTTGGCTTGACCGGCCCGTCAGCGATGAGCAGCTTCACGCGATCTGGGATCTCGTGAAGATGGCGCCGACCTCGGCCAACATGCAGCCGGCGCGGATCGTCTGGGTCAAGTCGCCGGAGGCCAAGGCCAAGCTCGTCGAATGCGTCTCCGAAGGCAACAAGGCCAAGGTCGCCGCCGCTCCGGTGACCGCGGTGATCGGCTACGACATCGATTTCCACGAGGAACTGCCCTGGCTGTTCCCGCACACCGACGCCAAGAGCTGGTTCGAGGGCAACGAGGCCGGCCGCGAGGAAGGGGCGTTCCGCAACTCCTCGCTGCAAGGCGCCTACCTGATGCTCGCCGCGCGCGCGCTCGGGCTCGATTGCGGGCCGATGTCGGGCTTCGACGTGGCTGCCGTCAATGCCGCCTTCTTCGCCGATGAACCCCGCCACCGGGTCAACTTCATCTGCTCGGTCGGCTATGGCGATCCGGCGAGCATCTTCCCGCGCTCGCCCCGCCCCGATTTCGCAACCTTCAACCGCATCGCCTGACGCGCATCCCCGCTTGCGCGCGCTCCTGCGCTGAGGCAGGGCGCGATGCGATGCGGACGCTTGCCATCGAAACCGCCTCCGAGGCCTGTTCCATCGCCCTTTTCGAGGGCGAGGCGAGTATCGCGCACGACCATCGCATTCTCGGCCGCGGCCATGCCGAGGCGCTGGTGCCGATGATCGCCGCGCTGCCGGACAAGGGGCGCTGCCAGCGGATCCTCGTCAGCCTCGGCCCGGGCAGCTTCACCGGCGTGCGCATCGGGCTTGCGACCGCGCGTGCGCTGGGTTTTGCCTGGGGGGCCGAGGTGCTGGGCTTTCCCACGCTCGCGCTGATCGCCGCGCAAGCCCTCGCCGCGCGCCCCCCCGGCGGGGGCGTGACGGTGTGCACCAACGGCGGCCACGGCGAGTGGTTCGTGGCCGATTTCGGCTCCGACGGGCTGCCGCTGGGCGAGACCGCCTCGCTCACCCCCGAGGCCGCCCGCGCCCGCCCGCCCGCCGCGCTCGTCGCCGGCAACCGCGCGGCGCTGCTGGCCGAGGGGACGGGCGCCGAGGCGCTCGACCTGCTGCCCGATGCCGCAGCCGTCATTCTGCTCGACCCTGGCCTCCTCACCCCCGCGCTGGCCCCAATCTATGGCCGCGGGCCCGATGCGACGCCGATGAAGGTGCCGGGGGCCGCATGACGCCCTGCCCGCACCTCCTCGACCGGATCATGGCGGTGATGGAGGCGGCCTTCGATCCGGCTTACGGCGAGGCCTGGAACCGCCGGCAGGTCGCCGATGCGCTCGGCCTGCCGAGCACCCATGCGCTGGTGGTCGATGCGGCGGGCCGCCTGATCCCCGAGGGCCCCGACCCTGCCCCTGCCCCTGCCGGTTTCGTGCTCACCCGCCACGTGCTCGACGAGGAGGAGCTGCTGCTGATCGCGGTCACGCCCGGGGCGCGGCGGCGCGGCGTCGGGGCGGCGCTGGTCGAACATCTCTTCGCAGCCGCCCGAACCCGCGGCACGGAACGCGTATTTCTCGAAATGCGGCGCGGCAATCCCGCTATCCATCTGTATCGCAAGTTCGGCTTCGAACCGATTGGAGAGCGGCGCAACTATTACCATATGGCTAACGGCGAAAGAATCGACGCGATTACTTTTGCGCGCTCGATCGGCTGAAACTCCATTCATCGCGAAATCGCGAACAGGCAAAGCAACCTAGTTGCTATGCCAAATGACTTGCGCCATGGCGCAATAACCGGCGCAGCGAAAAAGACGCCAGTGAGGAACTCATGCAAGACTTGGAAATCGATATGAAAGAAACGCTTATCACGCTGACCAGCGACATCGTCGCAGCGCACCTCAGCAACAATGATGTTGCCGTGGCTGATGTCCCCAGCCTCATCACCAACGTCTACACGGCACTTGCCAATCTCGGTGAGACGCCGGTTGTGGAAGAAGCGAAGCCCCAGCCGGCCGTCGCGATCCGCAATTCGGTCAAGCCCGATTACATCGTGTGCCTTGAAGACGGCAAGAAGCTGAAGATGCTCAAGCGCTATCTTCGCACCAATTTCAACATGAGCCCCGAAGAATACCGTGCGCGCTGGGGCCTTCCGGCCGACTATCCGATGGTCGCGCCCAACTATGCCGAAAAGCGCCGCGATCTGGCCAAGAAGATCGGCCTCGGCCGCAAGCCGGGCACCACCGTGGCGCCCAAGCCGCGCCGCGCCAAGAAGACCGTCTGACACCGGGCCCTTCGGGTCGCACCCGGGTCTGATCCAGACAGCCACCCGCACCGCCCCTGTCGAAAGGGCGGCGGGCGCGCTTGAGCAAGCAGCCTCGTCCCTGTAGGGGTGAGGCTGCAATGCTTTGGGGCGCTGGCACCTGCAAGGGGCACCGCGCACGGCGATGGAGCTTTTCTTGACCCACAAGATCGATCTCGAACAACTCTGCGCGGAAAAAGGCCTGCGCATCACCGAACAGCGCCGGGTCATCGCGAGGGTGCTTTCGGAAAGCGAAGACCACCCCGATGTCGAGCTGCTCCACAGCCGCGCCGCGGCGATCGATCCGCGCATCTCGATCGCGACGGTCTACCGCACCGTGCGCCTGTTCGAGGAAGCGGGCATCCTCGACCGCCACGATTTCGGCGACGGCCGCTCGCGCTACGAGCCGGTGCCCGAAGCCCACCATAATCACCTGATCGACGTCGAGACCGGCAAGGTCGTCGAATTCGTCGATCCCGAGGTCGAAGCGCTCCAGCGCCAGATCGCCGAGCGGCTCGGCTACCGGCTGGTCGACCACCGCATGGAGCTCTACGGCGTGCGGCTCTCGCGCAATGACTGATTGGGAGCTGCGGCAGGCTGCAGCGCGGGGCGAAGTGACCCCGATCAGCGCGGGCGGCTGGCTGCGCATCGGCTTGCGCTCGGCAGGGCTGATTGCGCTGCTGCTGGTGTTCGTGCCCCTACACTACCTTTACCGCGTCATCTCCTACGGCTCGCCCTTCCCGATGCTGTTCCTGCGCTACGCCGCGCGGGTGTGCGGGGCGCGGGTGCAGGTGGTGGGCACGCATTTGAAGCGCGACGTGTTCTTCGTCGCCAACCACATCTCCTGGGTCGACATCCTCGCGCTCGCGGGCGCGAGCGGCACCGCCTTCGTTGCCAAGGCCGAGCTGGCGAGCGCGCCGGTGGTCGGCTGGCTCGCCAGTCTCAACCGCACGGTCTTCGTCAAGCGCGAGCACCGCATGGGCGTGGCCGAGCAGATCAACGCATTGAAGGAGGCGCTGGTCGACAACTGGTCGGTCACCGTCTTCCCCGAAGGCACCACCACCGACGGGCAGTCGCTGCTCCCCTTCAAGACCTCGATGCTCTCGGTGCTCGAGCCGCCCCCGCCCGGTGTGCTCGTCCAGCCGGTAATCCTCGACTACGGGCCGGTCGCCGAGTGGATCGGCTGGATCGGCGAGGAAGGCGGCCTCAACAACGCCAAGCGCGTCCTCTCGCGCAAGGGCAGCTTCCCGGTCCGGCTCCACTATCTCGAGCCCTTCAGCCCGGAGGACTTCAAGGGCCGCAAGGCGATCAGCATCGAGGCGCGGCGGCGCATCGAGGATGCGCTGATCGAGATCCGCGGCCACCCCTTGCGCCCCTTCGCCCACTCGGTCGCCCCAGTGCGCTACGAACCCAAGGTCGAGAGCGCGGACTGACACCCGGGCCCGGACCCCGCGGAGAGGCGGTCAGGTAATCGTCAGTTCGAGCGTGGTTCCGCCATCCACGAATAGCCGCGTGCCGCATTCGAATTCGATCTGCACTTCGCCATCGCGGTGACGCATCACGCGCGCCACCATCTTGCCCGCGAGCATCGCCGTGGCGCGCTCGCTCTCTTCTTCCAGGGTCACGCCTAGAGCCCCGCGCGCACCAGCCAGTCATGGAAAATCCGCACCGGGCGGCTCTCCAGAGCGACCGGCTTGCACACGAACCAGTAGGAATAGGGGCTCTCCACCGGCGCACCCGGCAGGTTGATCAGCCGGTTGTCATTGGCGCGGCGCAGGTGATCATCGTGCATGATCGCGATGCCGAGGCCCTGCGCTGCCGCCTCGAGCATCAGCGCGCCCGAATCGTAGTGGTCGATCGCAGCCGGATCCATCGTGTCGAGCGCATTGGCCTTCTTCCACGCGACGAAGCTCTCGGGCAGTTCGTTGTGGATCAGGAAGGTCTGCTTGGCCATCACTTCGGGGGTGATGTCGGGGCCGATCGCGCGCGCGGTCTCCTTCGAGCAGATCGCGTGGACGAGATTGTGATCGAGCCGCACCGCGTGCAGCCCGCTCGCCGGCCCGCGCGACAGGATGATCGCCGCATCGAGCGTGTCGCCCACCCGATCCTCGAGATGCGGCGCGGTGTCGATGTCGATGTGCAGCAGCGGGTGACGCTTGCGCAGTTCGCCCAGCCGCGGGAACAATCGCTGGCTGCCGAACATCGGCAGCACGCCAAGGCGCAGGCGCAGCAGAGCGATATTGTCCGACTGGCTCTCCACCGCCCGGGCGAGCGCTTCCATATGCGGGTTCACCGCCTCATAGAAGGCCTGGCCCTCGTCGGTCAGTTGCATCGACTGGCGCGCGCGGGTGAACAGCTTTTTGCCGACAAATTCTTCGAGATTGCTGATCCGCCGCGACAGCGCCGAGGGGCTCAATCCGATTTCCTCTGCAGCGGCCCGCGCTGAGCCGAGGCGCACGGTGCGCATGAAGGCTTCAAGCGCGCGAAGGGGGGGCAGACGGCGTGCAGGCATTCTCATATCTCCTCACTTGCAGGAGATACGCGGGCGCACACGTATAGGATGCAAAAAATCGAAGAAAATATGTGGAAGAGCGCAAAAAGTTGCGCCTACTGCACGTCTTCCTCGCCCGCCGGAGGGTGCAGGCGCAGGCGCGTGACGTGGGTTTCATCGCCCGCGGTTACCTCAATGCGCCAGCCGCTCGCATGTTCCAGCACCGTGCCCACCGGCGGCACCGCCTCGGCGAGCACGAAGGCGAGGCCCCCCAGCGTGTCGACGCTCTCGGCGACCTCGGCAAGGCGCGGGTCGATCTTCTCGGCGATATCGTCAAGCTCGGCGCGCGCGTCGACGTCCCACATGCCCTCGCCGATCGGCGTGATCAGTTCGGGCGGGGCATCGTCATGCTCGTCCTCAATGTCGCCGACGATTTCCTCGACCAGATCCTCGATGGTGATGAGCCCGTCGGTGCCCGAGAATTCGTCCAGCACGATCGCGAGGTGCACCCGCTGCGTGCGCATGTCGGCGAGCACGTCCAATGCGCCGCGCGCCTGCGGCACATAGAGCGGCTGGCGCATCAGCGTGGTCCAGTCCTCGGGCGGCGGGGTGCCATTGGCGAGGAAGGGAAAGACATCCTTGATGTGGATCATCCCGATCACGCTATCGAGCGTGTCGCGGTAGACGGGCATGCGCGAATGGCCGTGTTCGGAGAAGGCGGCGACCATCTCCTCCCAGCTGATCGTCGCTTCGACCGCGATGATCTCGCCGCGCGGGACGGCGACATCGTCGGCATCATGTTCGGAGAAATGGAGGAGATTGCGCAGCATCTGCCGCTCGACCCGCGACAGGTCGCCGCCCGTGGCCGCGCCCTCGCCCGGGCCGCCGTTCTCGTCCTCGTGCTCGTCGATCGCTTCTTCGAGCTGTTCGCGCAACGAACGCGCGCCCTCGAACCCGAGCATCTTGCGAAGCGCGGATATCAGTCCGCTGCTACTGTCCGCCTCTCCCGATTGGGATTGGGCGGGCGAATGGGAATCGGCCATGGCCTTCAGTGGGGCTCCTGCGTTGCGTCAGCCGCCATATGGGTCAGCGATGCCCAGTTTGGCAAGTATCCGGGTTTCGAGCGCCTCCATAGCCTCGGCCTGCTGGTCGCTGTCGACATGGTCATGGCCGGCAAGGTGAAGCAGCCCGTGGACGATCAGGTGGGCGGCGTGGGCTTCCAGAGTGATGCCCTTTTCGGCCGCCTCGCGCGCGCAGGTCTCGTAGGCGAGCGCGATGTCGCCGAGCATTTCGGGCGGGCCATCGGGGGCGAGGCCTTCCAACTCCGCGCGTTCGAGCATCGGGAAGCTGAGGACATTGGTGGGCTTGTCGCGCTGCCGCCATTCGCGGTTGAGGGTGTGAACCTCGGCATCCGAGGTGAACAGCAGGCTGACGATGAGGCGCGGGTTGGCGAGCAGCGGCTCCCCCTCCCCCGCGGCCCCGGCGGCGCGGATCGCCAAAGCCTCCCAATCGCCCGCAGGCCAGTCTTCAATGTCGATGTCGAGTTGCATGAGCGGGCGCTCTAGCCGGGTTCACGCTGGCGTGAAATGGCTTAGCGGAGCGAAAGAACAGCGGCGGCTTTCGGGCAGCGCGAAATTGGGCGGTTATGGCGGGGGGTGGGTGGAAAGCTGACCTTCGGAAGAAATTCCGTTATCATGAACTCCCAGTGATCAACAGCCGTCGGGAGAGCGCCATGCCACAGGCAAGACTACCGCAACTTCAGAGCATTTTTCTGACCGACGCTGGCCTTGAGACCGACCTCATCTTCAACCACGGAATCGACCTTCCGCACTTCGCTTCGATTGCCCTTCTGGCATCGGCGAGCGGCACCTCGGCACTAGAGAACTACTTCCGTGACTTTCTCGATCTAGCGGTTCGGAAGAATTGCGGAATAGTCCTGGAAAGCGCGACCTGGCGTGCAAGCCCTGACTGGGCGGAACCGCTTGGCCTTACCGGCCCCGAACTCGACAGCCTCAACCAAGCGGCCATCATCATGCTACAGCGGCTGCGGGAAGAATATCGTGCCGCGCTCCCAGCCATCGTCATCAGCGGATGCATCGGCCCACGCGGCGACGGTTATGACCCGGGAAGGATCATGACCGTCGATGAAGCGCAGACATATCACACCCATCAGACCGGACGATTAGTCGCAGCCGGTGCGGATCAGGTCTCAGGCATCACGATGACAAATGTGCCCGAAGCGATTGGCATCGCTCTGGCGGCGAGAGCCGCACAAAGCCCTGTTGCCTTAAGTTTCACGGTGGAAAATGATGGGCGGCTGCCGACCGGACAGTCGCTTGCAAGCGCCATTGCGGCGGTCGATGCGGCGACTGAGGCGTATCCTGCTTACTACATGATCAATTGTGCTCATCCGACCCATTTCGATGCAGTGCTGGCGTCGGGCGGCGACTGGGTTGGGCGTATCGGCGGGCTTAGAGCGAATGCCTCGCGCTGCAGCCATGCGGAACTCGATGCTATGCAAGATCTCGATAAGGGCAATGCAATCGAACTCGCCGCAGACTATGGTCGGCTGCGCGAACGCTTCCCTCACATCAATGTCCTAGGTGGATGCTGCGGCACCGATTTGAGCCATGTTGCCGCAATTGCGGAAGCGTGCATCTAGCGCAGCCCAACTCGGGGAAGGCCAGTGATCGCTTTGGGGTCGTTTTCAGAACGTCTGCTTTCGGCAGGCAGCCTGCAGTTGCAGACATTTCCTACACGCATTCCATCGGCTACAACCTTCGCCGGCTCATTCGCATCGCAGTAAGGGTGGTCGCAAGACCGCCGAGGGTTAAACAAGCCCCCCTTCCCTGTCCGTCCACACTGCACGGAACAGGATAGGTTCTTTATATCAAACAGAAATATCGATCTTCGCAAAGTTGACAGGCTGTAACCTTTGTCCACTTCCCGGCCAGCAGAACCGGACGGGAAGCTAGGCCCCGTCGCCTTCACCGTTCCCCTCATAGGCCTCGACGATCCGCCCCACGATCGGGTGGCGCACCACGTCGGCGGCTGTGAAGCGGATCGTGCCGAAGCCTTCGATGCCTTCGAGCTTCTCGACCGCGTCGTTCAATCCGCTCATCCGCGGCCCGCCGGGGATGTCGACCTGCCGCGGGTCGCCGCACACCACCATCCGGCTGTTCTGGCCAAAGCGGGTGAGGAACATCTTCATCTGTTCCTTGGTGGTGTTCTGCGCCTCGTCGAGGATGATGAAGCTGTCGGCGAGCGTGCGTCCGCGCATGAAGGCGATCGGCGCGATCTCGATCTCGCCATTGGCGAGGCGGCGCTCGACCTGTTCGGGGGGCATGCAGTCGTTCAATGCGTCGTAGAGCGGCCGCAGATAGGGATCGACCTTCTCCTTCATGTCGCCGGGCAGGAAGCCGAGCTTCTCGCCCGCCTCCACCGCCGGGCGCGACAGGATCAGGCGCTGGACAGAGCCGGTGATGAGCTGGCTGACCGCCTGCGCCACCGCGATATAGGTTTTGCCGGTGCCTGCCGGGCCGAGGGCGAAGATGATGTCCTCCTTGGCCAGCGCGCGCATATATTCGATCTGCGTCGCCGAGCGCGGGACGATGGTTTTCTTGCGCGTGCGGATCATGATCGGCGGCGCGCCGTCATCGCCCGAGATGATGCCTTCCAGCGTCGGCTCGGCCGACATCGCGATCAGGCTTTCGATCGCGCCAGCATCGAGCGCCTCGCCGCGGGCGAGCCTGTCGTACATGGTCTTGAGCGTCTCGCGCGCCCGGGCGACGTCGTCCTCGGGCCCCTCGATCACCACCTGGTGCCCGCGGGCGTGGATGAACACCCCGAGCCGGTTCTCGACCTGCACCAGATTGGAATCGAACTGCCCGAACAAGGGGCCGAGCAAGGCCTGATTCTCGAAGGTCAGATCGACGCGCGCACGCCGCTGTGCCGGAATACCGCGCGGATCGGGCGAGAGCGCCGGGTGTCCGGCTCGGGAAGGTCGTCGGCCCATGAGGTCCTTTCATGCTTGCCCCGCCGAACATGACGCAAGATCCGGCGTTGGCAAGGCGAATGATGTCATTGGTCGACCTGCGTCGGCCAGTCGTGTGGGTGGCTTATCGACATGAAAATCTTGCGACTATAGACCCGAAGTGTCGCAGAACAGGAAATCTCCGTAAAATGCCGTGTCTTGCCATCCGATCCGCCGCGGCCGCGATGGTCTGTATGCTGGCACAGCCGGTCTTCGCTCAGACCGCGCCCGAGCCGGCACCCGCCCCCGCCCCCGAGACCGAGATCCTCGTCCAGACCCAACGCCGCGACGCCGAGAAGGCGGTGCAGACGCTGGCCCGGCAGGTCACCGGGCGCCTGCCTCCCGACCGCCCGATCGCGCGCTTCCACGAGCCGCTGTGCCTCGCAGTCGCCGGGATCAACCGCGCCTATCTCGACAGTTTTGCGGGGCGGATCATCGAGAACGCGAAGCTCGCCGACGTGCCGATGGCAAGGGGCGACTGCAAGGCCAACGCGCTCGTGATCTTCACCGGCAACACGCGCGAGGAGCTTGCGCAGGCCCGCAAGAAGCAGCGCTGGATTTTCGGCAACCTTGGCCCGAGCGCGCTCGATGCGCTGCTCAAGTCGCGCGATCCTGCCTTCGCCTGGCGCTCGACCGAGATACTCGGCACCAACGGCATGCTGGTCCAGTATGACGACCGCGAGGTGCCGCAGAACCGCACCATCGAAATGGCCGGAAGGCTCAAGCAGCCGATCATGATCGGGGTGACCGGTGCGGTGGTGATCATCGACCGCGACGCGACCAAGGGCATGACCGCGCAGCAGCTTGCCGACTATGCCACGCTGCGGCTGCTCGCCCCGACGACCGAGGTCCGCGAGCTGATCCCCGGCGCGCCGGCGACGATCATGACGCTGTTCCTCGATCCGGCCGGCGCACCGGCTGAACTCACCGACTTCGATCTCGCGCTGCTGCGCAACACCTACGCGATCGCCGGGAACGTGCCTGCAAGCAATGTCTATGGCCGGATTGCCAACGACCTCGTGAGGGATCGCTAGGCCGGCAGAACCTCGCGCACCAGCCCCTTCAGCGAATTGGGGCCCGCCTCGGCGAGGGTCACTTCGACCAGATCGCCGATCGCGGCCTGGCCCTCGAACCACACCGATTGCAGCCACGGCGACTTGCCGAGCCACTGGCCGGGATGCCGTCCGGTGCGCTCGACCAGAACGGTGCAGGTCTTGCCCACGCTCGCCTGATTGAAGGCGAGCTGGTGCGCGCCGATGCGCTGCTGGAGCCGCTGGAGGCGCTCGTCCATTACTTCCGGTGCGATCTGGCCGTCCATCGTAGCGGCAGGCGTTCCGGGACGCGGGGAATATTTGAAGCTGAAGCACGCGGCGTAGCGGACTTCGTCGACGATCCTTAGCGTGTCTTCGAAATCTGCCTCGGTTTCGCCCGGGAAGCCGACGATGAAGTCCCCCGACAGCGCGATGTCGGGCCGCACGGCGCGAAAAGCTTCGATCAGTTTGAGATAGCTTTGCGCGGTGTGCTGGCGGTTCATCGCCTTGAGGACGCGGTCGCTGCCGCTCTGCACCGGCAAGTGCAGATAGGGCATGAGCTTGGCGATCTCGCCGTGGGCGGCGATGAGGTCCTCTTCCATGTCGTTTGGGTGGCTGGTGGTGTAGCGGATGCGCGCGAGGCCATCGATCTGCGCCAGCGCGCGGATCAGCCCGCCGAGGCCCGTGCGGCGCCCCTTGTCGTCCTCGCCGCTCCACGCGTTGACGTTCTGGCCGAGCAGCGTGATCTCCTTCGCGCCCGCTTCGACCAGCTTCTGCGCTTCGGCGACCAGATGGCTGAACGGGCGGGAGATTTCCGCGCCGCGCGTATAGGGCACCACGCAATAGGTGCAGAACTTGTCGCAGCCTTCCTGCACGGTGAGGAAGGCGCTCGGCCCGCGCTTGCGGCGCGCCGGGAGCGCGTCGAACTTGGCGATGGCGGGCATGTCGGTATCGGTCGCGCGCTTGCCCTGCACCGCCTTGTCCAGCATCTCGGGCAAGCGGTGATAGGCCTGAGGGCCGACCACGATGCTGACCGCCGGGGCGCGCGCCATGATCTCCTCCCCCTCGGCCTGCGCGACGCAGCCTGCCACGGCGATCAGCGGCTGCCTCCCTCCGTTGGCCTCCGCCTGCTTGCCCGCCAGCACCAGCCGGCCGATGTCCGAATAGACCTTCTCGGCCGCTTTCTCGCGGATGTGGCAGGTGTTGAGGATGACGAGATCAGCCTCCTCGCCCTCGGGTGCAGGGGTGATGCCGCGCTCGGCCAGCAGCTCGGCCATGCGCTCGCCATCATAGACGTTCATCTGGCAGCCGAAGCTCTTGACCCGGTAAGTCTGGGGAGGCGCGGAGGGTTTCATGAGGGGGCCGCCTTTAGCGCCGATGGAGGCAGGGTTCAATTAGGCGAGAGCGATTTGGGATAAGGCCTGAATTCGCCATCCATTGCGGTGCCCCGGCTCGTCATCTCGCCTAGCGGTGGCAATACGGCACCGAAGGGGGCCGCAGCATAGTTGCAGTGATAACCATCGTAGTAGTGCTCGGCGCTGAACGCCGTCACCGAAAACTCGAATGTGTGGCCAGCCGCCTTGCAACGGGCGACCACGTTGACGGCGTCGTCACTGGCAAACCAAAGCATCTCGGATGAAGCGGGCGAACATTGCTGGCCATCGAGCACGCTCGGCGAGGGAACAGGGATGCCCACCTCTTCATTCCAAGGAGAGTGGTAACAATCAAACCCGCTCGGCCCTTTAGCGAGGCGATCCTCTAGCCATGCGCGCCCATCCTCTGGCCACTTCTCGGCACAACCGCCGAGCGCT
>NZ_JAMNXL010000018.1 GCF_023653175.1 Erythrobacter sp. | reverse complement strand
GGTTCATCAAATCCGACCTGCCCGAGTTCGTCGCCAACAACGTCAAGCTGAAGATCATCGGTGACTGGCAATCGCTCGCCCCCGATATCGTCGCCATGCTCGAGGACGCGCTGGCGCAGACTGCGAACGGCAGGCAGACGCTGGCGGTCGCGCTCAACTACGGCGGCCAGCACGAGATTGCGCGCGCAGCGGCCAAGGCTGCGGCGGAAGGCGAGGTCAGCATCGAGGCCATCGCCGCGCATCTCGACACGCACGACCTGCCGCCGCTCGACCTCTTGATCCGCACCAGCGGGGAAATCCGCCTGTCGAATTTCCTGCTGTGGCAAGCGGCCTATGCGGAGATGCTGTTCGTCGATACGCTGTGGCCCGATTTCGAGCCTGCGCACCTGACGCAGGCACTCAACGACTTTGCGCGGAGGGAGCGGCGCTATGGCGGACGGTAATGCGGCACGGGTGAGGGACACGCGCGCGGGCGTGGCCGATCTGCCGGTGCGGCTCGCCTCGGCGATCGTGATGCTGGTGCTGGCAGGCGGCGCGCTGTGGCTGGGCGGGTGGTTCTGGACCGGTTTCGTGGTGCTGCTCGCCGGCGGCGTGATCTGGGAATGGAACAAGCTGATCGAGCGCTTCGGCCTGTCGGGTCTGGCCGAGACGCTGTGGTTCTTTGCCGGGGTGATCTATGTCGGCGGGGCGGCCTATGCGATGATGGTGGTTAGGAACGGACGGCAGGTGCTGCCGCTTGATCCGCTGCAATCGGGCTATGGGCCGCTGGCGGTGCTGGTCGGCTTCATCCTGCCGGTGATCGCGGTCGATGTCGGGGCCTATTTCGCAGGGCGCGCCATTGGCGGCCCGAAGATCGCGCCGAAGATCAGCCCGGCCAAGACCTGGGCGGGTTTTCTCGGCGGCGCGCTGCTCGCGGGGCTAGTGGGGGTGGCGGTGGAGCTCACCGATTTCGGCCCCGCCGCTGCGCCAGGCACCTCGATCTTCGCCATCGCGATGGCGGTGCTGGGGGGGCTGTTCATCGCGATCCTCGCACAGGCGGGCGATTTCTTCGAAAGCTGGATGAAGCGCCGCGCGGGTGTGAAGGACTCAGGGCACCTGATTCCCGGGCACGGCGGACTCTTCGACCGGCTCGACGGGTTCATTTCGGTATTCTTCACCCTGTTCGTGATCGAGCAGGCCAGGCTCCTGTGGTTGATGTTCGCGGCATGAAGCGCAGCCTCACCCTGCTAGGCGCGACCGGATCGATTGGCGCCTCGACGCTCGATCTGGTGCGGCGTAACCCGGATGCGTGGGAAGTGGAGGCGCTGACCGCGCAGTGCTCTGCGGCGGAACTGGCGGCGCTTGCGGTGGAATTCGGCGCGAAGCTCGCGGTGGTGGGTGACGAAAGTTGCCTGCCCGAACTGCGCGAAGCTTTGGGCTCAAGTGGGATCGCGGCCGCGGGTGGCCGCGCAGCACTGATCGAAGCGGCGGCGCGCCCGGTCGACATGACCGTCGCCGCCATCGTCGGCTGCGCTGGCCTCGCTCCGGTCATGGCGGCGGTGGAGCGCGGCGGCACCATCGCGCTCGCCAACAAGGAGGCGCTGGTCTCGGCCGGAGAGGTGCTGATGGAGGCGGTGACGCGCCACGGCGCCACGCTGCTGCCGACCGATTCCGAGCATAACGCGATCTTCCAATGCCTCGCCGGAAACCGCATCGAGGATGTGGCGAAGATCACTCTGACCGCGAGTGGCGGGCCGCTCAGGACATGGACGCAGGCCCAGCTTGACGCGGCGACCCCCGCCGAGGCCGTCGCCCACCCCAACTGGTCGATGGGTGCCAAGATCAGCGTCGACTCCGCGACGATGATGAACAAGGGGCTGGAATATATCGAGGCCTATCACCTCTTCCCGGTGGGGCTGGAGAAGCTCGCGATCGTGGTTCACCCGCAGAGCGTGATCCACTCGATGGTCGAATTCCGCGACCGCTCGACGCTGGCGCAGCTCGGCCCGTCCGACATGCGCGTGCCGATTGCCTCGTGTCTCGCGTGGCCCCAGCGGATGGAAACCCCGCTCAGCCCGCTCGATCTCGCCGCAATCGGCGAGCTTACCTTCTTCCAGCCCGACGAGGAGCGCTTCCCCGCCACGCGGCTCGCACGCGACGCGATCAGGGCAGGGGGCTCCGCGCCCGCGATCCTCAACGCCGCCAACGAAGTCGCGGTTGCCGCCTTCCTTGCCGGTCAGATCAGGTTCACCCGCATTGCCGCATTGGTCGAGGAGACCCTTGCGCGCAGCAATGATGCCCCGCGCCCCGCGAGCCTTGAAGAAGTGCTCGCAGTGGACCATTCCGCAAGGATGCAGGCCCAAGCCCTGCTGGAGACCCAGGCCCTTGTTTGAAAGCCCCCCTTTCTGGATGTACCTGCTCGGCTTCGTGCTGCTGCTCGGGCCGCTGGTCACCCTGCATGAACTCGGTCACTTGCTGGTCGGACGCCTGTTCGGCGTGCATGCCGAGGCTTTCTCGGTCGGCTTTGGCAAGGAGCTGGCGGGCTTCACCGACAAGCGCGGCACGCGCTGGAAGCTCTCGGTGCTCCCTTTGGGTGGTTACGTGCAGTTCAAGGGCGACATGAACCCCGCGAGCATCCCCGATCCCCATGCGCCGGTCGAGGCGGGCAGCTTTCAGGCCGCCGCCCTGTGGAAGCGCGCGCTGATCGTCGCGGCCGGGCCGGTCACCAATCTGCTGCTTGCCGTCGGCATTTTCGCGGCCTTCTTTGCGGTCATCGGCAAGCCGGTGATCGTCGGCGTCGAAGACTCGCGCACAATCGGGCAATTCGCCGAAGGCAGCGTGGCGCAAGCGGCGGGGATGAAAGTGGGCGATGTTATCGTCGCCATCGACGGTCAGGCCGTGCGCGATTTCACCGATCTGAAGACCCGGGTCGCGCTCCATCCGGGCAAGCGCATGGTCTTCACCGTCAAGCGCGGCGGCGCCGATGTCGCAATCGCCCTGACCACCGCGCGAGCGACGCGCAAGGACAGTTTCGGCAATGTCAGCACCGAAGGCCTCATCGGCATCGCGCCGGCCGGCGGCAAGTACGAGATTGAAAAGGTGGGCCTCCTCGAGGCGATCCCGCTGGGCGTCCAGCAGAGCTGGGATCTTACGGGCATGATGATCACCGGCATCCGCCAGATCGTCACCGGGGAGCGTTCGGTCAAGGAACTGGGCGGGCCGCTCAAGATCGCCAAGTATTCGGGCGAGCAGCTGAGCATGGGGGCTGCCGCCTTCATCCACTTTGCCGCGCTCATTTCGCTTAATTTGGCATTCATCAACTTCTTGCCAATCCCCGCGCTCGATGGCGGGCACCTGATGTTCTACGCGGCCGAGGCGATCCGCCGGAAACCCGTGGGACCGCAGGCGACCGAATGGGCCTATCGCACCGGGATCGTCCTGGTGTTGATGCTGATGGCGGTGGTGACGGTGAATGACATTATTTCGCTCCCGATCTTCGGCAGCTGACGCGGGTGGTGGATAGGCAAGTCAGCCCGGCGCGCGCGGCTTGACCCGCGCAAGGCACATGGGGCAGAGGCGTCGACGAGGGCAGGGCAGTGCGACACGGGGATCGCACCGGGAAGCTGGCAAGTTGCCGCAACATCTTTTGCAAATGTGCGGTGCACAGGGTTGAGAACGGGATTTTAGCAGCATGAACCGATTGAGTCAGACAGGCGGAACGCCGGTCAACTGCACTCCCGCTGCGCCGCGCAAGCCGCTGCGGCTGGCGAGTCTGCTTGCCTGCGGCTCTATCCTTGCGGGCGTGCCCTCGCTCGCCGATGCGCAGAGCCAGACCCCGCCTGCCGCGCCCGCCGGACAACCCGCATCTAATCCTGCGTCCGCCCCGGCGCAGCGAGCCGACACCATCCGCACCATCACCGTGGTCGGCGCCGAGCGGCTAGAGCCGACCACCATCCTCTCCTACATCCGCCTGCGCGTCGGTCAGGAATACACCGCTGCCGCCGCCGACGAGGCGATCAAGGACCTCGGCGCGACCGAGCTCTTCGCCAATTCCTCGATCCGCAATGATGGCGGCAATGTCGTCATCACCGTCACCGAGAACCCGGTGATCAACCGCATCGTGCTGGAAGGCAACAAGCGGATCAAGAACGACAAGATCGTGCCCGAGATCAAGCTCGCGCCGCGCCAGATCTTCACCCGTTCCAAGGTCCGCGCCGACGTTGCGCGCATCATCGAGCTCTACAAGCGCCAGGGCCGGTTCGCCGCCAAGGTCGAGCCCAAGCTGGTGCAGCTGCCGCAGAACCGCGTCGACATTGTCTTCGAGATCACCGAGGGCCCGAAGTCCAAGGTCCGCCAGATCAACATCCTCGGCAACGAGAAGTTCTCCGACGGCGAGCTGCGCGGCGAGATGGTGACCAAGCAGTCGCGCCTCACCACCTTCTTCAGCTCGAACACCAGCTACGATCCCGATCGCCTCGCCTTCGACCAGCAGAAGCTCCGGCAGTTCTACCTGACCGAGGGCTATGCCGACTTCCGCGTCGTCTCGGCGGTGGCCGAGCTGACGCCTGACCAGCGCGACTTCATCATCACCTACGTGGTCGAGGAGGGCGAGCGCTACACTTTCGGCGAGGTCAAGGTCGACAGCCAGCTGCGCGACTTCGACAGCGAGGTGATGAGCACCCAGCTGCCGATGAAGGAGGGCGATTTCTACAACGCCAAGACCGTCGAGGACACGGTCGAGCAGCTGACCGAGCTGGCGGGCCGCTTCGGCTATGCCTTCGCCGACGTCCAGCCGCGCTTCAAGCGCGATCCCGAAACCCGCAAGATGAACGTCACCTTCACCCTGCGCGAGGCGCCGCGCGTCTATGTCGAGCGGGTCGACATCAACGGCAACACCCTGACGCAGGACAAGGTCGTGCGCCGCGAGTTTCGCCTTGCCGAGGGCGACGCCTTCAACAGCCTGGCCGTGCAGCGCACCAATGCGCGCATCAATTCGCTCGCCTATTTCCAGGAGAACTTCGAGGTCAAGCAGGTCGAGGGCAGCGCGCCCGACCGCATCATCCTTGAAGCCAATGTCGAAGAGAAGCCGACCGGCGAATTGCAGTTCTCGGCGGGCTTCTCCTCGATCGAGCAGTTCATTCTGGCCGGCAGCATCCGCCAGCGGAACTTCCGCGGGCGCGGTCAGACCATCGGGCTCAGCGTCAACTATTCGCAGTTCTCGCGCTCGGCGCAGGTGAGCTTCTCCGATCCCTACATCTTCGATCGCAACATCTCCGGCGGGGTCGACATCTACCGGCGCGATTTCAACAGCTTCAACTTCACCGGCAATGATCGCAACACGACCTTCCAGCAGGCCACCACCGGCTTCTCGCTGCGCGCCGGGGTGCCGCTGACCGAGTACATGGCGCTGATCGGCAGCTACACGCTCAACTACGACGACGTCAGCCTCGACGAGAGCCTGTTCTTCTCCGACCTCAACGGCGACGGGACGCTCGAATGCGATCCGCTGCGCGCGGGCCGCTTCCTGTGCGATTCGATCGGCGAGCGGCTGAGCTCGATCGTCGGGCTCAGCCTCAGCTACAACTCGCTGAATTCGCGCGTACGCCCCTCGCGGGGCAAGACGATCTCGCTGTCGGGCGAATTCGCCGGCCTTGGCGGCGACGTGCGCTACGTGCGCTTCCGGGGCCGCGCGCAGCAGTTCTGGAACGTCGGCAATTCGGGCTTCATCTTCTCGATCCTGGCCGAGGGCGGCACCATCATCCCGCTCCAGGAGCGCGCGGGCGCGGGTGTTGACGACGTGCTGCTGACCGACCGCTTCTTCCTCGGCGAGCCGCAGTTCCGCGGCTTCGCGATCCGCGGCGTGGGCCCGCGTATCCTCACCCAGCAGTCGATCCTCGACGGCTTCAACCGGCCCGTGCTCGATGCCAGCGGCAATCCGACCTACGACACGGTCCGTCAAAACAACCGCGACGACGCGATCGGCGGACGCAACTACTATCTCGGCCGTGCCGAGCTCGAGATTCCGCTCGGTTCGGGCGCGCGCGAGCTGGGCCTCAGGCCCTCGATCTGGGCCGATGTCGGCGCGCTGTGGTCGGTGGAGACCCCGGTGCTCACGGTCAATCCGGGCGGCAATCAGCAGCGCAACACCGACGGCCAGCTGCAATACAGCACCGGCGCCTGTTCTGCGCTCGGCCCGGTCACGACCAGCGCGACCCAGGCGGACGGAACGCCCAATTGCCGTCTGATCGTAGGGGGCACCAACCTGCGCGAACTGTTCGTCGGCGACTCGCCGAGCCCGCGCATCACCGCCGGCATCGGGGTCAACTGGAACTCGCCCTTCGGACCTTTCCGCATCGACTTCGCCCAGACCATCCGCAAGGTCGAGGGTGATGACGAGCGGCGATTCACCTTCAATGTAGGAACCCAATTCTGATGACACGTCTTGCCAAATTGCTCGCGCCTGCGGGCCTGATCCTTGCTGCTGCCGCAGCCCTGCCCGCGAGCGCGCAGGTCCAGGGTAACATCGCCACAGTCGACATCCCGCGCACCATCATCGGCACCGCCGCCTTCCAGACCGCCTACGAGCAGGTCAACACGACCTACGCCCAGCAGAACGAGCTGCGCCGGACCAAGGCGCAGGAGCGGCAGACCATGCTCGCCAAGTTCGACAAGAACGGCGACAAGCAGGTCGACGATGCCGAGCAGGCGACGATGCAGAAGTCGCCCGACTTCGCCAAGCTCCAGACGCTCGAGCAGGAGATCAACGCGCTGAACAACCAGATCGACGGCGCGCGGGTGTTCGCGGTCGAGCAGATCATCGTCCAGTACCCCTCGGCGCTGCAGGACGTGACCACCAAGGACCAGATCAAGTTCGTGATCGATCCGGGTTCGCTGCTGTTCGCGCCGCCCGAGGCCGACATCACCGCCAAGGTCACCGCCGCGCTCAACACGCGCGTGCCCGCGGTCGGCGTGGTGCCGCCGTCGGGCTGGCAGCCGAGCCGCGAGGGAGTGCAGATCTACCAGGAGATCCAGCAGCGCCTGATCGCCGCCACGATCGCGCAGCAGCAGCAGGCCGCCGCCGCGCAGCAGGGCACGCCCGCCCCGGTCGATGGCCGCTGATCGCGCGCGGGAAGGCTGACCGATGAGCGAGGCAGGTAGCGCGGCGGCAGAGCCGCTCGATTACGATATTGTCAAGATCCTCAAGGCCTTGCCGCATCGCTACCCGCTGCTGTTGGTCGACCGGGTCAAGGCCATTGAGCTGGGCGAACGCATCCACGCGGTCAAAGCCGTGAGCATGAACGAGCAGTTCTTCCAGGGCCACTTCCCGGGCGCGCCGATCATGCCCGGCGTGCTCCAGATCGAGGCGCTGGCGCAGGCCGCCGGCATCCTCGGGATCGAGACGATGGAGCTCGCCGGCACCGGCAAGCTCGTCATCTTCATGGGGATCGAGAACGCCAAGTTCCGGAGCCCCGTGACCCCGGGCTGCCTGCTCGATCTGCACGTGGAATTCACCCAGAAGCGCAGCCGCGTCTACAAGTTCAAGGGTGTGGCCAGCGTCGAGGGCAAGACGACCTGTGAAGTGGAATTCACCGCAATGATGACCGACGGTATCTGAGTTGCGAGGGCGCCTCCGCGCCCTCGTCCTCGGTGCTGTTCTCTCCGCTTCGCTACGAGGCACCTGCGGCTCGGCCGCGTGGCCTTGCCGTTGCTTCGCAACCGAAGATCCTGCGAACATCTAAGGTTGCATTGGCTCGCTTTCGCCACTAAGGCGCGCGCTTCCCGTTTCATAGCTGTGCCGGTCGGAACCGGTGCTGGGCTGCAAAGGATACCGTCATGAAGGCCGAAGGGCACCCCGACTACCACATGATCACGGTCAAGATGACCGATGGCACCGAATTCCAGACCCGCTCGACCTGGGGCAAGGAAGGCGATGTGCTCGCGCTCGATATCGATCCGCTGAGCCACCCTGCCTGGACCGGTGGCAAGCAGCAGGTTTCCGAAGGCGGCCGCGTGGCGCAGTTCAACAAGCGTTTCGGCGGGCTCAGCCTCAAGAACAAGTAAGCTTATCCAAGCTGCGCGGGCTTCGGCCCGCAACGAGGGAGGCGGGCCGACGGGCTCGCCTTTTTCGTTTGCGCGCTCACCCCTCCCAGCGCCGCTCGCGGTACCACTTGGTGATGACGTATTTGACGCCCTTTCGCACCTTCATCCCGTGGTGCAGCGTTGCCGGGTTCACCGCTCCGCCGGGCAGGCGGTTGTTCCAGCACAGCAGCTTGCCTGCCTCGGGCTGAAAGGTCTTGTCGATCAGCTTGAAGCGCGTCGCGCCGCCTGCGTCGACGTCGTTGAGATAGACCATGAAAGTCCAGGTCCGGTTGCCCGACAGCGCGCAGAACTTCTGAAAGTCCCGCCCGCCGGGGGTGAAGTAGTCGGTGTGCGCCTTGAACTCCTGCCCCTCGGCATAGCGCTGGCCCTGCAAGGGTTCGCCGTAGGCGGGGTCGATGCCGGACAGCTCGGTCAGCAGCGTCTCGATCCGCTGCACCGCAGGCAAGCCGGCATCCAGATCGCAGGTCTCGCTGGTGCGGAAATAGGCGTCCCCGTTGTCGTCGGCGATGGTCGAGGGGCGGCGGCCCGCGTCGATCAGCGCGATCAGCTCGGCCGCCAGATCCGGCGCGACGAATCGCTTGTGCTGGAACACGGCGGCCTTGGGAGTCGGTACGCGCTGCATGGCGGGATGCGCGGCGAGGCGGTCGGCGATGGATTCGCTTGCGGATTCGCTTGGGGCAGTCATGGCGGCGCGGACAATAGAAGCGCCCGTCCGCGAGGCAACGCTTTTGGGGCGGCGTAACAATCTTGCGCGCTGGGCTGCTCCGCGCAGTTTTCGCTTCCCTTGGAACGGGCTTTGTGCAAGAGGCGCCCCTCCCTTGCCGCAGGCCTTGACGGTGCGGCTGCCATGCGTCAACCGCCTCGCTTCGCGCGGGCTTGGCAGCGACCGAAATGGTGGTATGCGGGCAGGGGCGTGTGGCGATCATAGCTCAGCTGGTTAGAGCGCCGGTTTGTGGTACCGGAGGTCGTGGGTTCGAGCCCCATTGGTCGCCCCATTTCCCCCCTTGTTGCGTGAATGGCACGTCCGCGCCGCGTCTGCGCGCGCGGCAGGGGAGACGAGATGACCGCATTCTGGGCCGAGCCCGATTTCGACGCGCACGAATCCGTGACGCTGGTCCACGACCGGGCGAGCGGGCTGACGGCCATCATCGCGGTGCATTCGACCCACCTCGGCCCCTCGGCCGGCGGCACGCGCTTCTGGCATTATAGCGATCCTGCCGGCGCGATGCGCGATGCGCTGCGGCTGTCGCGGGGCATGAGCTACAAGAACGCGATGGCGGGCCTGCCGATGGGCGGCGGCAAGGCGGTGATCCTTGCCGATGAACAACGCATCAAGACCCCCGCGATGCTCGCCGCCTTCGGGGATGCCGTCGAGGCGCTCGGCGGGCGTTACGTGACCGCCGAGGACGTCGGCATTTCGGAAGCCGACATGGTCGCGGTCGCGCAGCGCACCGCGCATGTTTCGGGCCTGCCGGTGGAGGGCGAGGGCTCGGCGGGCGGCGATCCGGGGCCGTTCACGGCTTATGGCATCTATCTCGGCATCAAGGCGGCGGCGGCGCACAAGCTTGGCAAGGACAGCCTCGCGGGCGTCCACGTCGCGGTGCAGGGCACGGGCTCGGTCGGCGGCGGCGTTGCCCGCCTGCTGGCCCGCGACGGCGCCAAGCTGACGCTTGCCGACATCAACGAAGCGCGCGCCGCTGCGCTCGCCGCCGAACTTGGCGGCGTGGCGGTTGCCTCGGACGCAATCATGGCGACGCCGTGCGATGTCTTCAGCCCCAATGCGCTTGGCGCGATCCTCGATGATACCGGGATCGCCGCGCTCGACTGCACGATCGTCGCGGGCGGGGCGAACAACCAGCTCGCGCGCCCGGAACACGGCGCGAAGCTGGCGGCGCGCGGCATTCTCTACGCGCCCGACTATGTCATCAACGCCGGCGGCATCATCTCGGTCGCGACCGAATACCTCGCCCGCCGCGAGGGCCGGGTAGGCGATGTTGCCGAGGTCAACGCGCTGGTCGCGCAGATCCCCGGGCGGCTCGAATCGATCTGGCAGGAGAGCGCCGCGAGCGGCCTCACGTCCGACGTGGTTGCCGACCGGATGGCGCAAAAGCTGATCGGGCGGGGCTGAGGCCCGGGGGCGGCCAGCGGGAACAATTCCGCTGCGCCGCCATTTGCGCTCTTGTCGGGAACGGGTGTAAGGCTACAAGCCGCCCCGACAGCCAAACCCATGCACATCTACGCCAACCCCACCCGATTTCTCGCCCTCGCAAAGTGGCTGATGCCGCTCCTGTTCTGGAGCGGTCTGGCGCTGTCGCTGGGCGCCGTCGCATGGGGCCTGTTCATGGTCCCGCCCGACCGCCTGATGGGCGAGACGGTGCGGATCCTGTTCATCCACGTGCCCGCCGCATGGCTGGGCATGGGGGGCTGGGCGGGGATCGCGATTTCCTCGGCCATGCTGCTGATCTGGAAGCACCCGCTCGCCGCCATTGCCGCGCGGGCGATTGCGGTGCCGGGGATGGTGTTCTGCGCGGTGTGCCTTGCCACCGGCTCGATCTGGGGCCGCCCGACCTGGGGCACCTGGTGGGAGTGGGACGGGCGGCTGACCTCCATGCTGGTGCTGCTGTTCCTCTACGCAGGCTACATCGCCCTGACCGAGGCGGCGAACCGCGAGGGGTCTTCGGACAAGATCGCCGCGATTTTCGGCCTGGTCGGCGCGGTCAATGTGCCGATCATCAACCGCTCCGTGGTGTGGTGGAACTCGCTCCACCAGCCGCCGAGCATCACCGCGGGCAAGAGCGCGATCGAGGCGACCTTCCTCGTGCCGCTGCTGGTGGCGGTGGTGGGCTTCTCGCTATTGTTCGGCGCGATCGTGCTGATGCGAATGCGGGCACTGATTGCGCAGCAGCAGGTCGAGGCGCGCCTGCGCCGCCGTGCGCTGGATGACGATGCGGCGCTCCCGCCTGCCATGGCGGAGCAGGCCTGATGCGCGAGGACCTCAACCAGTGGGATTTCGTGTGGCTCGCCTATGGCGTCGCGGCGGTTGCACTCATCGCACTTGTCATCTGGGCGTGGCGCGCGATGGTGCGCGCCGAAGCGCGGCGTGATGCCACCCGGCGCCGCTGAGAGGGACGTATGAAAGCCAAGCATCAACGTCTTGTTCTGGTGATCATCGCGCTCCTCGCTATCGTCGGCGCGGGTCTGCTCGCGGCGTGGTCCCTGCGCAATCAGGCCAATTACTTCTACCTGCCCGAACAGATGGCCGCCACGCCCCCCGAGGTCGGGCAGGCGGTTCGGCTTGGCGGGATGGTGCAGAAGGGCTCGCTGGTTACCGAGGCGGACGGGGTGACGGTCAACTTCAAGGTCACCGGCAACACGGCCGACGCCATTCCGGTGCGCTACAGCGGCATCCTCCCCGATCTCTTCGTCGAGGGCTCGGGCGTGGTCGCGGAGGGCAGCATCGGGCCGGACGGGGTGTTCAAGGCGACCAACCTGCTCGCCAAGCATGACGAGAATTACGTGCCCAAGGAGCTTGAGGGCATGGGCACCGACGCGGCCGCCAAGATGGCCGCCGATACGACGGTGGGGCTCGAGTAGCGCATGGAACGCAAGGTGAGGGCCAAGCTATGATTGCCGAGATTGGCCTGGCTGCCCTGTGGCTCGCCGCCGCGCTCGCCGTGCTCCAAATGGTCTCGGGTGCCGCTTCGTTGCGGGCTGCGCCGGGCGAGGCCAATGCGCTGGCGATCTACGCGCGGCCTGCCGCAGTGGTGCAGGCCTTCCTCGCGGTGCTCGCGTTCCTGCTGCTGCTGCGCGCCTTTGCGGTCACCGACCTGTCGATCAAGCTGGTGGCGACCAATTCGCATTCGATGAAGCCGTTCATCTACAAGCTGACCGGCACCTGGGGGAACCACGAGGGCTCAATGCTGCTGTGGGTCGGCGTGCTGGCGGCCTCGGGAGGCCTGCTGGCGGCGTTCGAGAAGCGCCTGCCGGAGCGCACCATGGGCGCAACGCTGGCCGTTCAGGGCTTCGTGGCGCTGGGCTTTTATGCCTTCCTGCTGCTGTCTTCCAACCCCTTCGAGCGCCTGCCGGTGCCCGCGGTGGAGGGCAACGGCCTCAACCCGCTGCTGCAGGACATCGGCCTCGCGATCCACCCCCCGACGCTGTACGCCGGTTATGTCGGGTTGTCGGTCGCCTTCAGCCTTGCAATGGGCGCGTTGATGACGCGCGAGGTCAATCCCGCCTTCGCCCGCGTGATGCGCCCCTGGGTGCTGGGCGCATGGGTGCTGCTGACGCTGGGGATCACGGCAGGCTCCTACTGGGCCTATTACGAGCTTGGCTGGGGCGGCTGGTGGTTCTGGGACCCGGTCGAGAACGCCTCGCTGATGCCGTGGCTCGCCGCGACCGCGCTGATGCATTCGGTGAGCGTGCTGGCCGCGCGCGATGCCTTGCGCACGTGGACGATCATGCTCGGCGTGCTCGCCTTCTCTATGTCGATGCTCGGCACTTTCCTTGTGCGCTCGGGCGTGCTGACGAGCGTCCATGCCTTTGCGGTCGATCCTGAACGCGGAGCCTTCATCCTCGCCCTGCTCGGGCTCTATATCGGCGGGGCCTTCACCATCTTCGCCTTGCGCGCAGGTGCCGTCGCCGAGGGCAAGCGCTTTGCCGCCGCCAGCCGCGAAGGCGCGCTGGTGTTCAACAATGTGATGCTCTCGGCGATCCTCGCAATCGTGCTGCTCGGCACGCTCTACCCGCTGCTGACCGAGGCCTTCAATGTGCGCGTCAGCGTCGGCCCGCCCTATTTCAACCCGGCGGGCGCGATCTTCGCGATCCCGATGCTGCTGGTGATGGCGGTCGGGCCGCTGCTGCGCTGGAAGAGCGACAAGCCGGCGCGCATCCAGTTCGAGCTGATGCTGATCGCCGCGCTGGTGATCGGGGTGATCGCACTGGTGAGCTTCTTCGGCCAGTTTCCGCTGCTGCCGCTGCTCGGCCTCGGCCTTGCCGCGGCGCTGGCAGTCGCCGCTGTCCTGCCCCTGCGTGGTCGCAAGCTCGTACGCGTGCCGTTGTCGACTTGGGGCATGGTCGTTGCCCATTTCGGTATCGCTGTCTCGCTGTTCGGCATGGCCTGCGAGGGCGCTTTCTCCGAGGAGCGCCTCGCCGCAGTCGCGCCCGGCGGCACCGAGCAGATCGGCGATTTCGCGGTAACGCTCGAAGCCGTCACGCCGATCGCCGGCCCCAACTGGACCGCGATGGAGGCGCGGCTGGCGGTGCGTCAGGATGGCGGCGAACCGGTGTTCCTCACCCCTCAGGCGCGCAGCTTCTGGTCGCCGCCGCAATCGACTTCGGAAAGCGCGCTGCTCACCAAGTGGAACGGCCAGCTTTACGCCGTGATCGGCAATCAGGCCGAGGACGGGCGCTGGCAGATCCGCATCTGGTGGAAGCCTTTCGTGACCTTCATCTGGTATGGCGGGCTGCTGATCGGGCTCGGCGGCATTCTCGCCATTGCCGGCCGCTTGGGGGTCGATCTGAAGCGCCGCAGCGCCACCGCCAAGGGCGCGCAGCGCCGCGCCGACGTCGAAGCGCTGGGCGGTTCCGGGGGCGTCCCCGCGCCCCAGCCGGCGGAGTAGACGCGCCATGCGCAAGCTCTCCTTGTGGATCCCGCTCGCGCTGTTCGCCTTCTTCGCGGGGCTGGCCGCCTATATGCTGACGCAGGAGAAGGACCAGTTCGTCGAGAGCACGATGATCGGCCAGCCGCTGCCGGCCTTCGCGCTCGATCCGGCTGTCGACGGCCTGCCCGGTGCATCCAAGGCCGACTTCACCGGCAGGCCGAAGCTCCTCAACATCTGGGCCAGCTGGTGCACGCCCTGCATCGCCGAGGCCCCGCAGCTCGAAGCGCTGAAGCGGCAGGGCGTCGAGATCATCGGCATCGCGATCCGCGACAAGCCCGCCGACGCCGCCAATTTCCTGAACCGCTACGGCAACCCCTATACCCGTATCGGCAGCGACCGGATCTCCGAGGTGCAGCTCGCGATCGGTTCGTCGGGCGTCCCCGAGACCTTCGTGATCGATGCCAAGGGCGTCATCCGCTATCAGAAGATCGGCGATATCCGCCCCGAGGATGTGCCCGTGCTGCTCGCGGAACTGGAGAAGGCGCAATGATCCGCTGGCTGTTCGCGCTCGTGCTCGCCGTCTTGGCGGTGCCGCTTGCCGCGCAGGATTCGATGCCGCCTGCGCCTTACGCCTATAACCAGCTCGCCGACGAGAAGCTCGAGGCCGAGGCCGCCGCGCTGATGCAGACGCTGCGCTGCCTCAAGTGCCAGTCGCAGTCGATTGCCGACAGCGACGCGCCGATGGCGGGCGACATGCGCCATCAGGTGCGTGCCCGCATCCTTGCCGGTGAAAGCCCGGAAGCGATCCGCGGCTGGCTGATCGCGCGCTATGGCGACTATGTCAGCTACGAGCCCGAGGTGAGCAGCACCACCTGGCCGCTTTTCGCTATTCCGGTGCTGGTGATCCTGATCGTGGCTGGCGTGCTGCTGCGGCGGCTCGGCAAGCGGCGCGATGATGATGCCGGAGCAAAGGCATGAACGGCGAGATGTTCGGCGCTTGGCTCGCGGTGGCTGCGCTGACGCTGGCGGCCTTCGCCTTTGCGGTGCTGGTGATGAAGCTCCCCCGCCACGGGTTGACGCTGTTCGGCGCGGCGCTGGTGTTCGGGCTTGCGGGCTATGCCTGGCAGGGCTCGCCCGGCGTGCCCTCCGCGCCCAAGGCGCAGGCGCAGCAGCTCGGCGAGCAGGGCGAGGAGATGGTCGAGGGCCGCGCCGCGCTGTTTGATCGGACGCGCCCGCCCGACTATCTCGTCACCTCCGATGCCTTTGCGCGCCAGGGTCGCTTCGGCGATGCCGCCGGCCTGCTGCAGAAGGGGCTGAAGGACAATCCCAATGACCTCGAAGGGTGGCTCGCGCTCGGCCTCGCGCTGGTCGGCCATGCCGACGGCTTCGTGACGCCTGCCGCGGTGCAGGCCTTCGGCCGCGCCGATGCGATCAACCCGCGCCACCCCGGCGCGGCCTATTTCCTCGGCAATGCCTATCTCCAGAGCGGCGAGATCGTCGCGGCGCGCAATGTCTGGAAGGGCCTCCTTGAGCGCTCGCCCCCCGATGCGCCGTGGCGCGAGGGACTGGCGGCGGACGTCGCGCGGCTCGACGATATGATCGCGCGCGCGCCGATGCTACAGGGCCAATAGACGCTTCTCGCGCGATTGGCCGCGCGAGACCGTCATGTGTCAAATCGCGGGGCTATATTGCGGCTGCGAATGCGCGGTGCTAGGCGCGCCCCCTTATCGGCGCTGAGTCTGACGCGCCGCTTGGGCAGTACCGGGGGGATACGGGAAATCCGTTATTTATGAGCAGCACCGCAGTCACCTCCACCGACGACACCTCCGGTGCCGCATCCGGGCCAGACCATGGCCATAGCCACGGCCATACCGGCTCCCCCCTGACGCTGGCGATCGGCGCGATCGGAGTCGTGTTCGGCGACATTGGCACCAGCCCGCTCTACGCCTTCCGCGAGACCTTCGCTTCGCACAACGGCGCGCCCGGCATCTCGCCCGATGTCGATCACATTCACGGAGTGCTGAGCCTGGTGTTCTGGTCGATGATGATGGTGGTGACGGTCAAATATGTCATCACCATCATGCGCGCCGATAATGGTGGCGAGGGCGGGAGCCTGGCGCTGCTGGCGCTGATCAAGCGCACCTCGTCCAAGGCCGGGTGGACCGCGCCGCTGATCCTGCTCGGCGTCTTCGCCACCGCGCTGTTCTACGGCGACAGCATGATCACTCCGGCGATCTCGGTGCTCTCGGCCACCGAGGGGCTGCAATATATCGTCCCCGGCTTCAAGCCGTGGATCGTGCCGACCGCGGTCGCGATCCTGTTCGGTCTGTTCGCGATCCAGTCGCGCGGCACCGATCGGGTGGGCAAGCTGTTCGGCCCGATCATGCTGACCTATTTCGCCATGCTCGCGGTGCTCGGCGTGATGCACCTGACCGCCGACCCTTCCATCATCCTTGCGACGATCAATCCGGTCAACGCATTGAGGTTCTTTGCCGCCGACGGCTTTGTCGCCTTCGTCGCGCTTGGGAGCGTGGTGCTGGCGGTCACCGGGGCCGAGGCGCTCTATGCGGACATGGGGCATTTCGGCCGCAAACCTATCGGCATCTCGTGGCTGACCTTCGTCTACCCCGCGCTGATGCTCAACTACATGGGGCAGGGCGCGCTGATCCTGTCGCAGACTTCGCCCGAGGCGGCGGCGGCACTGGTCAAGGACCCGTTCTTCCTGATGATCCCCGACATGGTGCGCGTGCCGGTGATCATTCTTGCGCTGCTGGCCACTATCATCGCCAGCCAGGCAGTTATCTCGGGCGCGTTCAGCCTCACCCAGCAGGCGATCCAGCTGGGCTTCATCCCGCGCATGGAGATCCGCCACACCAGCGCCGCAGCCGCGGGGCAGATCTATATCCCGGTGGTCAACTGGGGCCTGATGGTGATGGTGATCCTGCTCGTCCTGTTCTTCCAGTCGTCGAGCAACCTTGCCGCGGCCTATGGCATCGCGGTGACCGGCGCGATGTTCATCGACACGCTCTTGCTGGCCGCTGTGCTGTTCTCGCTGTGGAAGTGGCCGCTATGGAAGGGCCTGCCGCTGGTGATCACCTTCCTCATCGTCGACATAGCCTATTTCGGCGCGAACCTCATCAAGGTGCCGCAGGGCGGGTGGGTGCCGCTGATGATCGGCGGGGTCATCTTCACCCTGCTCACCACCTGGTCGAAGGGCCGCGAACTGATGCGCGCGAGCATGGCCGAGGGTACGCTGCCGATCGAGATCTTCGCCAAGAGCGCGCACAATTCCTCGACCCGCGTGCCGGGCACGGCTGTGTTCATGGCCTCGACCAATTCGGGCGTGCCCTCCGCGCTGCTCCACAACATCAAGCACAACAAGGTGCTGCACGAACGCGTGCTGATCCTCACCGTGCAGGTGCGCGGCATGCCCTATGTCGAGGAATCTGCGCGCTACGAATGCAAGAGCCTTGGCAACGGGTTCTACCGGGTGACGATCTATTGCGGCTTCCTCGAGGAGACCGACGTGCCCAAGCTGCTGGGCACGCTCGACCTGTGCGACGGGGCCTTCGACATGATGCAGACGAGCTTCTTCCTGTCGCGCCAGACGCTGCTGCCTTCGAGCAAGCCCGGCATGGCGATCTGGCGCGAGAAGCTGTTCGCGTGGATGCTGCGCAATGCCGCAAGCGCGATGGCGTTCTTCCGCCTGCCCACCAACCGCGTGGTCGAGCTGGGGAGCCAGGTGGAGATCTAGCCCCCACCGCCGTTATCCCGGACTTGAACCGGGATCGCTCGCCCTAACCCGTCGGCGGCTCGTCCTTCAGCACCTCGTCCTGATCCTCGAAACTGAGGCCATGCTTCAGCAGCATCGGGATCTGGCTGAAGGTGAAGAGGAAGGTCAGCGGCAGGAACACCCAGATCTTGGCCCACAGCCAGCCTTCGAAGTCCATCTGGGCGCGTAGGACCTCGTTGAGCACGGCGAGCATCAGGAAGAACACGCCCCAGTTGCGCGACAGCTTGAGCCAGCCCTCATCGCTGAGCCCTTCGAAGGCGGCCTCCAGCAGGATGCGCAGCAGCGCGCGGCCGGTGAAGTACCCGCCGAGCAGGACCACGCCGAAGCTTGCATAGATGATTGTCGGCTTGAGCTGCACGAAGGTCGGGTCGCCGAAGAAGATGGTGAGGCTGCCGAAGCCCATGATCAGCGCGGTCGAGAACCACAGCATCGGCGAAACCTTGCCGAGCCGCCATTTCGACACCAGCAGCGCCACGACGGAGGCCGCCATGAAGGCGCCGGTGCCGTAGATGATCGCGATGATCTCGCCCGCCGCGCTGGTCTCGGCAGGCGACATCCAGCGGTAGACGCCGAGGAACACCAGCAGCGGGCCGTAATCGACCGCGACGTTGAGCCAGCTCGAGGCGGCCTTCTTGGTTTCGCCCTCAGCCATCACGCGACCCCCGCAATAACGCGCGCGACGAGGTCGGGGTCGAAGGGGCGCAGGTCCTCCATCTTCTCGCCGACGCCGATGGCGTGGATGGGGAGGCCATATTGCTCGGCCGCCGCAACCAGCACGCCGCCGCGCGCGGTGCCGTCAAGCTTGGTCATGATCAGGCCGGTGACGCCCGCGACCTCCTTGAAGACATCGATCTGCGACAACGCGTTCTGGCCGTTGGTGGCATCCAATACCAGCACGACGTCATGCGGCGATTCGGGGTTGATGCGGCCGAGCACGCGGCGGATCTTGGCCAGTTCCTCCATCAGCTCCTTCTTGTTCTGCAAGCGCCCGGCGGTGTCGACGATCAGCGCGTCGATCCCGGTGTCGGTCGCTTGGCGGACGGCATCGAACACGATCGCCGCCGGATCGCCGCCCTCGGGCCCGCGCACGAGGTCGACCCCGATGCGCCCTGCCCAGGTTGCCAGCTGGCCGATGGCGGCCGCGCGAAAGGTGTCGCCCGCCGCCAGCAGCACGCCGTAATCGTCCTCCTGGAAGAGGTGGGCAAGCTTGGCGATGGTGGTGGTCTTGCCTGAGCCGTTAACCCCGATCACGAGGATCACCTGCGGGCGCGGGAAGGCGGTGATTTCGAGCGACTTGGCGACAGGGCGCAGGATCGCGGCGATCTCCTCGGCCACGGCCTCCTTCAGCTCGCGCGAGGTGATCTCGAGCCCGAAGCGCTTGTCCGAAAGCCGCGCGCGGATGCGGGCGGCCGCCGAGGGGCCGAGATCGGACAGGATCAGCGCATCCTCGACCTCGTCAAGCGTCTTGTCATCAAGCTTCGCGGTGCCGCCGCTGCTGCCGGGCAAATTGGCCGAGAGCCGCTCGGAGGTCTTGGCAAAGCCCCCGAACAATCGCTGGGTCCAGCTGGTTTCACTCATGCGAGCAGGCCCTCCCTGAGGCCGCTTGGGGTCACGTCGATGATCGTGCCTGCCGCCGTGCCGGGGGGCAGGGCGACGGGGGCGTAATTGGGGGCATAGCCGGTGCCGCCCCTTTCGGCGAGGACGGGGAGCGTTTCGCCCACAAGCCCGGCAAGCCACGCCGCGCGGTGCGCAGCAGCTCGGGCGCGCAGGTCTGCAGCGCGGGCCTTCACCACCTCGCGGGCGAGCTGCGGCATGCGCGCGGCGGGGGTGCCGGGGCGGGGCGAATAGGGGAAGACATGGGCGTGGACGATGTCGAGCTCGTCGATGATCGCGAGGCTCTCCGCGTGATGGCCCGCGTCCTCGGTCGGGAAGCCGGCGATCAGGTCGGCGCCGATGGCGATGCCGGGGCGCTGGGCCTTGAGGCGGCTGACCAGCGCCAGCGCATCGGCCCTGAGGTGCCGCCGCTTCATGCGCTTGAGGATCAGGTCGGCCCCGTGCTGCAGGCTGAGGTGGAGATGCGGCATCACCCGCGCCTCGCCCGACAGCAGGTCGAACAGAGCCTCGTCGATCTCGACCCCGTCCACCGACGAAAGGCGCAGCCGGGGAAGGGCGGGGAAGGCCGCCAGGATCGCCTCGACCAGCGCGCCGAGCCGCGGGGCATTCGGCAGGTCATGACCCCACGAGGTGAGGTCGACGCCGGTCAGCACCACCTCTGGCGCGCCCGCCGCGAGATGGGCTTCGATCTCGCCGAGCACCTGCGGCACCGTCAACGAACGGCTCGGCCCACGCCCTTGCGGGATGACGCAGAAGGTGCAGGTGTGGTCGCAGCCGTTCTGCACCGCCACGAAAGCGCGGGTGCGGGCCGGGGCGAGGGGCGGGGCATCGCCGGGCACATTCCAGCTGCGCGGATCAAGCTTGGCAGCATTGGCGACCAGCGCATCGACTTCGTCCATCGCGCCGATGGCCGCACGGTCAATCTCGGCCGCGCAGCCGGTCACCACCAGCCGCGCCTGCGGGTTGTCGCGGCGCGCGCGGCGGATCGCCTTGCGGGTTTGGCTCAGCGCTTCGTCGGTGACGGCGCAGGAATTGACGACGACGAGATCGCGCTCTCCCGCCAGCATCGCGCGCATGGCCTCGCTCTCCGCGATGTTCATGCGGCAGCCGAGGCTGATGATCTGCGGGGCGGTCAACCCGCAGCCCCCGCCGCGTAGTCGTCCCAGTCGAATGTCCCGCGAAAGCTTGTCGCGGCTGGCCCGCTCATCAGGATGGTGCCGCCCGGCTGCCACGCGATCACGAGGTCGCCGCCGGGGAGGGTGACGCGCACCGGGCTCTGCACCAACCCCCGGCGGATCGCCGCGACCGCGGTGGCGCAGGCGCCGGTGCCGCAGGCGCGGGTGAGGCCCGCGCCGCGCTCCCAGACGCGCAAGTGGAGGTGATCCGGTCCCGCAAGGCTGGCGACATTGACGTTGACGCGCTCCGGGAACAGTGGGTCGTGCTCGATGATCGGGCCGAGCCGCTCGAGCTCCACCGCGTCCGCATCATCGACGAAGAACACGGCGTGCGGGTTGCCGACATTGACCGCCATGGGCCCTTCAAGGCTCTCCCACCCGACCGGCATGGTGAAGGTGTCCATCGGATAGGCCAGCGGGATCGCGTCCCAATCGAAGCGCGGCGCGCCCATGTCGACCCGCGCGCCGCCTTCCAGTGGTTCGAGGCGGAGCGTCCCGCCGCCGGTCTCGACTGTCGCGGGCGCGCCATGGAGCAGCGCCACCGCGCGGCTGCCATTGCCGCAGGCACCGGCCTCGCTGCCGTCGGCATTGAAGAACCGCACGCGGAAATCCCGGGTCTCGCTCGGTTCGAGCAGGATCAGCTGGTCGAAGCCGATCCCCGTCCGCCGGTCTCCCAGTGCGCGCGCCACCGCGGGCGTCATCGTCGGGATGGCCGCCGCGCGCGCGTCGATCACCACGAAGTCGTTGCCGAGCCCGTGCATCTTGATGAAGGGAATGATCGTGCTCACTGGGCGTGCATCTATGCACGCGAGGGGCGCGCGTCCAGTGGGAGGGCTGCCTTAGGGGCGCGCGATGCGGTAGAGCGTCTGCGCATCCTCGCCCGCCGCGCGCTGGGCGAGTGCGCCCTCGGTGCTCGCGCCGGTGAGCCTGCCCGCCGACCGCAGCCGCGCACGCACGCCCTCGGCATCCTCGGGCTGGCCGTAGAAATATCCCTGCGCCTTGAGCCGTCCCATCGACTTCAGCGCCTGGAGGATCTCCTCGTCCTCCACGCCCTCGGCGGTGAGCGGCAGATCGAGCCCGCGCCCCAGTGAGACGATCGCCTCGACCAACCGCGAGTGGTTGCCCGGCTCCTTCAGCTCGCTGACGAAGCTGCGGTCGATCTTGATGCGGTCGAAGGGCAGGTTGCGCAGCTGTTCGAAGCTCGAATAGCCGGTGCCGAAATCGTCGAGCGCGATCTGCACGCCCTGGTTGCGCAGGGACATAATCATCGAACGGACGAGGCCGACATTTTCGTGCAGACAGCTTTCGGTGATCTCGATCTCGAGGCGCTGCGGCGGGAAGCCCGCGGCGACCAGCTTCTTGAGGATACGCTGGGCGAACCACGGGTCGCGCAGCTGCACCGGGGAGATGTTGACCGAGAGGGTAAGCGTGTCGTCCCACTCGCGCGCATCGGCGAAGGCCTGTTCCATCAGGCGTTCCGACAGCTCGTTGATGAGGCCGATCTCCTCGGCGATCGGCACGAAGATGTCGGGGCTGATGAGGCCGAGCTGCGGCGAGCGCCAGCGCGCAAGCATCTCGAAGCCGACCAGCGCGCCGCTGTCGAGATCGACCTGCTGTTCGTAGAAGGGCACGAATTCGCCGCGCGCCAGGCCGCGGCGGATGCCGGTTTCGAGCTGGTTGCGGAAGCGCAGTTCGCTTTCCATGGTGGCCTCGAACCAGAAGTAGCGGTTCCGGCCCTGCTTCTTGGCCTGATACAGCGCCATGTCCGCGCGGTGCATGAGCGTGGCGGCATCGACCACTAGGCCGATCGTGCCGTCCGCGTCGTGATCGGCGGCGAGCCCGATCGACAGGGTTAGTTCGACCGTCAGCTCGGGCATGCGGAAGGGCTGGACAAGGCTTTCGAAGAGGCGGATGACGAGATCGTCGACCCGGTCGGCGTGGCCGGCCGGGAAGGGCATGACGAAAGCGAATTCATCGCCCCCCAGCCGTGCCATCCGCGCCTCGCGTGGGAGCAGCGCGCGGATTCGCTCGCACAGCATCACCAGTACCGCATCGCCCGCGGAGTGCCCGTGCATGTCATTGATCTGCTTGAAGTTGTCGAGATCGATCATGCAATAGGCGACCGCCTCGCCGCGCATCGCGGCGCGCGCGCGCAGTTCCTCGGTTGCTTCGAACATCGAGCGGCGGTTGAGGCATCCGGTGAGCGGATCGGTGGCCGCCAGCAGCCGGGCGCGGGCCTCGGCGCGGCGGCGTTCCTCGATCTCGCGGGTGAGTTCGCGGTAGCGGCGCCAGCCGAAGATGATCAGCGCGATGTTGAGCAGCAGGGCGTTGACGAGGATCACGTTGGGCGCGCCGCCCGCGCCGGTCAGCGCGTCCATCACCTGCGGCATCACCGAGCCCCCGGTGCCCACCAGCAGAATGATCGACGCCGTGGCAATCCCCAGCGCGATGATGTCGCGTTCTGCCGCGCCGAGCGGATTGTCTGGTTCTTGCTCCGTCAAAACCGTCGCCCCTTGCCTCGCCCTGCCAGTGGGGCGGCGTGCTCTGCCCCGTCTCTGAGCGCATTGCATGGCAGATTGCGCTAAACATCGGGTTAATCGGCAGGGCTTGGCGAGGGGGCGCCGGGCGGTCTATCGGAGCGCTTCACTCGCATGGGAGCACGCGCGCGCAATGGCCTACTGGCTGATGAAATCCGAACCTTTCAAGTATAGCTGGGATGATCTTGTCGCGGAAGGCGAGGGGACGTGGGACGGGGTGCGCAACTATCTGGCGCGCAACAACCTGATGGCGATGAAAGTTGGCGACGAGGCGTTCTTCTACCACAGCCGCGAGGGGCTGGAGATCGTCGGCATCGCCCAGATCACCGTCACCGGCATCGGCGATCCCACGGATGAAACCGGCAAGTGGGCAGCGGTGAAGCTGAAGGCGACGGAAAAGCTTCCCAAGCCCGTCACGCTCGCCGCGATCAAGGCCGAGCCGCGGCTTGCCGAGATGCAGCTGATTCGTCTTTCGCGCCTGTCGGTCTGTGCGGTCAGCCCAGAGGAATGGGGCGTGATCCGGGAGATGGCGGGGGCCTGAATTCGGGTACCCGTCGCGCTGCGGCCACCGTTCGCCCTGAAGCCGGGAACGATGCCGCTGCCCACCCGTCGGTCTTCTGAAAGGCCAATAATTCCATTGGCTTAACACAGGAGGTTAACATGGGTGAATTCACCGACAAGGCCAAGGGCGCCGTCAAGGAAACCATCGGCGAAGCCAAGCAGCGCTCGAGCGACCCCGAGACCCGCAACGAGGGCCGCAAGCAGGAACTCGAAGGCAAGGGCGACCGGCTCAAGGGCGAAGTCAAGGGCGTCGTCAACCGCGCCTGACCCGTTGCCGGTCTGACCAGCCGAAGGGCCGCTCCCCGCACATGGGGTAGCGGCCCTTTCGCGTTTCAGGCGGTCCGATTCGCCCGCGCGCGCAGGCCGGTGATGGTCGCGCCGCTGGCCGCGATGCGTTCCAGTTCGGTCAGCGCGTGGATCAGGCGGATGCCGCTGCGGCCCTTGGCCTCCTCGAGCGCGGTGATGAATTGCGCGGTGGTCTCCACCCGCGCGCTCCACGCCCCGTAGGCTGCGCCGAGCATCGCGAAATCGGGATTGGCGAGCGCCGTTGCCGAGACCCGGCCGGGATATTCGCGTTCCTGGTGCATCCGGATCGTGCCATAAGCCCCGTTGTCGACGACCACTACGATGAGATTGGCTCCATATTGCGCGGCCGTGGCGAGTTCCTGCCCGTTCATCAGGAAGTCCCCGTCGCCTGCCACGGCAACGACGGTGCGATCGGGGAAGCGCAGGGCAGCGGCGACCGCAGCCGGAACGCCGTAACCCATCGCGCCGCAGGTCGGGGCAAGCTGGCCCGGATAGGCGGCATAGCGCCAGTAGCGGTGCCACCATCCGGCAAAATTGCCCGCGCCGTTGCAGATGATCGTGTCGGCAGGGAGCATCTCGCGCATCGCACCGACGCAGCCGGCCAGATCGATCGCGGCGTCGGACGGCTGCGGGGTTGCCCAGGCGAGCCACTCGGCATGGGCCTCTGCGCCCGCATCGAAGGGGATGATGTCGCTATGATCCCACAGGGCGGCGCATTCGGCGAATTCGTCCATGGCGCAGCACAGCGCCAGATCGGTGCGGTAGACGCGGCCCAGTTCCTCGGGGTCGGGGTGGATGTGGACGAGCGTCTGGCCGGGGTGTTCGAGGGTGGGGAGCGTGTAGCCGTCGGTGGTCGCCTCGCCGAGCCTTGCGCCCACTGCGATGACGAGATCGGCGTTCCTGACCCGCTCGACCAGCTGCGGGTTCGGTCCGTAGCCGAGGTTTCCGGCATAGACGGGCGAATCGGGGGCGATCGCGTCCTGGCGGCGGAAGGCGGTCGCCACGGGAAGCCCGATGCTTTGCGCAAATTGCTCGAAGTAATACCGTGCCTTGGTGTTCCATCCCGCACCGCCGATGATCGCAATGGGGCTGGCCGCATCGGCGATCATGTCGAACAGGGCGCGCATCGCGTCGGGGCAGACGGCCTGCGCGGGGCGCAGCGCTTGCGGGCGCGGGGCGAGGCTCGCGGGCACCGCTTCGACCAGCATGTCCTCGGGCAGAGCCAGCACCACCGGGCCGGGCCGGCCGCTGATCGCAGTCGCATAGGCGCGGGCGATATATTCGGGGATGCGCAGCGGATCGTCGATCCGCGCCGCCCACTTGCAGATCGGGGAGAAGAAGGCGGTGAAATCGACCTCCTGAAACCCTTCGCGCCCCTGCATGCCGCGCGCCACATCGCCCACGAACAGGATCATCGGCTGCGAATCCTGATGCGCGACATGCACACCGATCGAGGCATTGGTCGCGCCCGGGCCGCGGGTGACGAAGGCGACGCCGGGCGCGCCTGTCATGGCCCCGTCGGCGCAGGCCATGAATGCGACTCCGCCTTCCTGACGGCAGGTGACGACCTCGATCTCCGGCCGGTCGGGCAGGGCATCGAGGACCGCGAGGAAACTTTCTCCGGGCACGGTGAAGATCCGCGTGGCGCCCTGCACGGCAAGGCAATCGACCAGCAGGGCGGCTGCCGTGCGAGTGGAATCGGTCATCGAAAACTCTCCCGTCGTCTCACCACGAGCCTCTAACGGCGCAGGCGCTCAGGCGCAAACACGCCCTGTCCCACGCTGCGACACACCCGCCGCAAACCGTTTCCAAAGGTTAAGAAAGTCTTAAAGCTACACTCTCCTGCCACCCGGAGACTCGCGAAGATGCGCCGCAGCCTGGTCCTCACCGATGAGACCGCCCGCCACTGGTTCCGCATGAGCCTGCCGCCGCACGTCAAGCGCGATCTGATCCCGATTCCCGCCGAGAGCCTGTGGCGGCTGACGGTGGACGACGTGCGCGGCGTGGCCAGCACCTATGTCGCGGTGACGCTCGCGGTGCTCGCCTTCATCATCTAGGCGGCAGCGGGAATGCGCTGCGTCTCCACCCGGTAGAGCTTGCGCGACAGGTGCGCCGAGAGCAGGCATAGCGCAAGGCTCAGCAGCAATTGCTCGGCCAGCGGGATGCCGAAGAAGCCGAGCACGCCGGCGACGCCCGCGCCCACCGCCATGAACACCGATGAGATGAAGTTGTTCGCCGCCACCGAGCGCGAGGCTTCGGACTTTTCAACGCGTGTCGTCAGGAAGGCATAGAGCGGCACCACGAACATGCCCCCTGCCACCGCGATGAGCAACAGGTTCGCGACCAGCAGCAGCGCGAGCGGCTGGGCGAGGAATTCGGTGACGGTGAACAGCTCGCCCGCAGGCTGCAGGTCCCAGGTCCGGCAGATCAGGTAGAAGCCGATCAGCAGCATCCCCATGACCAGCACCGAGATCGGCGAATGGCGGGCGGAAATCTCGCCCTTGAGCAGCGCGTTGATCGCCACCGATCCGATGGCGATGCCGGCCGAAAAGGCGACCAGCATGACCATCGCCACCTGCTTGTCGGCGAGCAGGACATTCTTGGCGAGCGGGAAGAACTGCACGCCGAGGATCGCCGCGATCGCCCAGAAGAAGCTGATTGCCAGCACCGCATAGCGCAGCTCGAGATTGCGCATCGAGAAGGCGACCAGCGAGCGCGAGGCGCGAATCGGGTTCCATTCGACCTTCACGTCCTTGCTCTGCGGCGGGGCGGCAGGAACGAAGCGGCACACCGCATAGCCGACCAGCGCAATGGCGATCACCGCAACCGTGCTCTGACCCACCGACAGCACCGCGGCGAGGATCATGCCGGTCAGGATCGCCACGTAAGTACCTGCCTCGACGAGCCCGGTGCCGGCCAGCACCTCGTGGTCTTCAAGGTGCTGAGGAAGGATCGCATACTTGATCGGGCCGAAGAAGGTCGAATGGACGCCCATCGCGAACAGCGCGGCAAACATCAGCGGGATCGCCACGCTCTCGACCATCATGCCCTGCGCTGCAAGCAGCAGCCCGGCGGCGCCGCCTGCCATGATGATGATCTCGGCGAACTTGATCCAGCGGATGATGCCAGTCTTGTCGCGCATGTCGGCCAATTGGCCCGAGGTCGCCGAGAACAGCACGAAGGGCAGCACGAACAGCGCCGTCGCCACCCCGCTCACCAGCGTCTCCATCTCGGGCGAATCATAGAGCTGGTAGACGATGAACAGCACCATCGCGTTCTTGTAGAGATTGTCGTTGAGCGCGTTGAGCAGCTGGGTGACAAACAGCGGCGCAAAGCGGCGCTTGCCCATGAGTTGGAGCGATGTGGTCATGCCGGTGTTACGCTGGGGCTTCCTTGTCAGTTACCAGCGACATAGCGCGGGGGCGCGGTTTCACAAGTGCGCATGACGTAGGGGCGGGGCGCGAGGCTTTCGCTGTCTTTATCCGCGAAAGGGTTTTGTGCGGGCCTGCAAGCCGCTAGAGGGGACGGGGGAAACCTATGTCGAGCCTGCCGAACATCCTCACCTGTAGCCGCATCTTCGCGGTGCCGCTGCTGGCGTTCTTCCTGTGGTGGCCCGAATGGCGCGCGGGCTATCTCATTGGCTTTGTTCTCTATTGCATCATCGCGATCACCGATTTCTTCGACGGCTACCTCGCCCGGGCGCACGGGACGGTCTCCAAGCTGGGCATCTTTCTCGATCCGATCGCCGACAAGATCATGGTTGCGGCGGTGATTCTGGTGCTGACCGCGCAAGGCTATCTGCGCGGGCCCTATGCGGGCGACATCCACGTGATTGCCGGCCTCGTGATCCTCGTGCGCGAGATCGCGGTATCGGGGCTGCGCGAATTTCTCGGCGGGATCCAGGTCTCGGTGCCGGTCTCCAAACTCGCCAAGTGGAAGACGACATTCCAGCTCGTATCGCTCGGCGCGTTGATTCTCGGCGGGGCGGTGCATGGGCAGCCGTGCCAGTCGGTGGGCGAGGCATGCTCGACGATCGCGCAGAGCTGGGTGCACCTTGTCGGGCTGGTCTCGCTGTGGACCGCCGCGGTGCTGACCTGCATCACCGGCTGGGATTACCTGCGCGTCGGCCTCAAACACATGGATTGAGACGCGAAGCGCGCGCGCCTCATGCTTGCGCGAAACGCACTGGATGCGCGGGGCGGCTGTGGTTACACTATATCCTATGGGATTGGAGTCGGCACGCGGCGACGGCGTCTTTGCCGGACAGTTGGCAGATCACGCGCGGCGCCTGCAGGGCGAGGCGCGCGAGGCGCTTGCGCGCGGCGAGTTCACCCGCGCCTCGGCGCTGATCGGCGATGCCGAGCTGCTCGCCGAGGATGTCCACGGCCTGGTCGACGACATGGAACGGCGCGAGCTTGGCGAGCTGGCGATGCTTGCTGCCTATGATGTGCGAGGCGCGGCCAGACCCGCAGCCCGCCCGGCCCTGGCACCGCCCTCGCGCCGGATGCGCATCGCGCTGGCCGCGACTCTCGCCCTGAGCCTCACGCTGGTGGAGTGCTGAGCCGCGAGCACTCAACCCGCTCGCAGTTCTTCCGCCAGCAGCAGGAAATCCGCCTCGCGCGGCGAGTTCTTGCGCCACGCCAGCACGATCTCGCGCTTGGCCGTCGGGCTGTCGACAGGGCGGGCAACCACCTGCGTACCGGCAAGGATGCCCGCGGTCAGCGCCATTTCGGGGAGCATGGTGAGGCCGAGGTCATTGTCGACCAACTGCACCAGCGTATGCAGGCTCGTGCCGATCATCGCCGCACTGGCGCGCAGTTCGGCGCGGTTGCAGGCGGCCAGCGCATGGTCGCGCAGGCAGTGGCCGTCCTCCAGCAGCAGCAGCCGCCCCTGATCGATCATGTCGGGCTTGATGCTCGCCGGGGGATCGCGCGGATCGTCCTTGGGGAAGGCGATGAACAGCCGGTCATCGGCGATATGCGCGATCGCCGCGTCGCCCGTGTCGAAGGGCAGCGCCAGCAGCACGCAATCGACCCGCCCGTGGTTGAGGGATTCGAGCGCATCATGGCTCGTCTCCTCGCGCAGCATGAGCTTGAGGTCGGGCCGCTCGCGCTTCAGTCGGGGCAGCATGCGCGGCAGCAGAAAGGGCGCGATCGTCGGGATGACGCTCATCCTGAGTTCGCCCGACAGCGGCTTGCCCGAGGCGTGGACCAGATCGGCCAGCTCTTCGGCCTCGCGCAGCAGCCGGTTGGCCTTGGCCACCACCTGTTCGCCGAGCGCCGTGAAGCGCACCACCCTGCGCGAGCGTTCGACCAGCGTCACACCGAGCAGGGACTCAAGCTCGCGAATCCCCGCCGACAGCGTCGACTGCGACACAAAGCTGGCATCGGCCGCCTTGCCGAAATGCCCGTGCTCGTGGAGCGCCACGAGATATTGCAGCTGCTTGATGGTGGGGAGGTAGGTGCTCACGGCCCGCGCGCTATTCCGCTGCCAGCGTATCGACTTCCTGGGCTGGCGTCGGCACCGGCCCCGGCTCCACCACATCGTCGATATGGGTCATCTTGAGCCGGCCTTTCTCCACCGCGAAGGCGAGCTTGCCCTCGACCAGATCGAGCGCGTCCTTGCCGAACACTTCGTAGCGCCAGCCTTGCAGTACCGGCAGATTTCGCACCCCTGCCGCGAGCGCCTCCATCTCGTCGGCGCGGGTGAGCAGGCGCGGGGCGACGTCGATCTCGCGGGCGCGGATCTTGAGCAGGAGCTTGAGCAGATCGGCAACCAGCGCGCCTTCCTTGCCGAGCGGCGCGCCCTGCTTGATCTTCTCGGGCATTTCCGACTTGGGCAGCGGCTCGGCATCGGCGAGCACCTTCATCAGCCGCTTGCCGATGTCATTGTCCTTCCATGCGGGGCTGAGCCCGCGCACCTTGGCAAGATCGCCTTGCGACTTGGGCGGGTGGCTGGCGATGTCGGCGAGGGTCTCGTCGCGCATGATCCGCCCGCGCGGAATGTTCTTGTGCTGCGCCTCGCTCTCGCGCCAGGCGGCAAGCGCCTTCATCCGCCCGAGCACCTGCGGATTGCGCCCCGGCTGGCGGATGCGCTTCCAGGCAAGGCCGGGATCGGTGAGGTAATTGGAGGGATCGGCGAGCTTCTCCATCTCGGCATCGAGCCACAGCCCGCGCCCGGTCTTGATCAGCTTCTTGAGGATCTTGGGGAAGATGCCTGCCAGATAGGTGACATCGCCGATCGCATATTCGATCTGCCGGTCGGTCAGCGGGCGGCGGCTCCAATCGGTGAAGCGCGCGCCCTTGTCGATGGTGACGCCGACCCAGGTTTCGACCAGGTTGGCATAGCCGATCTGTTCGGACTGGCTGATCGCCATCATCGCGATCTGAGTGTCGAAGATGGGGTGCGGGGTCTTGCCGGTGAGGTTGACGATGATTTCGACATCCTGCCCGCCGGCGTGGAAGACCTTGAGCACGTCCTCGTTCTCGCACATCAGGTCGAGCAGCGGCGTGAGGTCGATGCCTTCGGCCATCGGGTCGATCGCGGCGGCTTCTTCGGTATTGGCGATCTGCACCAGGCACAGTTCGGGCCAATAGGTGTTCTCGCGCATGAATTCGGTGTCGACCGCGACGAAATCGGACTTCGCAAGACGGTCGCAGAGGTCGGAGAGGGCCTCGGTGGTGGTAATCAGCGGATGGATTTTCATGTTGTCTTTTCGCGTATCACGGGCGGAGTGCCGCCCTCGGGTTCGAACCCAGTTTGCGCCTGCACCTTTGCCAAGCGTGGCTTGACAAAGCGGCGGGCTTGCCCTGTTAGCGCGCCGACGGCGGAGCAAGGCTCCGAACGCGCCCGCGCGCCCTAGCGTCATAGCCGCGAACAGGACAAGAGTTTAGATGCACCCCTACCGCACGCATACTTGCGCACAGCTTTCTTCGGACCACGTGGGCGAGACCGTCCGCCTGTCGGGCTGGATCCATCGCAAGCGCGATCACGGGGGCGTGCTGTTCATCGACCTGCGCGATCACTACGGCATCACCCAGATCGTCGCCGACAGCGACAGCCCGGCGCTGTCGGTGCTCGAGGGTCTGCGCGTCGAAAGCGTCGTCACCATCGAGGGCACGGTCAAGGCGCGCATCGCCGAGACGGTCAATGCGGGCCTAGCGACCGGCGCGATCGAGGTGTTCGCGCGCGGCATAACGGTGCAGAGCGCGGCCGAAGAGCTGCCGATGCCGGTCGCCGACGAGCAGCCTTACCCCGAGGACATCCGGCTGAAGTACCGCTTCCTCGATCTGCGGCGCGAGACGCTGCACAGGAACATCATGACCCGCGTGGCGGTGATCGCCGACATGCGCGCCCGCATGAACGCAGCCGGTTTCAACGAGTTCTCGACGCCCATTCTCACGGCTTCTTCGCCCGAGGGCGCGCGCGACTTCCTCGTGCCGAGCCGCATCCACGCGGGGAAATTCTACGCGCTCCCGCAGGCGCCGCAGCAGTACAAGCAGCTGCTGATGGTGGCGGGCTTCGACCGCTATTTCCAGATCGCCCCCTGCTTCCGCGACGAAGACCCGCGCGCCGACCGACTGCCGGGCGAGTTCTACCAGCTCGACCTCGAAATGAGTTTTGTTACTCAGGAAGAAGTCTGGGAGACGATGGAGCCGGTGATTCAGGGCACCTTCGCCGCCTTCGCGGGCGACAAGGCGGTGACCCCGGCGGGGGAGTTCCCGCGCATCCCCTATGACGAGGCGATGCTCAAGTATGGCTCGGACAAGCCCGATCTGCGCAACCCGCTGATCATCAGCGACGTGTCCGCGCACTTCACGCAGTCGGGCTTCGGCCTCTTCGAAAAAATCGTCGGCGGCGGCGGTGTGGTGCGCGTCATTCCTGCGCCCGCAACCCACGAGAAGAGCCGCAAGTTCTTCGACGACATGAACGACTGGGCGCGCAAGGAAGGCTATGCGGGCCTCGGCTATGTCACCCGCAAGGGCGGCGAGTTCGGCGGGCCGATCGCCAAGAACCATGGCCCCGAGCGCATGGCCGAACTCTATGCCGAACTCGGCCTTGGCGAGAATGACGGGTTGTTTTTCGCTGCGGGCAAGGAAGCCGATGCCGCCAAGCTGGCAGGCGCGGCGCGCATCCGCGTCGGCGTGGAACTCGGCCTGATCGACGAAAGCCGCTTCGCGCTGTGCTGGATCGTCGATTTCCCGTTCTACGAGTGGAACGAGGACGAGAAGAAGGTCGACTTCAGCCACAACCCCTTCTCGATGCCGCAGGGCGGGATCGAGGCGCTCGAAGGTCAGGATCCGCTGACGATCAAGGCGTTCCAGTACGATCTCGTCTGCAACGGCTTTGAAATCGCGAGCGGATCGATCCGCAACCACAAGCCTGAAACGATGGTGAAGGCCTTCGAGGTCACCGGCCTGACCAAGGCGGACGTGGAAGAGCGCTTCGGCGGCATGTACCGCGCCTTCCAGTACGGCGCGCCGCCGCACGGGGGGATGGCGGCAGGCGTCGACCGGATCATCATGCTGCTGTGCGGCGCGAAGAACCTGCGCGAGATCTCGCTCTTCCCGATGAACCAGCGCGCCGAGGATCTGCTGATGGGCGCGCCGAGCCCGGCCGAGCTGCGCAGCTTGCGCGAATTGCACCTTCGGGTTGTTGAACCGGTTGGCAAAGTTAGTCAGACCAGCTAACGCTTCTCCTCACAGGCGATTGAGAAGGCAGTTAACGCGGGGCAACTGCGACGCACGCGCCAGTCGGGGGCAATCTGAGCGTTTTGCAGAGTTTCTGGTCGGGATGGGTGCCTTTGGCTCTGGCTGCCACATCGCAGCCCATGCCCGCCGGCCTGCCACTCGGAAACGAGCCCGATCCCTACCGCGCGGTGGTTGCCCGGATGGTCCGGGGGATCGTGCAATACAGCCGCTGGCCCAATAATCCGCGCCGTCTGCGTGCCTGCGTCGTGGGGCCGGCAGACCATGCCGAGGATCTCATGGAGGGCGAGCAGGTCGCGGCCGTGGGTGTCGACGTGGTGCGCCGCGATGTCGCGAACGTACAGCCAAGCGAGTGCCAGATCGTTTATCTCGGCCGTCTCGGCATTGATGAGGCGCGGATCGTCACGGCACGGATGCGGGGCGAAGCGGTCCTGACTATCGCCGAAAACGATCCCGCCTGCCGCAGCCGCGCGATGTTCTGCCTGCTGTTCGAGGCGCAGTCGCTGTCATTCCGGCTCAACATCGATGCCGTGTCGCGATCGCAGGTGCGGGTCGATCCAAGGGTTCTGAGCCTTGCGGATGGAGGCGTCGCATGATCGGGCAGGCGGGCAATGGGGAGCGTCCGCCGACCCTGCGCGGCGTTCTGGCGCGCGGCCACCTGCGGCTGGTGCTGCTCGCGGTTCTGCTTGCCTCGTTGTCGCTGATGGCAAGCGGGCTCTTCGCGCTGCGCGGCTATGCCGGGCAGAACGTCGCGCTAGCGGCCGAGACCCTGTCCTACGCTGTCGAACCGCCTCTGGTGTTCGGTGATCGCGAGGCCGCCGAGCGCGTCGTGTTCAGGCTCGCTGCCAACGACAACCTTGCCAGCATCGAGGTCTATAACGCCGCAGGCCAGCCTTTCGTAGTCTGGCGCCGCGCAGGTTCGAGCAGCGTCGATCTCGGTCCGTTCGTCTCCCGCTGGCTGGGGCTTGGCCCCGTCAGTCGCAGGATCGACTTCCAGAATGAGACAGTCGGCGAGGTACGCGTCACCGGCACGATCAGCGCGATCTTCAGTTACACGCTGGCATCACTGATCATCGCTGTCAGCAGCCTCGGCATCACCGTGCTGGCGACCCGGATTCTTGCCCGCCGGCTTGAGGAAGCGATCGCCGCGCCGCTCGACCGGGTCGCCGAGATCGCGCACGAGGTGATTATCCAGCGCCGCCCCTCGCTGCGGCTGGCCCCAGCGGGGATCGCTGAGCTCGACCAGATCACCGCCGATTTCAACATGCTGCTCGACGAGCTTGAGAAGTGGCATGAAAGCATCTCCACCGAAAATGCTGAACTTTCGCGGCGGGCCGACCGTGATCCACTGACCGGGCTCGGAAACCGCGCGTGGCTCGAGCGCGATCTCGAGGCGGCGATTGCCGAGGCGCGCCTCATGAGGGGACAGGTCGTACTGCTCTATTGCGACTGCAACGGGTTCAAGCAGGTCAACGACACCCATGGCCATGACGCGGGCGACAAGATCATCGCCTGCGTTGCCGAACGGCTGCGCCGTGCGGTCGCCGATCCGGACCGCGTGTTCCGCCTTGGG
>NZ_JAMNXL010000200.1 GCF_023653175.1 Erythrobacter sp. | reverse complement strand
TGGTTGCCGCCGCCGCCCCCAGTGCCGTCGCCGCGAACATCCCGGCAAGAAAGTTCATCGCGTAGAACAGGACAGCATTCTCGGTGGTGAAGCCGATCCAGATCGGCACCACTGGCGCGAGGATCCCGAACATCACCACCAGGATCCGCCCCGAAGGGTTGCGCCCCCGCAGCCAATCGGACAGGCGCCCGCCGAGGATCACGCCAAGGAAGCCCGAAAGCGCCCCGCTCCCCCCGAGCACGAAGGCGAGCTCGGCCTTGGGCAGCTTCAGCACCGTCTCGGCATAGGGCGCCGACCAGAACGCAAGCGCGTAGGCGCCGAGCGACACCAGCCCGTAGCCCAGCGCGGTGCAGATGAAGGCGGGAGTCCCCCAGATCAGCCGGAAGGTCGCCGGATCGTGGCGCCGCAGGGTCGAGGCCCATGAGAACACCGCGTAATAGCCGAAGGCAATCGCCGACCACTGCGGAACGTTCTTGGTCAGCTTGATCATCACCAGCGCGAAGCCAATCATCGCCCCAGCCATCGCCACATTGACCAGCGCCGCCATCGGCCCGCGCCGCAGTGCGTGGAGGACCGTGAAAGGCGGAAGCAGCATCGACAGATCGACGAAGAAATCGACCAGCGGGTGGCGCGTGCCGCTCGCCGCGTCGGGCTGACGCGCGGGCTCGCGCAGCGAGGCGACCCAGATCGCCAGCAGCACCCCCGGCACGCCCACGGCGAGAAACGCCGCCTGCCAGCCGACCAGCCCGGCGACCCCGCCGCCCGGATAGGCCGCATCCCACACCTGCGAGATCTTCGCCCCGATCAGCAGCGACACCCCGCCCCCGAGATACAATCCCGAGGAATAGATCGCGAGCGCGGTCGCGCGCTGGCGCGAGGGGAAATAGTCAGAGATCAGCGAATAGGCGGTCGGGCTCGCAGTCGCCTCACCCACGCCCACGCCCATCCGCGCAAGCGACAGGGTGAGGAAATTCCTCGCAAAGCCCGACAGCGCGGTCATCGTCGACCACAGCAGCAGGCCAATGGTGAGCAGCCGCACGCGGTGCCAGCGATCCGCCAGCCGGCCGAGCGGCACCCCGAACAGCGCATAGAACACCGCGAAGGCCGCGCCCCCCAGAAAGCCCAGCTGCCCGTCGGTCAGCGCCAGATCGCGCTTGATGTCGACCGCGAGGATCGAGAGGATCTGCCGGTCGATGAAGTTGAGGATGTAGACCACAACCAGCACGCCCAGCACATACCAGCTGTAGGCCGACGCGGGCGCCTCGCTATTGCCGGGCGCCACCGTGGTGTCCTCACTCAAAACTCATCCCCTATCCCGTACACTTGCTCGACACCGGCGTGCGGCCGGTCAGGCGTTATAGCGGGTGCTATCGACAATACCCGCCTCGGCAAAACCCTTTTTCCGCAAACGGCACGAATCGCACAGCCCGCAGGCGAGCCCATCGGACGTGGGATCGTAGCACGACCAGCTCCACGCCGGGTCGAGCCCGAGGCGCGCGCACTCGCGGGCGATGTCGGCCTTGGTCATGTGCTGGAGCGGCGCGTGGATCGTGAAGGGCGCGCCCTCGACCCCGGCCTTGGTGCCGAGCCGCGCGGTTTCGGCAAAACTGGAGATGAATTCGGGGCGGCAATCGGGATAACCCGAATAGTCGAGCGCGTTGACCCCGATGAACACGTCGCGCGCGCCCGCCGCCTCGGCGCAGGCCGTCGTCAGCGCAAGGAACACGAGATTGCGCGCGGGCACATAGGTTACCGGAATATCGTCGCCGACCCCGCCCTTCGGCACGTCGATACTGTCGGTCAGAGCCGATCCGCCAAACGCGCGCAGATCGAGCGCGATCGGTGTGTGGCGGGCCAGCCCCAGCTTTGCCGCGATGCGCGCGGCCGATTGCAGCTCAAGCTTATGCCGCTGTCCATAGTCGACGCTGAGCGCATGGACCGCAAAGCCCGCCTCCTGCGCGAGCGCGGCGGTCACCATCGAGTCGAGCCCGCCCGAGAGCAGCACCACGGCGAGCGGCTGGGTTTGTGCCGGATCAGTCATGCCCGCGGCCCTATCATGGGCTCGCGCAAAGGCAATCGGGGCGCGCTCAGCACGTGCCGGTGCGGCGCGCCTCGCCCGTCAGTTCGAACGGCATCCCGCCCTGAATTCCCTGGCTTTCGAGCTGCACCAGCGCGGGCGTCTCGCGGCGGATGCTGGTGCGGCCATAGCCGTTGCCGGGGCAGGTATACTGCACCGTCACCCGCGCCGCTCCGTCCTCGACCACGAACTGGCTGCACCCGCTTTCGCGGTGCATGAGCTGGATGAGCTCGGCGCCCGACTTCACGCAGACCTTGCGTTCGGCTGCGCCGCCGCGCTGGCGGATGGTCCATTCGCCCTTTGCGAGGGTGCCGAGCATGGCGAGCCCGTTGCCCTGTGCCAGTACCGGCACAGCGAGGCCAAGCACCACGCCGACCCCGGCGAGCGCCAGCGCTCCCTGTCGCATTCTGCTGTCAATCCGGTTAGTCATACGGTCCCTCATGCCAGCTTTGCGCAGCCACGCCTTGCAAAAACTGGACGCATTTCTGCGCATATCGCGAAGTTTTCGACCAAGTGTCAGATCGCCAGCGCAAACGTCTTGGAGCAGAAGGCGCAGTCGACCGCGATGATCCCATCGGGGCCGCGCATCTCCTCCTGCTCGTCCACCGGGAAGCGGGCGATGATCGCCTCGTAATGTGCCGAGGAGCAGCGGCACCCGCGCGACAGGGAATCGCCCGGCTGGACGCGCACTTCGGGTTCCTCGTGGAACAATCGCCACGCAATTCCCTCCAGCGACAGGCCTGCATCGAGCAGCTCGTCATGGCTGATCGTCCCCGCCAGCACCGCGACATGCTCCCAGTCGGGGTGATCAAGCCGCACGTGGAGCCGCTCGCGCCCTTCCTCGCCGTCGGGGAGGTGCTGCACCAGCAGCCCGGCCGCCATGCGCCCGCCTGTGCCGGCGCGGCTGGCGACGCGGATCAGCGTCGGGATCTGTTCGGACTGGCTGAAATAGCTCTCGCACGCCTCGGCCAGACTGTCGCCTTCGAGCGGGACGATGCCCTGATAGCGCTGGCGGCCCTCGGTCTCGAAGGTGATCGCCAGATAGCCCTCGCCGAACAGAGCCGCGAGGCTGGGATTGGCGCCCAGGGTCGCCAGCCGCTCGCCGTCGAAATCGGCATAGCCGCGCACCGCGCCGGCGCGATAGTCGCACGCCAGCAGCTTGACGATTCCGCCCTGGGTCTGCGCCTGCAGGGTCATCTGCGCGTTCTCGCCCTTGAGCAGCCCGCCCATCAGCGCGCCCAGCACCAGCGCCTCGCCCAGCAAGTGGGTGATCGGGGCCGGGTAATCGTGGGCGGAGAGCACCTCTTCGAGGACTCCCTCCATGCGCACCACCCGCCCGCGCGCATTGCGCCCCGGCAGGGTGAAGCCCATCAGCGTGTCGGAAAAGGTCTCGGTGGTGGCGGCCGTGTCAGTCATGCGCCGCCATATGGGGACGCATCCCGCTGCGCGAAACCCCCCGTCAATCGCCGAGCATCCCGAAGGCCCACAGCAGCACCGATTTTTGAGCATGGATGCGGTTTTCGGCCTCGTCGAAAACCACCGATTGCGGGCCTTCGAACACCTCCAGGCTGACTTCCTCGCCCACGTGTGCGGGCAAGCAGTGGAGGAACACCGCATCGGGCTTGGCCTCGGCCATCAACGCGGCATTGACCTGATAGGGCGCCATCGCCGCGAGCTTTTCCTCGGCATGAGCCTGACCCATTGAGACCCAGGTGTCGGTGACGATCACGTCCGCCCCGCGCGCCGCAGCGGCGGCGTCCTGCGTCAGCGTGACCGTGGCCCCGCCCGCGCGCGCCAGTGCGACGAAGGCCGGATCGGGTTCGTAGCCCGCAGGGGTCGCCACGCGGACATTGAACTTCATCAGGCCGGCCGCCTCGAGGATCGAGTGCAGCACGTTGTTGCCGTCCCCGAACCACGCGACCTCCAGACCGGGGAGCGCCTTGCCGTGCTCGATCACGGTGAGCAGGTCGGCGACAATCTGGCACGGGTGCGACATGTCGGTGAGGCCGTTGATCACCGGCACCGTGGCATGGGCTGCCATTTCCTCGATCTTGGCGTGATCGTCTGTGCGCAGCATGATGCCGTCGACCATCCGGCTCAGCACGCGGGCGGTGTCGGCGATGGTTTCGCCCCGCCCCAACTGGCTCGAGGCCGAATCGAGCAGCAGCACCGTGCCGCCCAGCTGGCGCATCGCGATGTCGAAGCTGACGCGGGTGCGGGTCGAATTCTTCTCGAACACCAGCGCCAGCACGCGGCCCGTGAGCGGCGCGTCGGCGTCGGGCGCGCCCTTGGACAGGCCAGCGCGCGCCGCCTTGCGGTCCAGCGCGTCGTTGATCATCGCGGCGATCGCATCGCCCCCGGCATCGCCGAGGTCGAGGAAGTGGCGATAGGTGCCCCCACCCCCCGTCATGCCGGTTCAGGCACCTTGAAGCTCGCCGCGCCCGCTGACAGCTTGTCGAAGAACTCGTCGATCTCGGCATCGCCGATCACCAGCGGCGGGATGATGCGGATGGTGTTGTCGCCCGCAGCCACGGTCAGCAGCTGGTGATGATCACGCAGGTGCACGTAGAACGGGCGGCTCTCCATCTTCATCTTGAGCCCGAGCATCAGCCCCTTGCCGCGCACCAGTTCGAACAGCTCGGGGTAATTGCCGATGAACTGTTCGAGCCGCGCGCGCAGGCGCTCGCCCTTTTCGGCGACCTCGGCGAGGAAATCGTCGTTCGCCACAGCTTCCATCACCGCCGTCCCTGCCGCCATGGCGAGCGGGTTGCCGCCATAGGTCGATCCGTGGGTGCCGAAGGTCATCCCGCGCGCGGCCTTTTCGGTGGCGATGCAGGCGCCGAGCGGGAAGCCGCCGCCGATGCCCTTGGCGGTGGCGAGGATGTCGGGCTCGATCCCGTAATGCTCGTAGGCATAGAGCTTGCCCGTGCGCGCGACGCCGCACTGCACTTCATCGAGCACCAGCATCAGATCGAGCTCGTCGGCGAGCTTGCGCAGGCCGTGCATGAACTCGACCGACGCGGGGCGGATCCCGCCCTCGCCCTGGATCGGCTCGACCAGGAAGCCCGCGGTGTTGGGCCCGATCAGCGCCTTGGCCGCCTCGAAATCGTCGAAGGGCGCATATTTGAACCCGGCGAGCAGCGGCGAGAAGCCGTGGTGCATCTTCTCCTGATTCGACGCCGAGATGGTCGCCATCGTGCGGCCGTGGAAAGCGTTGTGGAAGGTGATCAGCTCGAAGCGGTTCTTGTCCCCCGCATCGCCTGCGTTCTGGTGATAGGCCCGCGCGGTCTTGATCGCCGCCTCGACCGCCTCGGCGCCCGAATTGGTGAAGAACACCGTGTCGCCGAAGGTCTTGTCGACCAGCCACTGCGCCAATTTCTCGCCCTGCGGGCTGCCGTAGAGGTTCGAGACATGCATCAGCGTCGCGGCTTGCTGCTGGATTGCGCCGATCAGGCCATCATGCGAGTGGCCGAGCAGGTTGACCGCGATGCCGCTCGCGAAATCGAGGTAGCGGGTGCCGTCCTCGCCGATCAGATGGCAGTGCTCGCCGCGCACCGGCCGGACACCGCAACGCGGATAGACGGGCATGAGCGGTGTAATCGACATGGGCTACGCATCCTGAAATTGAAAAAACGCGGGGTCTGAAACGCAAATGGCGGCCCTGAACCAGAGCCGCCATCCGCTTTACCGTTTAATCTTCCGCTTCCCCCCAGTCAAACCGCGAGGAGCGGGTTGCGGCCGGGTCAGCCTTCGATCGGTGCCAGATTGACGGCAGAATACTTTCCGCGTCGATCGACCTCGAGATCGAATTCATAGCGTTCGCCTTCGTTCAAGGCCGTCAGGCCCGAACGTTCGACCGCGCTGATGTGCACGAAAGCGTCCGGCTGGCCATCATCGCGCACGAGGAAGCCGAAGCCCTTCATCGCGTTGAAGAACTTGACCGTGCCCTTGGCGCGTTCACCGGTCAGCTCGCGAGCCGGAGCTGCAGGCTTGGCCGCCACGGCGATCACGTCACCCACGACCTGCAGGTCCTGCGCCGACACCTTGCCGCCGCGATCCACGAGGTTGTACTGGAGTTCCTGCCCTTCGGCGAGGCCTTCGAGACCGGCGCGTTCGACCGCGCTTATGTGGACGAAGACATCTTCACCGCCGCCATCCTGCTGGATGAAGCCGAAGCCCTTCTGGACGTTGAAGAACT
>NZ_JAMNXL010000017.1 GCF_023653175.1 Erythrobacter sp. | reverse complement strand
GCAAGGGCAGCGCCAGCGCGCTCCCCGCCATCCGCGCCGAATGCAGCGGGTAGAGCGCGTTGCCCGCGCGCAGCGCGAGCGGCGCGGCGGTCGCGTCGCGCGCGGCGAGCACGGTGCCATCGGCGGCGAGGGTGAGGGTGGTGCGCCCGTTGGGGTGCCATTCGGCAGGGCGGCGCATCCGGATCGTCACCGCCTCGCCCTCGGTCTTGGGCCAGATGATCATCCGCGGCTCGGCATCGGGGAAACGACGCTGCGCGGCGGTGAGGATCGCGGGCCAATCGGGGGCGGCTGCTGTGGCGGGCGCCGGAGGCTTGGCCTGCCACGCGGCGACTTCGGCCGCAGGCGACAGGGGCGCGACCACCGCCTGTCCCAGCGGCTTCAGCACCATCAGCGCGCCGGTGACGGCGGCGAGCAGGATCGGCAGCGCTAGCACCGCGCCGATATCGCGGTGGTGGCGGATCACCGCCGGGCGGGTGAAGCGCTGAGGCCACGCGCGCAAGGCAAAGGTGCGGCGCGTCGGCCACCACAGGATGAGGCCGGTAACGCAGAACAGGATCGCGGCGATGCCCAGCCATCCCGAGATCACCTCGCCGGTCTCGCCCAGCAGCAGGTGGTGGTGGAGATCGAAGAGGAATGTCTCGGGCCGCTCCCACACGCTTTGCCAGCGGGCGAGCAGCGTGCCGTCATGCGCGAGGTAGCCGCCCGCGCCGTCCGGCAGTCCTGCCTGCGCCGCGCCGAATTCCGCCGAGGGGAGCGTGACGTAACTCGCGCCGAGTTCCTGCGCGGCGGTGATGATCGCCAGCACCTCCTCGCCCGAGGGTGCGCGGGCCGCGAGGGGGACGCCCACCCACCACGGCTTCCACAGCAGCGCTGCGCCCGTCAGCCCCAGCACCGCAAGGCCGAGGCCGACCAGCCCGCCCAGCCAGCGATGGACGATCCGCAGCCCCTCGCGCATCAGAAATTCGCCAGCCAGCCCAGCGTCACGCTCCGCCCGCGTCCGGCGAAGAACCGCAGGTTATCGGCCGGGCGCTGGGTGTCGGAATTGTAGTCGATATACTGCTTGTCGAGCAGGTTCTGCGCGGCGAGGGTGAAGCTGCCGAAAGCGGTCGCCACGCTCACCGAGCCGTCGAGCAGGTGGTAGCCTTCGAAATCGTTGCGCGGATCGCCGCCGTCGAACTTCCGCGCGAAATGCGTGCGCGACTGCAGGCGCAGGCTCACCGGGCCGTTGGTGTAATCGGCGGACAGGTTCAGACGGTCGGGGCCGATATTCGCGCCGTCCAGATCGGCGTTGACGATCCCGTCGCCATTGGTGTCGACCCGCCCGTTGAGGTGCGCATAGCCGAAGCCCAAGCGCAGGCCGGGGATCGGGGTGGCGGTGGTGAGGTTCAACTCGATCCCTTCGATCTCGATGCGCTGGCGCTGCACCTCGAAGACGTCGCCGACCAGCACCAGCAGTTGGCCCTCGTCGCTGTCCGACCAGAAATAGGTCGCGCTGGCATCCACGGGCCCGCGCTTCACCTCGAAGCCGACTTCGCGGTTGTCGGCCACGACGGGGGCAATGTCGAGGAAGCGGTCGAGATCGACATTCGGTGTGCGGATTGCGCGAGTGATGCGGCCGACGTCGGGCACGGTGTAGCCTTGGGCATAGCTGGCGTAGGCGCGAATGCCCGGCATGGGCTCGATCACGATCCCGCCGTTGGGCAGGACGCGGTCGAAGCTGGGCGAACCGCCGCCCACCTGTTGCGGGCCGTAGAACCACAGGGTCTGGTAGTCGTCGATGGCGATCTCGACATTCTCCCAGCGCACGCCGCCTGCGATGCGCAGCTTGCCGTCCCACAGCGCGAGGTTGCCTTGGGCAAAGGGCGCGATGCTCCGATAGTCGGTCGGCGGCACCCAGGCGCGCCCCGTCTGGGCGAGCACCTGCACGGTGTGGTCGTTGAGGAGGTCGACGCCCGCGACGAGGTTCAGCGGCCCGAAACCGCTCTCCCAGCTGGCGTTCACCCCCCACTTGCGGCTGATGTTCTGCGACTGGTCGAACAATGTTCCGAGCGGGGCGATGGCCGGGTCCTGGAAGTCGGCGAAGGTGCCGCCGCCATAGATGTCGGCGGTGCGGTTCCAGAAGCCGCGGATGCGCAGGGCACCGCCCGCAAGGTCGTCGGCAGTGAGGGTCAGCGAGAGGCTCTCGGCGAGGTTCTCGGGCGCCTCGCCCTGCACCACGCCGCGGGCGCCGGTGGAGGGCAGGCCGGCGGCGCGGCTCCCGGCGACCGCGATCAGATCGCCGTCACCCTGTAGCTGGAAGCGCTGGCCCATCGCCTCGATCCGCACGCTGCTGCCAAGCTCGACGCCCGCCTTGGCGAAGAAGGAGAGGCTTTCGGAGTCCATCAGATCGCCCTGCGTCCCGTCAGGGGCGATGCGGCGCTGCTCGCCGTCGCGGAACACCCCGCGGCGTTCGAAGGCCGCGCCGACGACGACATCGAAGGCGCCCGAGCGATTGGCGACGAGCGCACCGACCTTGCCGCCGAAGCCGTCATTCCTGAAGCCGCTTTCGGCGGTGCCTTGCAGGATGGTGCGCGCGCTCCATCCATCTTCGGCGGGCGCGCTGACGGTGACCTGGTTGATCACCCCGCCGGTGCCGCCGATGCCCTGCAAGGCGTTCGAGCCGAGGATCAGCTCGACCCGGTCGATGAAGAAGGGATCGATGGTGAAACCGTCGCGCGAGCCATCGCGCAAGGGTGCGGTCTGGGGGATGCCGTCGATCGCGAAGAGCGGCGAGCGGCCACGCAGGGTCTCGCCTTGGCCGGTCAGCTTCTGGCGGGCTGGGCTGAAGGAAGGCGTGAGCGCCGCGACCGCATCGACCACCGAGCCCGAAATCTGGAGCTGACGCTCGAGCGTTTCGCGGTCGATCACCTCGGCGGTGAGGGGCAGCGCGGTGATCGGCAGGCTGGTGCGCGCGGCGGTGACGATGATCGGTTCGGCTTCGGCAGCGGTGTCCTCCTCGAACGGGGCGGCAGTGCTGTCCTGCGCCTGCGCGGCGGCGGCGAGGGGGAAGAGGGCGGCGGAGAGGAGGAGAGAGAATCGCATTGCTGAACCGTTCCTGATAATCATTCGCAGGAACGCCTTTAAGAACCATTCTCAATAACGCAAGCCGGTTTCTGCGGGATTTGCGGGATGGGCGAGATTTGGAAATAACCCACGCTCCGTCCGGCACTAGGCTTGGGCCCCGCGCCGACGATGAGAGGGATCCGCCATGACCCGCCCCGCCTATTTCGATGCCTTTCCCGGTCTCGCGCTCGATCGCGACGTGGCGGGGGTGCTGACCGCCACTTTGCACACCGGCGGCGGCCCGCTGACTTTCACCGCCCGCGACCACACCGACTACACCGAGGCCTTCTACCGCATCGCGCAGGACCGCGAGAACAGCATCGTCATCCTCACCGGCGCAGGCGGGCAATTCATCGCGGGGATCGACTTCCCCAGCTTCGGCAACGTCGCCGATCCCGATGTCTGGTCGCAGGTGCACGACGAGGGCGTGCAGATCCTCGAGAACCTCGCCAACATCCGCGTGCCGGTGATCGCCGCGATCGAGGGCGCGGCGCATGTCCACAGCGAATATGCGTTGATGGCCAATGTGATCGTCGCCGGGACCAGCGCGACCTTCCACGATCTGCCGCACTTCGCGGGCGGGATCGTGCCGGGGGACGGCATCTTCACCACCTGGAGCCATCGCGCCGGACCGGGGCGGGCCGAGGCGTGGCTGCTCGATCCGCAGCCGATCAGCGCGGCCACGGCGCGGGACTGGGGCGTGGTCGCCGAGGTGGTCGCCGACGGCACGGCGCTGGCCCGCGCGCGGGAGCTGGCCGCGCTCTATCTGGCGAAGCCCGCGGTCACGCGCCGCAACACCCGCATCCACTTCGTCCAGCCGCTGAAGGAGCGATTGGTCCGCGAGGTGGGCTACGGACTTGCGCTGGAAGGCGCCTCGGCCGCCGCTTTGGTGAAGAGCTTTAGCGACAGCTAGGCCGTCTCGCGCACCACCAGTTCGGGCGGGAGCACCAGGCTCTCGGTCGTCTCGCCGCCGAGACGCCGCAGCAAGAGGTCGACCAGCCCGCGCGCGCCTGCGGCAATGTCCTGCCGGACGGTGGTGAGTGGGGGGATGGTCTGGCGGGCGATCGGCAGGTCGTCGAAGCCGACCAGTTTCACATCATCGGGCACGCGCAGCCCTTGCGCGCGCAGCTGCGTGAGGCACAGCGCGGCCAGCGTGTCGGTGGCGGCGAAGATGCCGTCGATCTGGCGACCGTGCCGCGCGAGGTGGCCCGCGATCTCCTCGCTCGCGCGGTCGGGCGAGAGGTGGGTGGCGAGCGGCAGCACCTCGGGCAGCCCCATCCGCACCGCCACATCCTGCGCGCCCGCAAAGCGCGCGGCGAATTCCATCGGGCCGGTATCGCCGACAAAGGCGATCCGCCGCGCCCCGCCCGCAATCAGCCGCTCGGCCGCGAGCCTGCCGCCCAGCCGGTTGTCGGTGCCGACCACGCAGTGCCGCTGGCCCTCCTGGTGGTTCCCCCAGACGACCATCGACCGGTAGCCGTCGGCGACCTCCTCGATCCGCTCGAACTGATCCGACTGGCCGATCACGATCACCCCGTCGATCATGCCTGAGCCGATGAAGCGGTCGAGCCAGTCGGCGTCGTCGCCCGGCACCACGCGGCGCAGCATCAGGTCGTAGCCGTGGGTGGTGAGCTCGTCCGCGAGAAAGCCGAGCAGGGTCATGAAAAAGCTGTCGGAGATCTGCTGGCGGGTGTCATGGCCGAGCGGAATGACGACCCCGATCACTCCGGTCTTCTGGCGGCGGAGCCCGCTCGCCATCTGGTTGGGGCGGAAGCCGTGCTCGCGCGCCAGCGCCTCGATCTTCTCGCGGGTGCGGGTGTTGACGAGGCTCTTGCCGGCAAGCGCGCGGCTGACCGTGCCGGGCGAGACCCCGGCGAGCCGCGCCAGATCGGTGATGGTGCGCACGGTACTGCGCGTTGTTCTGTCCTCGCCTGCGGCCATGGTTCCCCTCTAACCGGTTGCGAGCCCCTGTTCCCGGGGTCTGCGATGACCGGCGTCCACCAACAGCGTAGCGATGGCGCCCGCTAGCATCAAGACGCCGCCCAGCATCAGCACGTTGCGCGGGTCACTGCCGAGCAGGGGTGCGTAGATCAGCGGCATGGTCAGCGTCTGGATCAGCATGGGGATGACGATGAACAGGTTGAAGATCCCCATGTAGATGCCGTTGCGCTCGGGCGGGATGCAGTCGGCGAGCATCACGTAGGTGTTGCCCATCATCCCCGCCCAGCCGATGCCGATGCCGAGCATCAGCACGAACAGAGCGGGCGCGCTTGAGACGCCCGGGATCAGCAGCATCGCCGCGCCCGAGGCGGCGAGGCAGGCGGCATGGGTGGGCCGCGCGCCGAAGCGCTTGACGATCGGGATCAGGGCGAGGGCTCCGAGGAAGGCGATGAAGTTGTAGAGCGCGCCGGCCTGCTGGGTGGTCAGGGTTGCCTCGCGGAACAGCGCGCTGGCGGGATCGCTGGTGTTGTAGAGGCTGCGGCCGACGGCGAAGGTGATGTACTGCCAATAGGCGAACATCGCATACCACTGGCACAGCATCGCGCCCGCCAGCTGGCGCATCGGGCGCGGCATCTCGCGAAGCGCGTCGCGGATTTCGACGAGGGTGCCGCGCGCGGTGAGGGGGCGCTGGACAAGCTCGGCCTGCTCGGCCGCGTCCAGCGGCAGCTCGCGCACCCGCAGCACCGACCACAGGATCGTCGAGATCGACAGGATCGCCCCGATCACGAAGGCGATGCGCACGATCACCGGAATGCCGTTGGCATCGAGCACGTCCTTGGCGACGAAATATGTCAGCAGCGAGGGCGCGAGGTAGGACAGCGTCTGCGCCAGCCCGGTGAACGCACTCTGGGTGAGGAAGCCCACCGACCGCTGCTCGGGCGCGAGCCGGTCGGCCACGTAGGCGCGGTAGGGCTCCATGGTGATGTTGTTGCCAGCATCGAGGATCCACAAGAGACTCGCGGCCATCCACAGCGCGCTCGAATAGGGCATGGCGAAAAGCGCGAGGCTGCAGATCACCGCGCCGATCAGGAAATAGGGCGTGCGGCGGCCAAGGCGGGTGTTGGTCCGGTCGCTCATCGCGCCGACGATCGGCTGGACGATCAGCCCGGTCATCGGCCCTGCCAGCCACAGGAGCGGCATCGAGGCCTCGTCCGCGCCGAGGAAGCCATAGATGGGCCCCATATTGGCCTGTTGCAGTCCGAAGGAGAACTGCAGGCCGAAGAAGCCGATGTTCATCTCGATGATTCTGAGCAGCGAAAGCCGCGGCTTTTCCGACATGTTGCGCCTCATCCCATTTGCTCTTCATGCGCCTTATAACCGACGCTGTGGCAGAGAGGTGACACGAATCCGGATCATTTGCAAACGATTGCAAGATTCCCCTTGCAAACGTTTGCAAAATGGTTAGGCCTCGCATTGTCAGCGCCCGAAGATGCGCGAGCTCGAGAGGAGACCCATGATGAAATTGCGTTACGCGCTTTGCGCCGGTGCCGCCGTGTCGGCGCTCGTCACCACCCCCGCCTTTGCACAGGATTCCACCGACACCGTCGAGGGCGAGGAAATCATCGTCACCGCGGTCGCTCGCGGCCAGAACCGCATCGAAAGCTCGGTCTCGGTCAGCTCGATCGGTGCCGAGGCCATCACCAACCTCAACGCGCCGTCCTCGGCCGACCTCATCCGCCAGATCCCGGGCATCCGCTCGGAAGCTTCGGGCGGTGAGGGCAATGCCAATATCGCGGTGCGCGGTATCCCGGTCTCGACCGGCGGTGCGCGCTACATCCAGCTTCAGGAAGATGGCCTGCCGATCCTCGAATTCGGCGACATCATCTTCGGCAATGCCGACAACTTCCTGCGCGCCGACCGCTCGGTCGCCCGCGTCGAAGCCGTTCGCGGCGGTTCGGCCTCGACCTTCGCCTCGAACGCGCCGGGGGCGGTGATCAACTTCATTTCCAAGACCGGCAAGCAGGAAGGCGGCGCGATCCAGGGCACGGTCGGCCTCGACTTCGAGACCTATCGCCTCGATTTCGATTACGGCGCGCCGCTGGGCGAAGACCTCTACTTCCACGTCGGCGGCTTCTACCGCACAGGCGAAGGGCCGCGCGACATCGGCTACAACGGCTATGACGGCGGCCAGATCAAGGCCAACATCACCAAGGAATTCGACGGCGGCTATATCCGCTTCTCGGCCAAGTATCTGGACGACAAGACCCCGACCATCCTGCCCCAGCCGGTGCGGGTGACGGGCGGCAATGCAAGCCCGAACTACGAGGCGATTGCCGGCTTCGATCCGCGCACGGATTCGCTCTACAGCCCCTTCATCACCCCCGCAGTGACGCTCGACGGGAACAACAACCCGGCGACCTTCGATTTCCGCGACGGGCTTTCGGTGCAGTCCTTCGCCTTCGGGATCGAGAGCGAGATCGACGTGGGCGGCGGCTGGACGCTGACCAACCGCTTCCGCTTCGCCGACAATTCGGGCGGCTTCCTGTCGCCCTTCCCGGCCGGTGCCGATCTGGCCCAGAATGTCGCCAACTCTGTCGCCGGCGGCCCGGGTGCGAGCATCATCATCGCCACCGGCCCGAATGCCGGGCAGACCGTCAATCCCACCACTGTCGGCGGCAATGGCCTGCTCACCAACGTGGTGGTGTTCAACACCCGCCTCAACAGCCTCGACAACATCACCAACGACTTCCGCGTGAACAAGGAGTTCGACCTTGGCGGCGGCACGCTGAATTTCACCAGCGGCTTCTACCTGTCGCGCCAGACAGTCGATACCGACTGGCTGTGGACCAGCCACGTCCAGACCGTGCAGGGCGATGGCCAGGCGGTGCTGGTCAACATCCGCAACGCAGGCGGGCAGATCGTCACCCAGAACGGCACGGTAGGCTTCGGCGCGACCTTCTTCGGCAATTGCTGCCGCCGGTCCTATGATGTCGACTACAGCACCTACGCGCCCTTCGCCTCGCTCTCGTTCGAGACCGGCCGCCTGACGCTCGACGCCTCGATCCGCTATGATTTCGGCGATGCGAGCGGGACGATCACCGGCGCGGACACGGGCTTCGGCACCGGCATCGGCAGTTTCGATTTCGACCGCAACGGCACGATCAGCACCGCCGAGGCGCAGACCGCCGTCCTGCCGCTCGGCAATGCGCGGCCGGTGAACTACGACTTCGACTATGTCAGCTACTCGCTGGGGGCGAACTACCTCGTCTCCGACGATCTCGGCCTGTTCGCTCGGGTCAGCCGCGGCGGGCGTCACACCGCCGACCGCTCGCTGTTCTCGCCTGCGGTCAGCACCACCGATGGCAGCCTGCCGGGCGGCGATGCAGGGGTGATCGCCACGGTCAACCAGATCGAAGTGGGTGCCAAGTACCAGTCGGGCGGGATCGGCTTCTACGCCACCGGCTTCTTCGCCAAGACCGAGGAAACCAACGTCGAGCTCGCTCCGCTGGAACTGTTCGACAGCACCTACGAGGCCTTCGGGATCGAGCTTGAGGGTTCGTACCGCACGGGGCCGTTCAGCCTGACGGCAGGCGTGACGTGGACCGACTCGGAGATCCAGGACGCGCTTGATGCGACCACCATCGGCAACACCCCGCGCCGCCAGGCCGACCTCGTGTACCAAGCCACCGCGCAGTACGAGAGCGACCTGTTCACCGTGGGCGCCAACGTGGTCGGCACCACCGACAGCTTCACGCAGGACAGCAACCAGCTGAAGCTGCCCGCCTACACGCAGGTCAACGCCTTCGTTGCCTTCCGCCCGATCGACCGGATCGAGGTCGGCCTCAACGCGGCCAACCTGTTCAACGCCACCGGCTTCACCGAGGCGGAGGAAGGCTCGATCCCGGCCAACGGGATCGTCCGCGCCCGCTCGATCGCCGGTCGCACCGTGCTTGCCTCGATCCGGTTCGACTTCTGACAACCGGACCTGTGGCATGGGGCTGGCCGCCAATTCTCCCCGGCGGCCGGCCCTTCCTTTTGGTGATGTGACGTGACGGGATGAGAGCGCGGATGACCAGCATGTGGACGGCCGAACAGGTGCGCCGGATCGCGGCGATTCCGGGCGCCGGCGCGCTGATCCCGCCTGTGGGCGGTGCGGGGCACGGGGCCCTCGATCCTGCGCGGCTCTACTGGGACATGTGGCCGCTGCAGGACACCGCCGGCCACCGCACGCTGCTCGCCGGCCGCGAGCTGTGGATGGCGCTGACCGCCCCCGATTGCGGCGATCCCGCGCTGCGGCACTTCGAGGCCAAGATCCACTGGCTCGAGCGCATGGGCGATGGCTGGACGGATCATGGCCCGGTGCTCCCCGACATGCCCGTTTCCTACGAGCGTGAATGGGCGGGTTCGGCGCTGCTGCACGATGGCACCGTCACCCTGTTCTTTACCGCTGCCGGCACCGACACCCGTGCAGGCGGCTACCAGCAGGAGCTGTGGGCGGCCACCGCCCCGGTCGGGGAGGACGGCTGGCCGACCGGCTGGTCCGCGCCCGCCCCGCTCGTCACCGGCTACGGCCCCCACTACATGCCCGCCGACGCGCACGAGGGCGAGGCGGGCAAGATCAAGGCCTTCCGCGACCCGGCCTACTTCCGCGATCCGGCGGACGGCGCTGAATACCTCGCCTTCACCGCTTCGCTCGCCGGTTCGGCCAGCGCCTTCAACGGCGCCTTCGGCCTGGCCCGGAAGGGCAATGACGGCACGTGGGAGCTGATCGCCCCCGCGATCCATGCCGATGGCGTCAACAACGAGCTCGAACGCGCCCATCTGGTGTTCCACGCCGGTTCCTATTACGCCTTCTGGTCGACCCAGACTGCGACCTTCGCCGAAGGCCTGCGGCACGTACCGGGAGGGCTCTACGGGATGGTGGCAGACAGCATGGCAGGGCCGTGGAGGCCGCTCAACGGGACGGGGTTGGTGCTTGCCAACCCTGCCGATCGTCCGCAGCAGACTTACAGCTGGTATGTTGACGCGGACCTGACCGTGTGCAGCTTCGTCGACCTCCTTCCTGATGATCGCTTCGGCGGGGTGCCTGCGCCGCTGCTGCACCTTACGCTGGACGGCGAGCGCGCGGAGCTTGCCGCCTGATGCTGGCCGCAATCGAGGCGGGCGGAACCAAGTTCGTGCTCGCGGTCGGCCCTGCGCCTGACGCCATCACCGCCCGCCTTACCATCCCGACCCGCGATCCCGCCACGACGCTGGCCGAGGCCGCCGCATGGCTGGCGTCGCAGGGCCCGATCAAGGGGCTGGGGATCGGCAGCTTCGGCCCCGTCGAGCTCGACCCCGCCTCGCCGCAATGGGGCTTCATCACCACCACGCCCAAGCCCGGCTGGGCAGGCACCGACGTCGCCCGCCACCTTTCCGCTGCGCTTGGCGGCGTGCCGGTCGGCTTTGACACCGACGTCAATGCGGCCGCGCTCGCCGAGCATGCGGCGCGGGGCGGAGCGGCGGGCGGGAGCCTCGCATACATCACCGTAGGCACCGGCATCGGCGGCGGGCTTGTGCTGGATGGCCGCCCGGTCCACGGTATCGCCCACCCCGAAGTCGGCCACATCTTCCCGCGTCGCCACCCCGAGGACCGCGACTTTGCCGGCACGTGCCCGCATCATGGCGACTGCCTCGAGGGGCTCGCCAGTGGCCCCGCGGTGATGGCGCGCTGGGGCGCCTCGCTCTCCGAGCTTGGCGCCGACCATGGGGCCCACGCGATCGTCGCCGACTATGTGGCGCAGGCCTGCCACGTCCTCTTCGCCAGCGTCGCGGTCGAGGAGGTTGTGATCGGCGGCGGCGTCGCGCAGACCCCCGGCCTTGTCGAGCGCATCGCCGCGCGCGCCCGCGAACTGGACGCCGGTTACCTCCCCGGCGGCGCACGCCACCGGATCATCGCTCCGCGGCTCGGCACCGACAGCGGGATCACCGGCGCGATGCTGCTCGCGAATGCTGCCGCCGCAGATGCTTGAACCTCATGTCTTCCCTCGCGATAAGGGCGTGAGGGAGAGACACTGATGTTACGACTGCTTGCCGCGCTCGCCGCACTGATCGGCCTCGCCATGCCGCTTGCCGCCAAGGATGGAGGACGCCTGATCGAGTACGAGCGCGTCGCTGCCGAGGGCCTGCCCGACCAGCGTCTCTCGATCTGGCTGCCGCCCGGTTACGACGCGTCCGACGCGCGCTATCCGGTGCTCTACATGCATGACGGGCACAATCTGTTCGATCTGAAGAACAGCAACTTCAACAAGATCTGGGCGGCCGACAAGGCGATGATGACCGCCGTGCAGAGCGGCAAGGTCGAGCCGCACATCATCATCGGCATCTGGGCACCGGGGCCCAACCGGCACCGGCAATATCTCCCGCGCAGCGCCTATGATCTCGCATCGGGCAACCTGCGCCAGCAGCTGGACGCCGCAACGCCGGGGGGGGGTGATTTCGCACCACTATCTCGCGTGGATCGCGGGGCCGCTGAAGCGCTGGGTCGACACCTCCTTCCGCACCCGCAGCGGGCGGGACGACACCGCGATCGTCGGCTCCTCGATGGGCGGGCTGATGAGCTGCTACGCCTTTCTCGAGGCGCCGCAGGTGTTCGGCCGCGCGGGCTGTGTCTCCTCGCACTGGCCTGCGGTCGATCCGCGCGCCATCGCCGCCGACGAAGCGCAATTGCGGACGCTGTGGGACGGCTGGTTCGCCGCGCGCCTCGGGGCACCGGGCGGACGGCGGGTGTGGATGGACCACGGCACCGCCACGCTCGATGCCTATTACGCGCCCTACCAGCAGGTCATCGACGCGCGGTTCGCCAGCGCGGGATGGCAGAAGGGCCGCGACTGGGAGAGCCGGGTCTACGAGGGCGCCGAGCACGAGGAGAACGCCTGGGCCGCGCGCCTGCCCGAGGTGTTCGGGTGGCTGCTCGCGAAGGACTAACGCAAGCCGAAAGCTTCCCGCGCCAGCCGCTCCACCACCGCCTTGTCGGGCGCGCCCTTGGGGGAGACCCAGCTCCCGCCGACGCACAGGACGGGATCGAAGGCGAGCCATTCGGGCGCGTTTTCGAGGCTGATCCCGCCGGTCGGGCAAAAGCGCACGTTTCCGAAGGGCGCCGCGAGGGCTTTCAATGCGGGGAGGCCGCCCGCCGCCATCGCCGGGAAGAACTTGAACCGGTCAAGGCCCAGGTCGAGCCCGCGCATGATGTCGCCCGCATTGGCGATGCCGGGGAGGAAAGGCACGCCGGCTGCCACGGCTGCCTTGCCGAGGGTTTCGGTGAGGCCCGGGGAGACGATGAACTCGGAGCCCGCTTCCAGCGCCGCGTCCAGATCGCGGGGGTTGGTGACGGTGCCCGCGCCGACGATCGCGCCCGGAACCTGCTTCATCGCCCGGATCGCGGGGAGGGCGGCAGGGGTGCGCAAGGTGACTTCGAGCGCCCGCAATCCGCCCGCGACCAATGCTTCTGCGAGGGGGACAGCGTGCGCCTCGTCCTCGATGACGATCACCGGGATGACCGGCGCGGTGCGCATGATGGTGTCGATCTTCATTCTCACATTCCTCCGGTGGCCAGCATCGCGGACGCGCCTTGTTCGGCGCCGTCGGCAAAGCGGCGCATCATGCCGAATAGCTCGCGGCCCGTGCCGCTGTCGGCGGCGGGATCGGCGACTGGCTCGCGCGAGGCGAGGTCGGCGGTGGTCGAAAGCTCGCCCGTTGTCGCGCACACTCTCACGACATCGCCGTCACGCAGGCGCGCCAGCGGGCCGCCGCCCAGCGCTTCCGGCGTGCAATGAATCGCCGCGGGCACCTTGCCGCTCGCACCCGACATACGGCCATCGGTGACCAGCGCCACCTTGTACCCGCGGTCCTGAAGCACGCCCAAGGGCGGGGTCAGCTTGTGGAGTTCGGGCATCCCGTTGGCGCGCGGGCCCTGGAAGCGCACGACCACGACGACATCGCGGTCCAGCTCGCCCGCCTTGAAGGCGGCGGCGACGCTCGGCTGATCCTCGAAAACGCGGCACGGCGCTTCCACCGTCCAGCGGCTTTCGTCCACCGCCGAGGTCTTGAAGCAGGCGCGGCCAAGATTGCCCTCGAGCAGCCGCATGCCCCCGTCCGCCTTGAACGGATTGGCGACCGGGCGGAGCATCGTGTCGTCGCCCGAGGGCCCGACATCGCGCCACACCAGATCATCGCCCTCCAGCCCGGGCTCCTTGGCGTAATCGGCAAAGCCGCCGCGCGCCACGGTCAGGATGTCCGCGTGCGCCAGCCCCGCCTCGAGCAGTTCGCCAATAACGAAGCCCATCCCGCCGGCATTGTGGAAGTGGTTCACGTCGCCCGCGCCATTGGGATAGACCTGCGCGATCAGCGGGACGGCGCTCGACAGCTCGGCAAGGTCGTTCCAGTCGAAGATCACGCCCGCCGCGCGCGCCATGGCGGGCAGATGGATCGCGTGGTTGGTCGAGCCGCCGGTGGCGAGCAGGCCCACGGCCGCGTTCACCACCGCCTTCTCGTCGACCACGAAGCCGAGCGGGCGGTAATCCTCGCCCTTGTGCCCGATTTCCGCCACCCGGTGCATCGCTGCGCGGTCCAGCGCCTGACGCAGTTTGGTGCCGGGGTTGATGAAGGCGGAATTGGGGACGTGCAGCCCCATCATCTCCATCATCATCTGGTTGGAATTGGCTGTGCCGAAGAAGGTGCAGGTGCCCTGCGAGTGGTAACTCCCCATCTCGCTCGCCAGCAGTTCGGCGCGGGTTGCCTTGCCTTCGGCATAGAGCTGGCGAACGCGCTGCTTTTCCTTGTTGGGAATGCCGGTCGGCATCGGCCCGCCGGGGACGAAGATCATCGGCAGGTGGCCGAACCGCAAGGCGCCCATCATCAGCCCCGGCACGATCTTGTCACAGATGCCGAGCAGCAGCGCTCCGTCGAACATCGCATGGCTGAGCGCGACGGCGGTCGACAGCGCAATCACGTCGCGGCTGAAAAGCGACAGCTCCATGCCGACCTCGCCCTGCGTCACCCCGTCGCACATGGCGGGCACGCCGCCAGCGACCTGCGCGGTGGCGCCGATCTCGCGGGCGTAGATCTTGAGCCGCTCGGGGTAGCGGTAATAGGGCGCGTGGGCCGAGAGCATGTCGTTATAGGCGCTGACGATCCCGATATTGGCCCCGCGGCCGGAGACCATCGCCGCCTTGTCCTCCTCCATCCCGGCGTAGGCGTGGGCGAGGTTGGAGCAGGAGACGGCCGAGCGCTCGCCCATGTTGTCGCCCTCGCGGCGGATCAGGTCGAGATAGGCGCTGCGGCTCGCGCGCGAGTTTGCGATCACGCGCTGGGTCACCCGGTGGAGGGTGTCGTTGAGGTTACTCATGCCACGTCACTCCGTCGCGTTCCGCCAGGGCGATGGCGGCGCTCGGGCCCCAGCTTCCGGCGGTGTAGGTCTTGGGGGTCAGGCCGTCCGCCGCCCAGCCGGCGCGGATCGCGTCGACCCATTCCCATTGCGCCTCGACCTCGTCGCGTCGCACGAACAGGGTCTGGTCGCCCTCAACCAGATCAAGCAGCAGGCGCTCATAGGCGATGCGCCGCACCGCACCGCTGAAGGCGTCGGGCATGGCGATGTTGAGCGGCACCGAGCGCAGGCGGATGCCCTCGCGGTCGAGGCCGGGCACCTTGGCCATCAGCGACAGAGTGATGTTTTCCTCCGGCTGGATGCCGATGACCAGCCGGTTGGGCTGCATCGTCGCGCCTTTTCCGGCAAAGATGCTGTGCGGCACGCAAGCAAACTGGATCACGATCTCGGTGACGCGCTTGGGCATGCGCTTGCCGGTTCTGAGGTAGAAGGGCACGCCCTTCCAGCGCCAGTTGTCGACATGGGCCTTGATCGCGACGAAGGTCTCGGTGTCCGAGGGCTTGCCGAGTTCCTCGTCGTAGCCCGGCACCGCCTGCCCCTGAATCGCGCCTGCGCGGTATTGCCCGGTGACGGTCTCGTTCGAGGCGACGCCCCTCAGCGCGCGCAGCACCTTGACCTTCTCGTCACGCACCGCGGTCGCGTCGAAATGGGCGGGCGGCTCCATCGCCACCAGCGCGAGCAGCTGGAGCATGTGGTTCTGCACCATGTCGCGGATCGCGCCGGCATCGTCGTAGAAGGCGACGCGGCCTTCAAGACCCACGGTCTCGGCGACGGTGATCTGCACGTGATCGATGTGGGCGGCATTCCACAGCGGCTCGAACATGATGTTGGCAAAGCGCAGCGCGAGCAGGTTCTGCACCGTCTCCTTGCCGAGATAGTGGTCGATGCGGAAAATCCGGCTCTCGGGGAAGGCGCCCGCCACCGCGTCGTTGATCTCGCGGCTCGAGGCAAGGTCGGTGCCGAGCGGCTTTTCGAGGCACATGCGCACCGTCTCGCCCGTCAGCCCGGCGGACTGGAGCCCCTTGATGGTGGGGCCGAACAGGCTCGGCGCGGTCGAGAGGAAGATCGCGAGGCCCCGCTCGGGCGTGCCGACCTTCTCGGCGAGCGCGCCGTAGCCCTCGAGCGTGGTCGCATCGAGCGTCTGGTAGGCGAGGCGGTTGAGGAACCCCGCCATGCTGCCGCGGCGTTCGGCGGGGAGGTATTTCTCCAGCGCGGCGCGGGCGAAGTTCCTGTATTCGCTGTCCGACATGCTGCTGCGCGCGGTGCCGATGATCTTGAGATCGGGGGCGAGCAGCCCGTCGGCTTCGAGCGCGAACAGGCTCGGCAGCAGCATGCGCTGGGCAAGGTCGCCGGTGGCTCCGAACAGCAGCAGGCGGTCAGCGGTGAAGCTCATGGCGGGTGCCCCCTCTTTGCGTCGCGCCCTACCTAGGCGCGCGGGAGGCTATCCGCCAGAGGGCGCATACTTATTCAAATGGGTCGGCAACGCCCGAGGTGGCCGGGCCTGTTGCGGGCTTGCGCGCGAAGATCCCGAACCCGGCGATGATCGCATAGCACGCCGCCGGCAGCACCAGCGCGAAGGCGAGGCTCGTCGCGTCGGCCAGCGCGCCGAACATCGGCGGGATGATCGCGCCGCCGCAGATCGCGACGTTGATGATCCCCGATCCGTCCGCCGCGCGCGGGCCCAGCTTCTCGCAGGCGAGGCTGAAGATCGTCGGGAACATGATCGCGTTCATCAGGCCCACCGCGAGCAGGGTGTAGCCCGCGATCGGGCCCGTGCCGTTGGCCGAGATGGCGATCAGCGTGATCGCGCCCGCCGCCACCGCAGCCAGCGTCAGGCCGGGGCTGACGAAGCGCAGGACGGCCGAGCCGATGAAGCGCCCGATCAGTGCGCCGAGCCAGTAGAGCGTCACCATCCAGCCGATCACGCTTTCCGGTTGGCCGAGGATTTCCTCCTGCGCCAGATAGTTGATGATGAAGCTGCCGATCGCGACTTCCGCGCCGACATAGAGGAAGATGCACGCCGCACCGTAGCCGAAGCGCGGGCGGCCCAGCAGCGCGAGGCCGTCGGCGAGGCTGGTCTGTTCGTGCCTTTCGCCCCTCAGCCGGTTGCGGAACATCCACACCGCGCCCGCGACCACGGCCAGCGCGACGGCAAGACCGATATAGGTGCTGGTGATGATCGCGCTTTCGGTCTGGCGATAGGTCTGCAAGGCCTCGCCCGAAAGCTCGGCGGCGCTGACGCCGGCGATGGAGCCGAGGATGATGCTGGCTCCGACATAGGGGAAGATCGTCGTCCCCAGCGAATTGAACGCCTGCGCAAAGGTAAGGCGGCTATGCGTGGTGCGCTCCGGGCCCAGCAGGCTGATCAGCGGGTTGGCGACGATCTGCACCAGCACCACGCCGGTCGCGAGGATGAAATAGGCGAACAGGAACATCGGGAAGAGCGCGGTCTGGCTCGCCGGGATGAACAGCAGGCACCCCGCCATCATCGTCACCAGCCCCGCGACCGCGCCGCGCATGTAGCCGAGCTTCTTGACCAGCCGCGCGCCGGGAATGCCTACAATCGCATAGGCGATGAAGAACCAGAACTGCACCAGGCTCGCCTCGAAGAAGTTGAGCGTGAACAGTTCCTTGAGCTTGGGGATGATGACGTCGTTGAGCGAGGTGATCCCGCCGAAGATGAAGAACAGCGCGAAGACGAAGTAGTTGAGGCCCGGCGCATCGACCTGTGGCGTGTCGCCCGCGCCCGAGTGCCCGAAATCCCCCGCGGTGTTGCCGCCCGGTGCCATTGCCATTGTCGCTCTCTCCCAAAGCGTCTTATTTTTGCGAACGTTCACAATCCGCGCGCCCGTGTCAACCTGCAAGAACCGCGGCGGCTTTTCCAGTGCGTATAGCAATGCAGGCCAAAGACACTCGCACGCTTGCGCGGGGATAACGTGAGGCCCTAGAAGCGTGGCCCATGAACGGGGGACCGAAAAGACGGCCGACATCCTTCGATGTGGCGGAGCGGGCGGGTGTCAGCCAGCCGACGGTCAGCCGTGCGCTCTCGGGCTCTCCTGCGATCGCCGAGGCGACCCGCCGCAAGGTGATCGAGGCGGCCGAGGCGCTTGGATACTTCGTCGACGAGCGCGCCGCCCGGCTCAGGCGGGGTTCCACCGGCACGCTCGCGGTGGTGGTGATTTGCCGCGAGGGCGACAATGCCTCGAGCATCAACCCTTTCGCTTATGCCCTGCTCGGCTCTGTGTGCGTCGCCGCGTCCGAAAAGGGCTTCGAGACGCTGGTAAGCTTTCAGGCGCGCCCCGGAGACTTCTTCGGCCACTATCAGGAACAGGGCCGCGCCGACGGGTTGGTGGTGATAGGCACCACCACCAACGCCGCCGCCTGGGAGCATTTCCGCGGGATCGAGGGCGAGGGCCGCCGGGTCGCCTATTGGGGCTCGCCCTTCGACGAGCTTGACTGGGTGCGCTCGGACAACCGCGCGGCCGGAAGGCTGGCGGTCGAGCACCTGCTGGCGGCGGGCTACAAGCGCCCGTGCTTCCTCGGCGCGCTCAATACCCCGCAAGTGCAGTTCACCGAGCGCTATGAGGGCTATGCCGAAGCGATGCGCGCAGCCGGGCTGGAGCCGTGCCTTGCTCCCACCGTCAACGCTGCCACCCGCGAGGAGGAAGGCCGCCGCGCCGCGCGCCGCTTGATCGAGCGGGGGGAGGGGGTCGACGCGGTCTTCGCTGCCTGCGATGCGATGGCGCTGGGCGCTTTGGAAGCCTTCGCCGCCGCCGATCTCGCCGTGCCGCAAGCGGTGGGGGTGATGGGCTTCGACGATCTGGTAGCGGGCCGCTTCAGCCGCCCGCCGCTGACGACCATCGCCCCTGACCCTGCCGAAGCGGGCGCGGCGCTGGTCGAGGCCGTGCTGGATGAAGGCGAGGCCGCGCGCAGGCGTGTGCCGGTGAAGCTGATCGCGCGGGGAAGCACGGCGCGCTGATCGTTTTCCGCACGCCCTCCGGCGTGCGAAATCCTCGCTCATGCGGCCTGAAGGCCGCGTCGCTGCGGGCGCCTGTTCGGGCTTGCGGTCGCTGCGCGACCGATCAGTCCTTTACGGGCGGGTGGGGGACGAGCGGGATCAACCGTGCGCGCCGAATTCGTTGGCGATTGCGGTAGAGATCCGCAGCGATAGCTCCTGCGCCCGCGCGATCGGCGTCATGAAGTCGCGCTCGATCGAGCCATAGCCTTCCTCGCCGCCATCGGGGTAGTCGCTCAGCTCGTCGAGCGGGAAATCGCGCGGACCGGGCACGCGCACCGGGAAGGCGCGGCGCAGCTGGGCGAGGGCTTCGCCGATCCTCAAGGTCAGCACCATGTCGATCACGTCGCGGCGGCTGATGTCGTTGGCGCGGCTGAAGGCGGGGACGGCGACGGCTTTGAGGAACATGTGCTGGAGCAGCGCGAGGCGCAGCGCCTGCAGCACGCCGATGCGGCGGCGCACATGCTCGCGCGCTTCCACATCGGTGATGTCATCCGGCAAGAGGTCGAGCAGGCGATGCAGCTTGAGCGCGTCGATCCTGAGGCGCGAGGCCAGGCGGCGAAACACCCCGGTGCGGTCATCGCCGACGAGATATTCGGCCAGCGCAGCGCAGCTGCTTGCCAGGTGATCCTCTGTCCCGCGATAGGTGCGGCTCGCCCAATAGGCCGAGTTGAACAGCTCGCCATAGGCCGCGACGGTCTTGATGCTGGCGAGCGCATTGGCGCTGCGCACCAGCCGCAGGATCTGGCTGCCGCGCGGGCTATCGGTGAGCAGCGCGGCGATCTCCTCGCGGTTGCCGTCCGCCGCGCTGCCGAACCCGGCGATGACGTTCACCGGATAGCCCAATTGCTGGAGGATCGCGTTGTGCGGGATCGCGCGGATCTGGCGAAGGCTCATCTCGCGGTCGGCATTGATGTCCGACTGGCGGCGCGAGACGCGGCTGCCGGTGGGGTTCAGGAGGCCGAGCCCGAAGGCGGTCACCGCGCGCGCATAGGTGCGGCTGGCCAAGTGATCGCCCTGATGCTCCTTCACCGCGCGGTAGAAATCGAGGCTGAGGTCGGTGCGGTGGTAGAAGGGGTCGGCGGGCGCGGCGATGTCGGTCTCGGCGGGGCGCAGCTCGGCAATCCGGCTGAGCGTGGCGAGCGCCAGTTCGGGCGTGGCGAAGAACAGGTAGCCGTCGCCGCCCTGGAAGCTGACCTCGGGCTCAAGCCGGATCCCGGCACGCGCAAACCGCCGCCGGGCCCAAGGGGAGAGCGGCCATTCGAGGCGGTCGCGGAAGCTCGCCGGGTGCGCGCCGCGCCCCATGCTCTCGCCGTGGGTGTTGAACACCAGCGCCGCGACATCGCCGAGGCCATTGGCTGCCATCGCTTCGGCAAGGCGGCCTTGCAGGCGCTCGATCGCGAGCGCGGCGGGCACCTGCCCGACGAAGCGCCCCGCGTCCGAGAACCCGGTCTGCACCGCCACGCGGCCGCGTGCACGGGCATAGGCGCGGTAGGCGGGCTCGGCGAGCAGCGCGTCGAGGAAGCGGCCGCCATGTTCGAGCGCGGTCTCGGTCTCGAACAGCGGCGAGACATCGACCTTGTCGTCGACCCCGAACAGCTTGGCGAAATAGAGTGCGGCGAGCACCGTGGCGGGCTGCTCGCATTCGGCGACCAGCATGCGGATCGGCGCGTCGGCGTCGATATGCTTGAGGATCTGCGCCATGGCGAGGAACTGGCGGATCGCGGTCGAGCTTTCGGTGGCGAGCGCGGCGAAATTGGTGCGCAGCGTCGCGGCCTCGTCGACCAGTCGTCGCAGGGTCATCAGCGCGCCCTTGCTGGCGAGATCGATCCCCTCGTCATCCCCGCCCAGCCGGCGGCGCACCGCATTGTGGAGCTGCTTGGCGTTCACCCGGAAGTGGATCCAGCCCATCCCGAGCCCGTCGGCGCGCATCGCGGCGGCAAGGGTGAGGAGCGCGGTGGCGCGCTCGTCGGGCGCGCTTGTCGCTTCGCTTTCGAGCGCGGTGATCAGCGGGGCGAGGCTGAGGAGGTTGTCGGGGCTGTGTGTGGTCAGCCGGTTGGCGGCGCTCGCCAGAGCCTCGGCGCTGGAGAGGTCGCCCGCAAAGTCCTCGGCCCGCGCGGCGGCGAAGGCGGCGGCGGGGCGCAGGGTGGCGAGCAGCGGGTGGGCCGCGTCGAGTGCTTCAAGGCTGGCCGTGTAGCGCGCAAGGCGCTCGGCCTTCTCGGCCAGGCGGAAGGCGATCGAGGTGCGCCAGCCGATATCCGTGCGCCCGTCCATGTCGTAGCCGACCCAACTGGCGAAGCGGAACGGCAGGGGCCGGAGCGCGCGCCATTCCTGCGGCCAGCATCGGCGGGCTTCGGCGATCAGGCGGGCGACGATCACGTCGCGCGCGTCCTGCGCCCGGGCCATGGCATCCATCGCGGCCCGATGCTCGTGCTCGAGCGTCACCGCGGTGCGGGTGGCGGGGACGGCGCAGGCGGTGTCGTCGACCTCCTGCTGTGCCGATGCCGCCGTCGCCACCGCTTCGGACTGCGCGGGGCTGAGCAGGAAGGTCGGGTGGGCGGTGAAGACCGCGTGGAGCTGCGGGTTCTCCCAGCGCGCGGCGAAGGCGGCGAAATCCTCCGCCTCGGCGGGTGCGGGCACAGGGGGCGGCGCCAGCAATGTGCGCAGTTTGCGCGCGCGCGCCTTCAGTCCGTCGCACTCCAGCGTTGCGACCAGCGCGGCGACGTCATCGAGGCTGGTCTCGCCCGCCTCGATGGCCCGCGACAGATCGAGCGACAATTGAAACACCGGGTTGAACAGCGGGGTTTCCCGCGTGCGCTGGTGCAGCTCGCCCAGCCGCGCCTCGAGCGCCGCGAGGGTCTTCATGCGTCTTCCCCATGCTCTGAGGCGAAGGCCGCCGCGGCACCGAACAGCCCCGGCTGGGGGTGGATGATCAGCTTGACCGGGATCCCTGCCATCAGGCTCTCGAACCGCCCCTTGGCCTTGAAGCGCGCGGCAAAGCCCGAGGCGAGCAGCGTGTCGCGGATGCGGTAGCCCAATCCGCCCGCGATCACCACGCCGGCAAAGCCGCCCTGCGCCAGCGCAAGGTCGCCCGCGACCGAGCCCAGCGACAGGCAGAACCGGTCCACCGCCGCCGCCGCCAGCGAATCCTCGCCGGAGGTGCCGAGGTTCCAGATTGCGATCGCGTCGCGCTCGGGCACGGTGCGGTGTTCGAGCGCGGCGAGGGCCTGATAGATGTCGACGATCCCGGGCCCGGCCACCACGCGCTCGACCGAGACGCGCAGATGGCGCTGGCGCAGGCGGGCGAGGATCGCGTCCTCGATGCTGTCGAGCGGGGCAAAGTCGATATGCCCGCCCTCGGTCGCCTGCACCCGGTAGTGGCTCCCCGAACGGTAGAGATGCGCGACGCCCAGCCCTGTGCCTGGCCCGAGCACCGAAATCGTGCCCTCGCTTGCCAGCGGCACATCGGGGCCGGCAAGGTGAAGGAACTGGCTGTTATCGGCACGCGCAACGGCGTGGGCGACCGCGGCGAAATCATTGACGATGGTGTACGCGCTCGCGCCGAGCTTCTCGGGGATCAGGGCGGGGCGGATGATCCACGGGTTGTTGGTGAAGCGGATCACCGGATTGGGCTTGCCGGGGCTGCCGACCGGGCCGGCCACCGCGATGCTCACCGCCGGCGGCAGGGTTCCGCCCTTGCGGGTCCGGAAGGCCTCCCACGCGGTCTGGAAGCTCGCATGATCGGCGGTATGGAGCGTTTCCGGCTCGTCGAGACTGATCGCCCCGTCCGCGCCGAAGCTGGCAATCGCGAAGCGGGCATGGGTCCCGCCGATATCGACCACAACGACTTCGCGCATTGCTCTCTCCCCGCCCGGAATCCTCACGCGGCGAGCAATAGCAGGCGGCGCGCGGGAATCCCACGCGCCGCATACTTATTCAAAATGGGGCGGCTTACTTGACGCCCATTTCCTCAAGCAGGCGGGTCGCGCCGTCGACCTTGTCCATGGTCCACAGCATGAAGCGGCTGTCGACGTGGATCGTGCGGTTGATCGCCGGATCATACATCCAGTCGCTGACCACGCCCTCGATCGTGCCGTCGAAGGCGAGGCCCACGAACTCGCCGCGCGCGTTCAGCGTCGAGGAGCCCGAGTTGCCGTTGGTGATGTCGACCGTCGACATGAAGTCGACCGGCAGGGTGCCGAGGGCAGGCGCGATGTAGCTCCCGTAGTCCTTGGCCTTGATCAGCTCGATCATCTTGTCGGGCGCATCGAACTCGCCACGCCCGGTGTGCTTGGCAACAATGCCCTCGGCGGTGGTGAAGGCGGTCCAGACCTGCCCGTCGACCGCTTTGCCGGTCACCTTGCCATAGGTGAAGCGCAGCGAGCCGTTGGCGTCGGGATACATGGTCTTGCCCTGGCTCGCCGCATAGGCAAGCCGCGCGGCCATCACCAGCGAGCGCGCCTTCTGCACGCGGCCCGCACGCTCCTTGTCGGCAGCCTCGGCAGCCATCGCCTCGTCATAAGTGGCAACCGCGAGCTGGATGAAGGGATCGCTCGATGCCTTGAAGTCGGCAGGCGTCTTGCCCATCCACTCCATGCGCTTGGCGGCCGTGCCAAGCTCGCTGCCGGCATAGAGCGAGGCAAGCTCGCGGCCTTCCATGAAGGCATCGAAGCTCGCGATGCGCTGGTCGGCGGGGAGCGTGCGGTATTCGGCGATACCGTCCGCCCAGAGCTGCTGGTCGATCGCCTGCACGTAGCGGCGCTCGATGACCTGCATCCGCTGGGTCATGAAGGCCTTGTCGCGCGCCTGGAAGCCGGGTTCGCGATCCTTGTCGGCCTTGGCCTGCTCGTTCGCCCAGCGATAGAGCGTGCGCGCTGCGCCATAAAGCTGGCCGCGGCCGATCAGCCCGCGCTTGGCATCGGCGAGCGAGACGGCGTTGGTCTCGGCCACCAGCCTGTCGAGTTCGGCAAGCGCCGCATACTGCGCCTCGCGCGCCGGGTCGGCCTTGATCCAGGCGCGGAAACGCTCTTCCTCGGCCTGCTTCTTGGCGACCAGCGAGATCGCCTCGGCACCGGCCAACTGGCCCGCAATCTTCTTTTCGTAGTTCTCGACGCCCTGCAGGGTTGCGGCATAGGCGATGGCCGCCGCCTGATTGCCTGCGGTCAGAGCGTCGATGCTGTCGCCATATTCGGCGAGCATGCGCTGCTGGTAGGGGTAGAGCTCCTCGTAATAGAAGCGCGCCTCGTCAGCCGTGCGCAGGCGTTCGGTGGTGCCGGGGAAGCCCGCGACCATCACGAAGTCGCCTTCCTTGACGCCCTCCTTGGCGATCGGCAGCCACGCCTTGGGCTTGAAGGGCACGTTGTCCTTGGAGAATGCGGCCGAGGAACCGTCGGGCGCGACGTAGGCGCGGTAGAAGGAGAAATCGCCGGTGTGGCGCGGCCACATCCAGTTGTCCTTCTCGCCGCCGAAATTGCCGACCCCGCCCGCGGGCGCATAGACCAGCCGCACGTCCTGGATCTCGAGCTGCTGCTGGAGCCAGTACTGCGCCCCGCCGAAATAGGCGCGCACATCGCAGCGGCGGTTGGCCTGCTTCTCGCAGGCTTCGATCAGCGCGGTGCGGTTGGCCTGAAGGCGGTCATAGCGCGCGCGGCCCTCGAGCTTGTCGGCACCTTTCAGCATCGCGGCGGTGACGTCGCGCAGATCCTCGATCACGTAGATCCGGCTGCCGGGAGCGGCGGGGAGCTCGTCGCCCAGCGCCTTCGCGAGGAAACCGTCGGTGAGGTAATCGTTCTCCGGCGAGGAATTGTACTGGAGCGAACCCGCGACGCAGTGGTGGTTGGTCGCGACCAGACCCTGCGGCGACAGGAACGCCGCCGAACAGCCGCCCAGCGAGGCGATTGCGGTGAGCGGCGGGCGCTGGAGGTCGCCCAGCGTCTTGGCGTCGAGTTCGAGTCCCGCAGCCTTCATCTCGTCGGCGATGGCACCGGTCTGGCTCGGCAGCCACATGCCTTCATCGGCGGCGGCGATGGCGGGTGCGGCGAGCAGCAGGGCGCTGGCCCCGGCGCGCAGGATCGTCTTCATGTGCAGCAAACCTCTCTCACGAATGGATGGCGCCCGCTTGGGCGCAAGAGGCGCCTGTTAGGGCAAAGCGCGCGGGGCTGAAAAGGGGCATTGTGCCCCATCGACGAACCGCACATCGCGCTCGGCAGGCGACTTGGGGTTCGCACGGGCGAGGTTTTCCTGCAAAACGGCTCTTGCGAGTGATTATCAGTTCGGCCATGAGGCTGAGCGGATTTCATCACACCCCAAGGACGCACCCCCTTCCATGAACAGCACGCTCAAACTCTGGACCCAGCTTGGCCTCGGCACCGCGCTTGCAGGCGGGCTGCTTGCGGCCTGCGGCGGCGAGGCGGGCGGCGGCGAGGGTGCGACCGGCGAGGCGGGCGCCCCCGGCGCAGCCGCCACGGCCGGTGAAGGCGAGGGCGGCGCAGGCGAAGGCGAAGCGGCTGCATCGGGCGGCGAGGGCGAGGGCGGCGTCGCGACTGCAGATGCGGCGAAGGACCCGGTCGCCTACGGGATCGCTCTGGCTGTGGCCGAAGCCCATGTCGTCGCCGCGCGCGATGCTTATGCGGCGGGCAAGAAGGACGCGGCGGCGGAAATGTTCGCGCATCCTGTCAGCGAAGTGCTGCTCGATATGGACCCGGCTTTTACCGCGCTGGGGGTCAAGGATATGAAGCCGCTGTTCACCGCTGCCTCGGATGCGGCGCTGGCGGGCAAGCCGGTGGCCGAGGTGAACAAGGCCTATGACGCGATTATCGCCGCGCTGCGCGGCGCGGCGGCCAAGGCGCCCAAGTCTGGCGCGAGCGAGGCCAAGGTCGCCGGCGGAGTGATCGCCGACATGATCGAGCGGGCGAGCGCGATGTATCGCCAGCTGCCCAAGAACGATGCTTACGAGCCCTATCTCGACGGGTACGGCTTCGCCCGCGTCGCGGCGGGTGCCTTTGCCGCCTCGGGCGCGGGGATCAAGGCCGAGAATCCGGCGCTCCACGCCAGCATCACCGAGGCGCTCGCGCTGCTGGGGCAGGCCTATCCCGGTGCCGCCCGCCCGGCCAAGCTCCCCGCCGAGCCCGGCGCGCTGTCGGGTGCCTCGGCCAAGGTGATGCTCGCCGCCGGGAGCTGATGGCCCGGTATCGGCGCGCCCGATTCCTCCCCGGAGCGGATGCAAACGCTCGCACTGTTGTCCAAACGCGACAATCTTGCCACTGCGGCCCGATAGGGGGCGCTGCGTGCTTGCCTTTGCTGCAAGCCCGAGTAGCGTTGCAGGACAAGAGGGGTCGCCGTTCGCAGGATTGCCACTGAGGGGTGTCAAGCCGGCGCGCGTGTATTTGAGGGTCCGGGCTTCGTGCGCGGCCCGCCGCAAGCGCGGTGGGCGGACGGGGCCGGGTCACGGAAGTTTGGGGGGGACCTTGTCGCAAGCTCACATCAGCCGGCCGCGCGGGCACCTGCGCTCGTTTGCCAGCACTGCTGCCGTCGCGGCTGGCGCGCTGTGCTTGGCGCCCGCGCCCGCGCCCGCGCTCGCGCAGGCGGGGCCTGCCGCCGGCATCACGCCGCCCAACCGCAGCGACCTCGTGCCGCCCGACCAGAGCCCGCCGCAACGCACCACGACGCTGACGGTCGACGGCGATTTCGAACGCGCCCCTTGCGCGCTCGACCGTCCCGAATATGCCGGGATCAAGTTCACCGTTAAGGGTGCCGCCTTCGATGGTCTCGCCCGCGTGCCCGGCCTCTCGCTCGAGCGCGCCTATGCCGACTATGTCGGACGCGAGCTGCCGGTTTCGGTGCTGTGCGACATCCGCGCCGAGGCCAACGCGATCTTGCGCCGCGACGGCTATCTCGCCACGGTCGAGATTCCCGAGCAGAGCCTTGCCGACGGCACCCCCGATTTCAAGGTCGTGTTCGGCCGCCTCACCTCGGTGCGCGTGCGCGGCGAGGCGGGGGCGTCGGAGGAGCTGGTGGCGCGCTACCTCGAAAAGCTCACCGCCGACGAGGTGTTCAACATCAACCGGGCCGAGCGCTACCTGCTGCTTGCCGATGATCTGCCCGGGCTCGACGTGCGTCTGTCGCTGCGTCAGGCCGCAGGCGGTGCGCCCGGCGATCTGGTCGGCGAGGTCGCGGTGCTGCGCCAGCGCGCGATGATCGACCTCAACATCCAGAACCTCGCCTCGCGCGCGATCGGCCGCTACGGCGGGGTGCTGCGCGGCGAGATCTACGACGTCACCGGAATGGGCGACCGCACCTCGCTGGCGGCGTTCACCACGCTCGATTTCGAAGAGCAGCAGACGGTGCAGGTCGGCCATGATTTCCGCGTCGGCAGCGAGGGGCTGCGGCTCGGCGGACAGTTCACCTGGAGCACCACCAACCCCTCGACCGGGATCGCCGGGTTCAGCGTCGATTCCGAGACGATCTTCGCCAGCGCCTTTGCCAGCTATCCGCTGCTGCGCACCCGGGCGAGCAGCCTCTATGCCGATGCCGGGTTCGACTATGTCGATCAGGACGTGTCGCTGAACGGTTTCGGGCTTACGCGCGACCGGGTGCGAATGGCCTATGTGCGGCTGTCGGGCGAGATGATGGATCAGGGCTCGGTGGTGCGCGCGGGCGGCTATACGCCCTACGAGCCCAAGCTTCGCCTGCGCTACGGGGCGGAGCTGCGACAGGGGATTGACGTCTTTTCGGCGAGCCCCGATTGCCGCCCCAACCCGCTCGCCTGTCTGCTCGGCGGCACGGCCGGGCCGAGCCGGATCGAGGCCGATCCCACCCCGCTGGTGCTGCGCCTCAACAGCGGGATCGAATACCGCCCGGTGCCGCTGTGGACGCTGGCGCTGAACACCCAGGCGCAGATCACCGGCGACGCGCTGCCCGCCTTCGAGGAACTGGCCGCCGGCTCCTTCTCGATCGGGCGCGGCTATGATCCGGGCGCGGTGCTGGGCGACAGCGGCATCCTCAATGCCCTCGAGCTGCGCTACGGCTCGATGAGCCCCGAGACCGCCGATGGGGTCGCCTGGCAGCCCTACCTGTTCACCGACCTCGCGGTCGTCTGGAACGAGGATCCGAGCCGCGCCGGCTCCAACCCCGACAAGCTATGGTCGGCCGGCGGGGGGGTGCGCCTGTCCTGGGGGCGCGGCATCCAGAGCGATCTGGTTGTCGCCGTGCCCCTCGAAACGCCTGATCTTGCCCAGCGAAGGGGCGATGTCCGCTTCCTGTTCTCGCTCACCGCCCGCCTGTTCCCGTGGAGATTTTGAGATGAGCCAAGCCACCGCAAAGCGCGCCTCCCTGTTGATCGGCTGCGGCAGCGCGGCACTGGCGCTCGGGCTGATGCTGGGCTCAGCGCCCGCGCGGGCGCAGGGCATCCAGGCCGACGGCACCGTCACCTTCGGCGGGGCGAACATCGACCAGACGGTGCCCAGCCAGACCACCGTCGACGTCTTCACCCGGTCCGTGGTGATCGACTGGCAGCCGCTCGAGGATGCGGCGGGCAATGCGCTCGATTTCCTGCCCACCGGCGCCACCGCCTTCTACCGGAACAACCCCAATGCCTCGTTCATCGGCGAGTTTGCGGTGCTCAACCGCATCCTGCCGTCCACCAACGGCGATGTCGCGGTCATCAACGGCAGCGTCATCTCGCAGACCTTCAATGCCAGTGGCGGCTCGACGAGCGGCGGGTTCATCGCCTTCTATTCGCCCACCGGCATTCTGGTCGGCAGCACTGCCAGCTTCGATGTCGGAAAGCTGCTGCTGACCACGCTCGACACGACGCCGAACAATTTCGACCAGTTCGCCCAGACCGGCTTCGGTCTCCAGTTGCAGGGCGCGCAAGGCTCGACCGCGCGGATCCGCATCGATCCGGGCGCGGAAATCCTCGCCACGCCCGAAAACGCCTTCTTCGCGGTAGTCGCCGCCGATGTCGAGATGCGCGGCATCGCGCGGGTCAACGGCAGCCATGCCTATGTCGCGGGCGAGGCGGTGAATCTCACCTTCGACAACGGGCTGTTCAGCATCTCGGTGCCGGTCGGCACCGCCGCGGCGGGCGAAGTGGTGACGCTTGACGGCACCATCGGCGGCCCGTCGAGCACCGGCACCAATGGCGACAACCACCTGATCTACGCGGTCGCGCGCGCCTCGCAGGATCCGATCTCGATGCTCTTGCGCGGCAATCTCGGCTTCGATCCGGCGCAGAGCGCGGGCGTGGTCAACGGCGAGATCATCCTTGCGGCCAATCACAACGTGTTCGGCAGGACGGTCGACGGCGGTTCGATCAGCAACGGCACTGGCGCCATTTTCGGTGCCAACTCCGCGCTGTCCGGCGCGCGCGCCGATATCGACATTACCGATGCCACGGTAACCGGCAGCCTGCTGGCAGTCGGCTCGCACCGGGTAACCGCGGCTGCGACGGGTGCGGACAGCAGCTTTGCTGGCAACCTGCTGCTGGTCGGGCGCGAGAGCGCCAACCTGATCGCTTCGGGCGGCAATGACATCAGCATCGCGGGCGACGTGCTGATCGACGCGCAGGATTACGGGGTGAGCGGCTCGGGCCTGCAATCGCTCGACGTCATCAATGCGGCCGCCGGCAGTGCGCTGATCGAGGCCAATGCGGGCAGCACGATCACCGTAGGCGGTTCGGCCTTCGTCCTGGCCAATGCTTTTGCCGGGACCGAGACCATCAGCCGCATCGCAGGCATCGCCCGCGGCGGCAGCGCGGCGATCAGCGCCAATGGAGGCACGGTCGACATCACCGGCGCGGCCAGCGTCGGCGCTTCTGGCCTCGGCACCAATTTCTCGGACATCATCACCGGGGCCGAGGCGCGGGGCGGCGCGGCCGAAGTGCGGGTGCGCGCGGGCGGCACGGTGAACGTGGGTCAGGATCTCGCCGTATTCGCCGACGCGCGCGGCGCGCAAGGCTCTCTCCAGAGCGCCTCGAGCGTTTCCAACGCCTATGGCGGCACGGCCCGCCTCTCGCTGTTCGATGGCGGCGGCACGATCACCGTGACCGGCCCTGCCTTCCTTGGTGCCGGGGCCACCTCGGGATCGGTCAACGTCGCGGGCGCGGGTGCCATCGCCGATGCGGGCGAGGCGACCGTCAGCGTGCAGGAAGGCGGGCTGATCGAGATCGGCAGCGATCTGGTGCTCAATGCGACAGCGCGCGGCGGCGCCAATACGGGCGGCACCGGCGGGGTGGCGCGCGGCGGGCGCGCTTCGGCGCTGGTGCTCAATGGCGGGACGATCACCGTCGGCGGCGATTTCGACGCGGATGCCTTGGCCGCCGCTGGCGACGGGCTGACCGGCGGCGAAGGCCTTGGCGGGATCGCGGGAGCAGTCGTCAATGTCGGCGAGATCGCCATCGCGGGCCGCGCCTTTGCCGGAACCGAGGGGCTGGGCGGCGCGGCATTCTTCGGCGGCAATGGCGGGATCGGGCGGGGCGGCAACTCGGCCTTTCAGGCCGGTGGCACCGCGACCCAGACCGCGCGCCTGACCATCGGCGGCGATGCGATCGCCTTCGCCCAGGGCGTCGGCGGCAGGGGCGGGGACGCCGATGACCGGTTCGGCATTCCCGGCGGGCGCGGCGGGGATGGCTATGGCGGCAATTTCACGCTCCCCAACCAGGCCGATCCCGCTTTCAACAGCGGCGCCTTCATTCTGGCGGGCGGTGACAACGGGACGATCATCGTCACCGGATCGGCGACCGCTGTCGCCACCGGGGTGGGCGGTGATGGCGGCTCGGACAACAGCAGCACGCTCGCAGGCGGGCGTGGCGGCAATGCCTTCGGCGGGCTCGCGCAGGTCGGCCTCGCGCTGCTCGGCGGCACCGGCGCCCTGGGTCAGGGCCGTGCGACCTTTGACGACGTGTTCGCCCAGAGCGATGCCTTCGCGGGCGCCGGCGGCGCGAGCATCATCGCCCAAGGCGACGGCGGCGAGGCGACCGGCGGCACTGCGGTGATGACCCTGCGCGCAGGCGATGCCACCGCCACCATCGTCGAACTGAGCGCCATCGGCTATGGCGGCACAGGCGGAACCGGCGGGATCGGCCGCGGCGGCGAGTCCGCGATCGTCGGCAGCCTCGGCGGGACGCTCGTGACCAGCGGGGTCGAGATCCGCGCCAATGGCGTGGGCGGCGTCACCAATCTGGGCACCGGCGGCGACGGAATCGGCGGGGTCGCCGAGATGGAGATCGACGGCACCAGGATCACGATCAACGGCGATCTGTCTATCGAAGCAAATGGTGCGGGCGGATTTTCGGCCGACGGCGCGGGCGGCAACGGCCTGGGCGGCGAGGCCTATATCGGCCAGGCGCAGGCCGGCAACGCCGGCATTCTCAGCGTCACCGGGCATACCGAAGTCTTCGCCAATGGCCGCGGCGGGGACAGCGTCACCGGCTTTGCCGCAGGCAATGGCCAGGGCGGGCACGCGTGGATCCGTTCGAGCGCGGGCGCGACCAAGACCTTTGGCTCGGTCCAGCTCACTGCGATCGGCCGCGGCGGTGAGGCCGCCGCCCACGAAGGCGGCAACGGCACGGGCGGCCTTGTCGAACTGATCTCCACCGGCACCGGCAGCCGCATCACCATCTTGCGCAACGTGCCCGATGCCTTCGCGACGGAATCACCCGGCGGCAGCGCGATTCTCAATGCCAGCGGCTTCGGTGAGGTCACCAATGGCGGTGACGGGATCGGCGGGCTTGGCCGGGGCGGGACGATCCTTGTCTCCGCGGCGCTCGGCGGGGCGGCCAACCTGCCGGTCAACATTCTCGCCGATCCGGATCGTGCGGCGGATTCGCTGTTCATGCTCGCCCAGGGCACCGGCGGCGACAGCGCGGCTGACGGCGGCACCGGCGGCGCGGGTATCGGCGGGGGCATAACCCTGCTGGTCGATGGCGGAACGCTGGTGGCGGGCGCGGCGACGCCCTCGACCTTCGCGCAAGGCGGCAACTCCGGCGTATCGACTTCCAACATCACCGGCGGCGATGCGACCGGCGGCTCGCGCGTGATCCGCGTCATCAACAATGGCACGATCACGCTCGGGAACACCGGCGGCGGTGCGGGGGCGCAGGGCGGGAATGGCTCGGGCAGCGGCAATGGCGGCGATGCGACCGCCGGCTCGGTGCTGTTCGAGGTTCTCAATGCGACCGCGAATCTCGCCGGCACCTTCGGCCTGTTCAACACCGCGATCGGCGGCAACGGGCAGCGCGGCGGCAATGCGGGCGGCGGATCGATCACCGTCAACGCGTCCAATGCGACCATCGCTCTCGCCAACAGCCCGACCGGCGGCGCCGGGTTCCTGACGCTCGACAGCGCGATGACCGGCGGCGAGGGCATCGTGGCGGGCGGCGATGCGACCGGCACCACGGTCAACATTACCCTGAACTCGTCCAGCCTGACCGGCGGCACGTTGTCGGTCGTGCAGAACGTGGCGGGCGGCCTGGCAACCTCGGGCAGCGGCACAGGGGGCAATGCCACCGGGGCCAACGTGGAGGTCGACGCGACCGGATCGACGCTGTCGCTGGTCGGCCCGCTCAACATCATCGCCTCGGCGCGCGGCGGCGACGCCGGGCCGGACGGCACCGGCGGCACAGGCGTGGGCGGCGTGGCGGCGCTCCAGCTTGCGGGCAGCACGCTCACTCTGACCCCCGGCGCGCAGGGCGCCCCGGCCAATATCACCATCCGCGGCGATGGCAGCGGCGGGTTTGCCGGAACCGTCGGCAACGGCACCGGCGGTTTCGCGACGCTGTTTGCCAACGGAGGTTCTGTCGACGCCGGGCGGGTGCTGCTCAGCGCGCAGGGCACGTCGAACGGCCTCGCCGGGCAGACCGGAACCTTCGCCGATGGCGGCATTGCCGGAATGGGGCTGAGCGGCGCTGCGACCTTCGATGCGGACACGATCACGATCATTGCCAGCGCCGACACCGCCACCGGCGGCGCCGCGCGCGGCGGGTTGGCCAGCTTCACCACCTCGTCGGGCAGCACCGCCAACCTCACGGCCAACAGCCTGTCCGTCAGTGCCGATGCACTGGGGGCCGATCCGAACGCGCTCGCCTATACCGCGGGCCGCTTCATCGTCAGGCTTCTGGGCGGCAGCGCCAATCTCGGCGATTTCACCGCGAGTGCGATCGGCAACCTGCTTGAGCCCGATCCGGAGGCCTCGCGCATCGAGGCGGTGGGCGGCAGCCTCAATGTCACCGGCCAGCTGAACGCCTTCGCCTTCGGCGACATCATCGTCACGCATGGCGAAAACGGGTTCATCGGCAACGGCGCGGTCGGGCCGGTCACGAGTGTGATCCAGATCGACACCCGCGGCACGCTGACGGTCGAGAGCATCGTGCCCGGCGCCGGCGGGAACACGAGCGCGGGCGGCGGGACCGGCGGGTTGCGCGGGCAATCGGTCGATCTGTTTGCAGGCCGCTCGATCCTGATCGACGGCAACGTCTCGGCTACCACCGGCGGGGTCAGTCTGACCGCCAATCTCGGCGGCGGGCAGGCGCTGGCGCAGCCGGGGGTGTCGGGAATCACCATGCTTCAAGGCGCGCGGATCGACGGCGGCACCAGTAGCGTCACCATCCACCTGGTCGACGGTTTGAGCGATCCGCAGCGCCAGACGGGCGCGATCACGCTCGCGAACATCACCGCAAGCGCCATCGACGTGCGCAATTTCGGCATGATCGCGGGGAGCAACATCAACGTGCTCGCCGACGGCGTGCTGACCGCCTCGGGCAGCGGACGGGCGATCGACCTTGCCGCGCTTGGCGGCGAGGTCATCAACCTTCACGGCAATGCCGGCCTGATCCTCACCGGCGGCGGGCATTTCGGCATCTTCGCCGCCACGCCGACCGGATCGCAGATCGGCAGCCCGGGCAATTTCGCGCGGCGCTACAACGTGCTGACCGAAACGGCCTATGACGCGCTCAACCCCGGCGGCAACTTCGCGGCGTTCCGCATCACACCGGTGCTGACCGTCACCGCCGATGACATCGCGCGCTTCTACGGCGATGCCAACCCGGCCTTCACCGCCACCATCGCCGGCTTCCTGCCGGGGGACTCCATCGCCGACATCACCGGCGCGGCGCAGTTTGTTACGCTGGCGGACGGCACCTCGCCCATCGGCCAATATGCGATCGATGCCGACCTCGGCTCGCTGCTGAGCGCGCAGGGCTACCAGTTCAGCTTTGCCCCCGGCATCCTCACCATCACCCCGCGCCCGATCACGATCACCGCGAACAGCTTCTCGCGCATCTACGGCAACGCCAATCCGGCGCTGGGCTTCGTGGTGGGCGGGCAGGGGCTGGTCAATGGGGACCAGCTGAGCGGCGCGCTCGCCACCACTGCCGGGCTGACCAGCGGCGTCGGCATTTACGGCATCACGCAAGGCTCGCTTGATGCCGGCGCCAACTATGCGGTGACCTTTGTCGGCGGGCAGCTGACCATCACCCCGCGCCCGATCACCATCGACGCGAACAGCTTCTCGCGCATCTATGGCAACGCCAACCCGGCGCTGACCTTCACCGTCGGCGGGCAGGGCCTCGTCAACGGCGACCAGCTCAGCGGCGCGCTGACGACGATCGCCGGGGTGACGACCGGCGTCGGCAGTTACGCGATCACGCAAGGCACGCTGACGGCGGGCGCCAATTACACGGTGACCTACAATGCCGGGGGACTGACCATCACCCCGCGGCCGATCACGATCACGGCGGACAGCTTCTCGCGGGTCTACGGCAACGCCAATCCGGCGCTGACCTTCGGCATCGGCGGGCAGGGTCTCGTCAATGGCGACCAGCTGACCGGAGCGCTGGCGGCGGCGGGCGTGACCGCAGGGGTCGGCACCTCGGCGATCACCCTGGGCACGCTGTCGGCGGGCGCCAATTATG
>NZ_JAMNXL010000199.1 GCF_023653175.1 Erythrobacter sp. | reverse complement strand
GCCGTGCCCGAGCGACCAGCCCGGTGCGACCAGCCCGGTAGGAGTCGGCGAGGACGAGCCGACATACCCCAGCGAACCGCCGCCTGAGCCGACGAGACAGCCGGGGTTAGTGTTCAGGAACGCGCTGTCATTGGCGCCCGTCGGAAGAACTTGGATCGACGGGCGGCCTGCAAATGCGGCGGCCACCTGCGGATCGGCGGCAATCGCCTCGCCGAGGAATTGCGCCTCGGCCGGAGCGGGGTGCAGGAACAGCGTCTCGCCATCCGCGCCCTGCGAGCCATCGCCCTTGAGGTCGGAGCGGATGACCTCGCTCGCAACGGGGCCATTGACCATGTCGGGGTCCACCAGCATCAACGGGTAGACTGCCGGAGCGATCAGGTTCGAGTAGATGCCGAGCGCCTTGGCTTCCTGCGCCCACTCGTAGACGAGGCGATTGAGCACCTGGCGCGAAGGCTGACCCGAGGGGACGGCCACCAAAATGACTGGCACCGAGCGACCCAGCCCGTTGGCGACGCCGTCACCCCAGAAGCGGATCGCCTTGTCGATATTACCGAAGGTCGTGCCCTGGATGCCGATGCCAGCGCCCACCGGCTCGCGGTCACCGACGCGGGGCTGATAGGCGGCGAGCAGCGGGTTCGTGCTGCCACGCGGGATAGGGCCAAGGCCGCCCGTGCCGGTGTAGTCGATCGGGTCGTTCGTGCTATCGAGCAGAAACACCACATCGGGATTGCGGGCGGCAATCACCCGCAAGGCGTGGTCGTGATAATTCTGCGACGACTTGTTGCCGCCGAGCGTCCATTGCCCGACGATCTCGGCGGGGTAATCGAGAGCGCGCAGCATCCAGTCGGGGATGCTTTGCAGGCGGCTCGAACCCGGAACGCCGGTCGTGCGCCCGGTGCCAGTGCCCGCCTGCGAGATCATGCCGTTATCGGTGCGGCTGTCCCCCATGATCGCAAGGCGGGTTCCGGTGATGAGTACACCGGACGGTGCCTCTCCGATCGGCCCGATCGGAGCGCTAATGGCTTCCACATTCCCGCCGGGACCGCTGGCACGAACACGGACGCGCAGCTGCTCGCCTTCATCGGCGGCCGCGAGCATGTAGGATTCGCCGACGTCTTCCACGATCACGGCGGAGCCGCGCAGCAGATCGGCTCCGGCGACCACGCCGCCGACGATCGTGCCGAGGTCGAAGGTGATTTCCTCGCCCACGGCCGGGGTGCCATCGGTGATGATCACCGGTCCCTCGGTAAAGACCGGTGGGGCGACCGGGTTGGCGAGATAGCCCGAGAGCGCGAACAGCGAGACGCGCACGACTTCGCCGTTCTGAACCATCACCAGTTCGTCAGACCCCAGCGGGGCAGCGCCCGACATCGGCAGCTCGGTCACTTTTGCCATCAATCGAACTCCGGCCAGAGGGTGTGGGTTGCGAAGGGAAACCCGGCGAGGTCGGCAGGCGGCATGCGACCGGCAAATTCCTCGATCGCGTTCGAGGCCGCGCGGATCGCATCGATCCGGGCGAAGCGGACGGCCCCGGCCTCGCTCGGCTCGCGCAGATCGTTGAGCTGGCGCCATTCGGGGCTGACCGCGTGGATGCGGCGGGCGGCCTCGCGCCGGATCGCGGCGATCAGCTGCGCGCGGATCGTCTCGGCGCTGGGCTGGGTGCGTCGGTCAATCACCGGGCGGCCGCGGGCGTCGGCGATGATCGTGCGCCCTTCGGCTTGATCCTCGAGCAGCGCCGCATGCCGCGCCGCGGTGATCTTGACGGCGCCTTCCGGCGCAGCGGAACGGGTGAGGAAGAACGCGGGCCGGCGAGCTTCGCCCTGCCCGATCATGGCGAAGAAGATGCTCATGTCAGATCGATGCTCCCGACGGCGAGGAAGGTGCGCGGCTCGGAAACGTCGCGGGGGCTCCACGCTTGGAATCCTAAGGCGGTGATCGAATTCGGGCGGATGGCCGGGTAATTGTCCTGCGAGTTGGTGCCGGTGTCCGCCGTGCCGTCGCTCACCGCAGACCAGCATTGCGCAAAGCTGATCGGGAAGTTGACATTCGTCGCCCCGTTGGCCGAAGCGGTGAACCGGCCCCACTGGATGCACAGGGCATTGGCCGGATCACCCAGTGCCAGCGCGATATAACCGTTCTGGTTGAAGCTCTTGACGATCGGGCCGAGGACCCCCGGCGTCAGAACCACGTTGGTCGCTGTGCCCGCGAGCAGCTGTGCGATGCTGGCTGCCGCCACGCTGAGCACCCGGTTGGCGGCGAGCGAACCGCCGCCTGTCACCAGTCCGCCCCCGGTGATAGAGCGAGCCGTGAGCGCGGAGATCAGGGCGCCGAGGGTGGTGTCCCCCGCCTGCCGATCGAGCGCCTCGGCATCGACATCGGCAATGCGGTTGCTGACTTCGGCCGCGATGGCGGCAATCACCGGGGCGAGTCGCGTGGCGAGCTTGAGCGAGGTCACCGCGCGCTGATCGTCCTCGCCGGCGTCGACCTCGGCCTGGGTGGCCAGTTCGATCACGCCCTGGACCGTCTCGGTGGCCGAGCCGAACCCGCCGAGCAGCTCGGCAAGGATCGTGGCCAGCTTGAGGGGCGTGACGATCCGTTCGTCGTCCACGCCGGCATCGACTTCCGCCTGGGTGGCGATCTCGGCCACGCCTTTCACCGTTTCGGTGGCGGGCGGGAAGAGGAAGGTGGCGTCGCCAAACTCGATGTCGCCCGCGATCCCGTCCTGGAACGCGATGTCGAAGGCGAGCTGCAGGTTGAGCACCGCCGCCTTGCTGATGATCGGATCGGCCTGGCTGTAGGCAGCGAACAGCGTGCCGTCCGAAAGATACAGGGCGAAGCTGCGCAGGTCGTAGATATCGGGCGAGGAATCCTGCGCCGTCATGTGGATCACGGTTTCGCTGACCGCGGTGCCGGAAATCGCACCGATCCGCTTGAACTCGCCGGGCAGTGCGGTGAGCGTCGGGGCGACCGTGACGACGCTTTCCGAGAAGCCGACCTCGGTGATCTGGATCGGCTCGGTGGAGCCGCTTTGCGCGTCGACCAGCGCGTCGAGCCCGGCGGTGGTCAGGATCAGGGTGAAGCTCATGCGCGGCCCTTCATGCTGCGATCAGGAATTCGCCGGCTTCATCTTGAAGCGGCTCACCATCTTGGGTTTGCAGGTAGGTCGACCACACCGGATCGGCGGCGGTGGCAGTGTCGGTGTCGCACTCGATCCGCCCGATCGCGCCCCAGATCACCGCGCTGACCAATCCAGCCTGCGCCAGAGCGCGGATGCGGTAGGAGGCGATCACGTGGGCGCGCAGCGGCTTCACCGCGGCGATGTCGCGCAGCAGGGTCGAGATCGTCGTCTCGTTGTATTCGATCGTGCTGGTGTTGCGGTCGGGCAGGTCGAGCCGGAAGGTGTAAGGTTCGAGGTTGGCGGGATCCTCGAACCACTCGGTCACGTCGATCAGCGGGTCGATCCGGTCGAGCGCGCGGCGCAGTGCCGCGCGGGTGCCCTTGCGGCGCTGATCGTCGATCGCGCTGGCAATGGCGACGCGCTTCTGTTCCTCTGTCCAGTCGCTGTCCCAGATGTCGATCGACAGGCCCCAGCCCAGCCAGGGCAGGAGCGTCGCCGGGCACCGTTCGGGCGACCAGACATCGCCGACCGGGAGCGGCAGGTCCGCCAGCGCCTCGGTTTCGAGCGTGTCGAAAGCGCGCTCGAGCGGCGAGCTGTTGGGCGGAAGCAGGTTCATTCGTCGAAGCCTGCAATCGTGACGTCGATCGTTCCGGCGGCGGGCACCTGCGTCTGTTCGATCAGCACGTCGGCGACCGGCTCGACCAGGTTGACGTTCTGCACCCCGCCGACATGCAGCGCGGCGACCATCGCCGAGCGCGAGATGTTCCGGCCGAGGCGGCGGTTGGCGGCGAGCAGCTGCTCGAGCGCGGTTGTGGCGGTGGCGAGGATGAGCTGCGCGTCGGGCCCGGGGTAGAGCGTGAGCTGCGCCATCACATCAAAGGCCACCAGCTCGGCCGATTGCACGGTCACCCGGTCGGTGAGCGGGCGGACTTCGTCCCCGGCGAGCAGCGCGCGGACGGTTGCGACCAGTTCGGGCGAGGCGGTGCCATCGCCGGAGCGGGACAGCACCGAGACGGTGACCTCGCCCGGGCGTGGGCTGATTGCCGAGGCATCGAGCACGTCGGCATCGGCGGACAGGGCGTGGAAGACATAGGCGCTGGCAGGCCCGGCGACCGAGTAGGAATCGGGCGCGAGCAGCACGCGGCGGCGCAGGTCTTCGTCGCTCTCCATGACAGCGGCAGCACCGGTGACCGGGTCGGCCGGGGTGATCTCCTGCCGCACCACGCCGAACACGGCGGCGAGGTGATCGAGGTTGCTGCCGAGCGCATAGGCGACCAGCAGGCTGCGCGCTGCGTCATTGATGCGCTGGCGCAGCACCAGCTCGGCATAGGCGCCCGTTTCGAGCAGCTTGATCGCCGGGTCGCTCTCGACGAAGGCGGTGAACTCGGGGTAGCGGGCGAGGAAATCGGCGCGGCGGCGGGTGTAGATGGCCTCGAAATCCAGCGCCTCGATCACATCGGGCGCGGGCAGCCGCGAGAGGTCAATCGCGGTCGAGCTGGCGCTGGTGAAGGTGAGCGGGGTGCTGGCCATGCCGCCACCTGCCTGTCACGCGCGCGCGAAGGGAAGGGTGCGGGCAGGTGGAAGGGGCTTCCACCGTGGCGGGGCGGCATCAGCCCTCAAGTAGCGAAGCGGTAGGGCGAAAAAGCTCTAGCGCTCGAAGAGTTCGGATACCACGTCGAGCACGATATCGCGATCCGCATCGTCGAAGCCGAGCAGGCGGCGTTCGGGATAGCGGGTGTAGACCTTGGCGCCGTCCGGGCCGCGGCCGACGAAGCCGCGCAGGCCGTAGTGGTGGGTGCGCGCGACACTGTCGCCCTTGGCGGGCATGATCTCGACGCTGTCCGGCGTGGCCTTGATCGACCACTGCCGCACCAGGCGCAACTTGCGGAACATCTTGCCGCCCGCCTTCCGGCGCACGCGGCCTCGCTGGTCGAGACGGGCCTTGCGCGCTTCCATCGGGCCGCCATCGGGCTCGACGTTGCGGGCGATGCGATCGAGGTTTGAGCGGCGCAGGGCCTTGCCCAGCTTCATCCCGGCCCGCCGCCGCTGGGCGGGGGACAGGCCTGCAAGCACCTGCCCGAACCACTCATCGAGCGCGGCCAGTGCATCGCCGTCGTAATCAGGCATCGGAAAGCTTGACCTCGGCGAGCAGCGGGATCGGGGCGACCCCGGCGAAGCCCTCACCCTCTCCGAACAGCGGGTCGGGTTCGTCCAGATAGGTGACCTGCCAGCTGCCGTCTTGCTGCGGCGCGACCGCGATGTTCTCGGTCAGGTTGATCGTGAACAGGATGTCGGCGGTGGTGAGGTCGAGGATGTCGCTCTCGAACTGGAAGCTGTCGCCGTTGGGGGCGAGCAGATCGGGCTGGTTGACCCGCAGCCAGCGGGTGATCGCGAGCGCGATGATCGCGATGTCGGTGCTGGCTTCCTCGATCAGCACCGAGAGCGGGTACTGCATCGCGAAGCCATGGCTGGCGGTGCCGCGCGCGCGCACCGCGCCGTTCTCGATCCACAGCTTGAGCCGGCCGGGCTCGTTGCGCAGCTCGGGAATGGCGGCGGTGAGGGCGGCGCGAAGGGACTTGGCCTTGTTCATGCGCGCGGCGGGGCTTTTTCGGCGGGGCCACTGTCATACTGGGCCGGAGACAGTGCGCGCGCATCGAAATCCGGAGGGCTCATGACGCGAATGCTGCTGACTTCGAGCCTTTGCACGTCGAACCACTGCCCGCAGGGGACTTGCCCGTCTTTGGCGGGCGGGGTCAAAGCGGCCTGGACGCACCCGTAGAGGTCGAAACAGACCGATGAAATGACGCCTTCAAGGCCGGTGACCTTGTCCTTTGCGCGGTAGCCCAGAAGATCGATGGTTGCGGTGATCATTGCGGTTTCCTCTTTTTCTAATCCCACAGCTTCACGGTCGCGCGCTTGGCCGGCGCCGGGGTGGTGGTGGCGATGTCGGGCAGCTTGACCTGTGTGCCTCCGGGCAGGTTCGGGCCGAGGTCGGCGAGCTGCGGGTTGAGGTCGTAGGCCTGCTCGGTCACGCCCTCGGTGCGGCCGAGCACGCGCCAGCACAGCGCGTCGAGCGTCTCGCCCTGCTGCGCCACCGCGATCATTTCAGATCAGCTCCACCCGCTGGCGCTGCGCGGCGGTGACGGAAGCCGCGTCGACCGCGCCGATCGCGCGCAGATCGGCGACCGCATCGTGCGCCTTGGTGCGGTAGATCCCGGCGACGTC
>NZ_JAMNXL010000016.1 GCF_023653175.1 Erythrobacter sp. | reverse complement strand
GATCACCGCGCATCTTCCATGCCGATGTCGTGTCACCCGGCACCCGTTTGGGCGATGCAGCCAGCGTCGATGCGCTGCTGCGCGGCATGGATTGGCTGATGCAGAACAAGGTGCGGCTGATCAATGTCAGTCTCGCTGGCCCCTACAACAAGATCCTCGACCGGGCGATCGGGAACGCGGCCCGCGCGGGTGTAGTGATCGTGGCCCCCGTCGGGAACAGCGGGCCTGAAGGCCCGGTGCGCTACCCGGCGGCCTTTGCTTCGACCATCGCGGTGACGGCGATTGACGCCAATCACCAGATCTATCGCGCTGCGGTGCGCGGCAACCGCGTCGATTTCAGCGCCCCTGGCGTGGACATCGCGCTGCCGCAGCCGGCCGGCAGGGCCTTTGTTTCCGGTACCAGCTTTGCCGCGCCATTTGTGACCATGCGGATCGCTGCTGATCCGAAGATTGCAGGCAGCCCAAATCCCGATCAGATTAGGTCCGGCCTGTCTCGGAACGTCCGAGACCTCGGCGCGAAAGGGCATGACCCCGTCTTTGGCAACGGACTCGTGCGCGCGCCCGACAGCTGTCGGAACAGGGCCTAGAAGCGGTCTATCGTCCGGAAATGACCGGGCACTGGCTCCCGTGAAAGCGCAAGCATCGCGCATTGTGGCTCACGCAGCAAGGTGCCGAGTTCTGGACGCACAGCCACGTGGACTTCGAGTTAATCATTGCGTGATTTTAGCAGTCAGCTCGACAAAGTCGGCCATTGCGATGGCCACCCGGCCTTGATCGCTAGTGGGGACGATGCGCTGCCGTGGAAACGGTATGGCGGCTTCAAGCACAACCAGAAGTTTGACGCGGGCTTCGTGAAGGACTGGGTCTGGGTCGCGAGCAGTCGAAGCTAAGTGGAGGATCGGACGGCACCTTGCTGTATCTCTCCGCTTGGAACCCGTCATTCGAAAAGCAGTCCGGTTGAGGAGTTCGAGACGATGAGGGGAAGGGCTGATTGTGCGCGATCGACCGTTCGTCCTGTCTTATAGCCACCTTATCGCACTCCAAAATGTGGGGTATTGAAGGGGGTATTATGAGGGTCAAAGACTGAGTTATCCCTCTAATTCAATTGCTTATTTGTTCACTAAATGTCCCTCCTCCGCTACCACAGAAATAAATTACTGAAAATAAACGATAAAAATTTGCAAAGTGGGACTCGAACGGCTTCGAGCTTCCGCTTTAAGTTTCGGCGCTTACTCACTGAAATTGCACATTTTCGAAGTGGCTGGGTTAACGGTTCCCGATCCGGAAATCGACCCTTGCACGAATGTGTGGGGGTATTTTGGGGGTATCGCTGAACGGCTGGGCTGGCTTGCGATACCCCCTAATGCCGCCAATCAGCGCTGTTTGCCCAACCGACCGGTTCGGCCGAAACCGCCAGGTCGTCATGCAGCGAAGATAGCGCTGGCGAAGCATCCAAATGCGTGTGGGCGCTGAAGCATCCTCAACTCGCACAGAGCATGGAAAACTGATCGGTCGGACCCGCGATGGCGATGAGGCGTCGAAGGTGAAGATCGCTTTTGGACAACGAAGGCAGGTGTCAGCTGACCTCGAAGTTGACCGTACCGTTCATGGCGTGACCATCGCCCGCTGCGGCCAGCCAACGCACTTCGTAAGTACCGGTGGGGAGCGGCTTCTTCAGTGTGAGGGTCATTGTCTTGCCATCGGCAGACCAGCTTGCGGTGAAGTTGCGGATCGGCATCTCGCCGTGGTTCGCCATGCCGGGCATGGCGGTCATGATGATGCTGGCGGCGGCCGTCGTCTGATCGACAGGCATGCTGAAGGTCAGCAAGATGACCTTTGGTGCCTTGATTTCGCTGCCTGCCGCCGGAGTGGAGTCTGCCAGCGTGACGTGAGCCAGTAGCGCTGAGGGGGTGAGCGCGGTCAGGGCGAGGGCGGCAAGGATAACTGGGATACGCATGAGGAAGTCTCCTTCGTGTTGTCAGAACCAGAAACGGATGCCCGCGATAAGGCTGGTGGCCGAGGGGTCTTCACCGCGGGCGCGCGCGAAGTCTGCGCCATTGCCGGTGCGCCATGCTTGCGCGAAGCCGATATAGGGCGCGAATTCGCGGGCGACTTCGTAGCGCAGCCGCGCGCCGATCTCGATCTGGTCGAGCCCTGCGCCAATGCCCAGCAAGGGAATGTCCTGCGCTGCCAGATTGGCTTCGATGCGGGGTTGGAGGATCAGGCGCTGGGTGATGCGCTGGTCGATCTCGGCTTCGATCCGGGCCGTCAGATCGCCGCGTTGCGAGACGAACAGCGCCGCATCCACCTCGAACATGTAGGGCGCAAGGCCCTGCACGCCGATAACGGCGTGGGTGGTGTCGGGCCCGGCGATGTCGTGGCGGATACCCGCCTGCACGTCCCAGAACGGTGCGAAGGCCTTGGCATAGAGCGCCTGCACTTCGGCATCCTCGGGGCTGGAGCCGAATTCCCCCTCGCCTTCGGACTTGAACCACAGCCGCTCGGTCGGGCCGCCGTAATAGCCCTGAATGTCCCACAGATAGAGGTCTTCACCCTGGCGCACCTGGGCTTCCAAACGGTCGCCCTGGAACCAGAACACCGGAAAATCGCCATGGGTGCGGCGCAGGTCTTCGCGCGAGGCGGCCATGGCGTCAGCGCCCCAGATCGCGTCGGCAGCGCGCGGCGGGCCGCTGCCCGCGGCGGCGGGCGGCGGGGTTTCCATAGTCGGGCCGGGGGAGGCGGACGCGGGGGACGCTGGCTTGTCCATATCGCCCATATCGTGCCCGGCGTGTGGGTCTTGCGCGGCGAGCGGCGATGCGGCCAGCAGCGTGAAAAAAGACAGAGCGGTCTTCACAGGGCCTGCTCCGGCCCCATGACCGTCACGGTCTGCATCATCCCGCCATGCATGTGGTACAGCAGATGGCAGTGAAACGCCCAGTCGCCGGGCTCATCGGCGGTCAGATCGAACTGCGCGCTGGCGCCCGGCTGGACGATCACGATATTCTTGCGCGGCTGATGCGCGGCATCCTCGCCATTGACCAGCTCGAAGAACATCCCGTGCAGGTGGATCGGGTGCGCCATCATGGTGTTGTTGACGAGCTTGACCCGCACCCGCTCGTTCCAAGCAAAGCGGATCGGCACATCGCTGACAGCGGAGTACATCTCGCCGTCGAAGGACCACATGTAGCGCTCCATGTTACCGGTAAGGTGGAGCTCCAGCAGCCGCGACGGCTTGCGCGTATCGCGATTGGGCTCAAGTGCTGACAGCATCCGGTAGGTGAGCACCCGGTGCTCCACATCGCGCAGGCCGAGGCCGGGATCGCCAAGCTTGTCGACCGGGGCCATGGAGACCATGTCGATGCCGGGGCCAAGCTTCACATCGGGCGGCAGCAGCAGCGTGTCGCGCATCTTCATGCCCTCCATGCTGTGCGAGCCGCCGCTGTGCGCGCCGCCCATGTCCCCGTGGTTCATCCCCATGTCGCCCATGTCGAGCAGCGGGGGCTTCCTCGGCGGAGGGATCGGCGCGCGCGCGCCGGGGCGGCTGGCGAGCGTCGCCAGCGCCATGCCCGACCGGTCCATGCTTTCAGCGACGATGGTGTGGGCTTCGGCGGAGGGCTCCACGATCACGTCATAGGTTTCGGCCGTGCCGATCTGAAACTCGTCCACCTCCACCGGCTTCACGTTCTGGCCATCTGCGGCGATCACCGTCATCGGCAGGCCCGGGATCCGCAGGTTGAAGAAGGTCATCGCCGAGCCGTTGATGATCCGCAGCCGGATGCGCTCGCCAGCGCTGAACAGATATTCCAGCCCCTCCTTCGGCCCGCGCCCGTTGGCGAGGTAGGTGTAGGTTGATCCGGTCACATCCGCGATGTCGGTCGCAGGCATCCGCATTTGCGCCCACATCCGGCGGTCTGCGGCGGTGAGCGGGTATTCATCGGCCCAGCTGGTCTGCTGGTAGTTGAAATAGCCCTCGCCTTTGCGCAGCCGGTCCATGATCTTGTGCGGGTGCAGCGGGGTGAACTCGCTCAGGAGCAGGATGTAATCGCGATCACATGCCGCAGGCGCGCTTTCCGAGGGATCGATGATCAGCGGGCCGTAATGCCCCTGCTGCTCCTGAAGGCCGGAATGCGAGTGATACCAGTATGTGCCTGACTGGCGGACGGGGAATTCGTAGGTGAAGGTCTGCCCCGGCTTGATCCCCGGAAAGCTGATCCCCGGCACCCCGTCCATGTGAAACGGCACCAGGAGCCCGTGCCAGTGGATCGAGGTGTCCTCGGCGAGGGTGTTGGTAACGTTGAGGCGGACGTTCTGGCCTTCGCGCAGTCGGATCAGCGGCCCCGGCACCGAGCCGTTGACCGCGATGCCATGGCCCTTGCGGCCCTGCACCATGCGCGGGCCATGGCCCACCGACAGGTCGATCACCGCCCCAGAAACCTGATCGAAGCCGACGCGGATTGGCGCGCCGCCCTTTATGCCGTGCATGGAGTGGCCCTGCGCCCATGCGGGCAGCGCCGCAAAGGCCGAAGCGGCGCCCGCTCCGGCAAGCAGGCGTCGGCGGGTGAGAACGGGAGAGGTCATGCCCCCTATACGCGCGGCGACGCTTATCCCCTCACGGCCTGTCCCAGTTTCTGCCGTGCGCGGTAGAGCCGTGTCTCGACGGCCTTGCCGCTGATGCCGAGCGCGGTGGCGGTCTCCTCCTGGCTCAGCCCCTCGATGGTGCGCAGAATCAGCACATCCTTGAGGCTCGCCGGCAGCGCGGCGATGGCGCGGGCGGTGGCGGCCAGTGCGGCGCGGTCGGCGGCGATTGCTTCGGTCGACGGCGCGTCTTCGGCAATCCAGTCGGCAGCATTATCGGGCATGGGCATCCCGAGAAAGCGGCGCACGGCGCGGCGGCGCGCATGGTCGCGGCACTTGTTCAGCGCAATCGCGGCGATCCATCCTCTGAACGGCCGCGCCGGATCGTAGCGATGGAGCGCGGCAAACGCGGCAACGAAGGTGTCCTGCGTGACGTCGAAAGCCTCATCCGCATCGCCCGTCGCGCTGCGGGTGAGGCGATAGACTGCCTCGCGGTGCCGTTCGACCAGCTGGCGCGCCGCCTGTTGCTCCCCCGCCAGCGCCCCGCGCACCAGCGCTGCATCCGGATCGTCGCTATTCACTTGCCGGTTTGGGCGAGGCTTTCGGCGATTGCCGCATCAAACTTGGCCTGCTGTTCGGGACGCAGGATAGCGCGCATCGCAAAAACATGTTCGAGCGTCGCCTTCTGGAGCTCGCCCATGGCCATGTGGGTGGCATCGACCGCAGCCGAAACACGTGGGCCATACTGGTGTTCGGCGGCGATCGCCTCGGCCAGCCGGGTGTTGTCGGCCTTCAGCCGCGCTTCGAGCTCAGCGCGCTTCGCCGCAAAATCGCGCTCCAGCGCGGCGAGCGCGCGTTCCTGCGCGTCATCGAGTTCGAGCCTGTCATGCATCAACGCATGCAGCTCTGCCCCGCTGTGGTGCGGGGTGGGCTGGATCAGGCGTCCCAGCCAGACGCCCACCAGCGCCAGCGCGATCACCAGAGCGGCGAGGATGGCAATCCGGCGGCCGGTCATTCCCGCCCCAGCGCGATCAAGGGGGTGAGCGAGAGTTCCGGGCCAAAGGCTGCCATCGGCGCTTCGGCCTGCGCCGGGGACTGCATGCCGCCCACGATTCCGATCCCCAACGCAGCCGCCATCGCCGCGGCCAGCGTGCCGCGCGCCTGCCGCGCCTCGGCCCGCGCCCGCACGGCAAGCGCGGCCCCGTCGATCGCGGAAAGATCGGGCACCGGTGCGCCAGCCAGCCGCGCAAGATTGCTATCGAGGTCCATTATACTTCTCCTGCCCACCGCATATACGCGGGCGCGCGGAAAACCCCTTACCGGCCTGCCTGAATCAATGTCCCCGCCGTTTCAGGGTTGAAGGCGGCGATGATCGGGCACGGCCCCGTTTCGCCCGCCGCGCAGGCTTGCGCAAGGCGAAGGAGCGCGCTGCGCATGGTCTGCAAGGTGGCGATCTTGGCGTCGAGCGCGTCAATGCGGCACTGGGCCAAGGCCTGAGCCGCGGACCGGTCTGCGCTGTCGAGGGCGAGCAACGTGGCTATCTCGTCGAGCGTGAACCCGGCGGTCTGCGCCGCCCGAATCGAGCGCAGCCGCTCGAGATCGTCGCGGCCATAACGGCGCGGTCCATCACCGCGCGGCGGCTCTGCCAGCAGCCGGCGCCGCTGGTAGTATCGGACCGTCTCGACATTCACGCCGCCCGCGCGGGCCAGGTCACCAATTTTCATAAACTCACTTGATTCCGTACCATGGTACGGAATTTATAGCGATGGCATTGCAAACGATTCAAAGGAAATCGGCAGTGCTGATGTCCCATTCTGCGCCCGCGACGGCCGAGCTGTATCGCATGGTGATGCCCGATCACGTCTGCCCCTATGGCTTGAAGGCCAAGCACCTGCTTAAATCCCGCGGCTACACCGTGCGCGACCGGCACCTGACAACCCGCGCCGAAGTGGACGCCTTCAAGGCCGAGCATGGTGTCGCCACCACCCCGCAGACCTTCATCGGCGGGCATCGGGTCGGGGGGCATGATGATCTGCGCCGCTTCCTCGGCCTCAAGGTTGCGGATGCCCACGCGACGTCCTACCGCCCGGTCATCGCCCTTTTCTTCATGACTGCGGTGATGGCGATGGCGGCGGGCTATGCGGTGGACGGCACCATGCTCAGCATCCGGGTGGCCGAATGGTTCATTGCCTTCAGCATGTGTGTGCTTGCGCTGCTCAAGCTTCAGAATGTCGACAAGTTTGCGACCATGTTCCTGAATTACGATCTGCTCGCGCAGCGCTGGGTGCCTTACGGGACGATCTATCCCTATGCCGAAGGCCTTGCGGGGGTGCTGATGGTGGCCGGTGCACTTCACTGGCTGTCGATCCCGGTGGCGTTGTTCATCGGGACGGTCGGTGCCGTATCGGTCTTCAAGGCGGTCTACATTGACCGGCGCGAGCTGAAGTGCGCCTGCGTCGGCGGTGACAGCAACGTGCCGCTCGGCTTAATTTCTCTGACCGAGAACGTGATGATGGTCGCGATGGCATTGTGGATGTCGGCGAGATTGGCCGTTTAGGTGCCGAAAGCCGCCGCGCTGCATTCCACCCATCATCATCGTTCAAGGGCTGCGTCCAATCGCGGTCCCAAAAGCAGCATCGCGGCTTCTTGAGCGGCTAGGCGGTTGTTTTCTCGGCGACGAAAGACCGGCTCTGGTGCGCGAACGCGCGATGCCGAGTGGATTATCGGCCTGCAGCTTCACGCATCAGCCGCCTGGAACCCGCCATTCGGCAAACCGTCCAACTGCGGCTTCGGAGGCGATCAAATGAACTGCTGGTGGTCCGCAGTTGACCGTTCGTCTCGTCAATTCGTCACGATGCCGCATTGCTAAAAGTGGGGGTATCGATGGGGGTATCATGAAGGTGGCAGCCTGAGGTCTCGATCTAAATCAATTGCTTGGATGTTATCTCAATGTCTCTCCTCCGCTACCAGAGAAATAAAATACTGAAAATAAACGATAAAAATTTGCAAAGTGGGACTCGAACGGCTTTGAGTTTCCGCTTTAAGTATCGGTGCTTACTCACTGAAATTGCACATTTTCGAAGTAGTTGGGTTAACGGCTCCCGATCCGAAAATCGAACTTTGCACGAATGTGTGGGGGTATTTTGGGGGGTATCGCTGAACGGTTCAACTTGCTCGTGATACCCCCAAAGGGCGGTATTATGGCGCAATTGCACCATGCTTTGCACATCGGGCATGGACTGCGGACACTACAGTAAGCAGAGCGCCCTCGATCCACGTATCTCCCGACCTAGCCGTAATGCTCCCGAATGTATCTGGCAGTCTCGCTCGGCGAGAGCTCCTGTGTTGAGTTGCCGGAACGGACGAAAAAGCGCTCTGCAAGGTTGCCATTGCGGTCGGCGACGGAAACAAACGTGGCATTTCGCGCCTCCTCGACATCGATCCGGCAGACTTCGACGTCTTGGTACCGAGGAAAGGATATCTTGATCCGGGAGGCACGTGCAGCTTGGCCGAAATGATTGCCGATTAAGTTCGTCAGGTGTAACTCGAATTTGTCCCGGTTGCCGCCTAGGCATTCATAATCCCGGGCAAGGCCCGCTACCTCACCGAAATCGGTGACCCCGATGAGCAGAGTGCCGCCCGACCGGTTGGAAAAGCCGGCGATCGTCTTGACGACAATGTCCTCGAGCTTCTTGTTGGGCTGATCCTGCTTGACGTCCCAGCGCAGGGTCTCCTTGAACTCGAGCCGCTCATGCTCGCCTTCCTCGATCAACCGGGCCAGTGGCGGCGGTTCAACCGGGCGAGGGCTAACCGCAGGTGCCTCGTCACCAATGATCAGAAGGCCATCCCGGCGGACAAGCCACTCCTTTGCAAGAGAACCTGCCACCACCTCGTCAATGATCGTGCGGAGCTGGCTACTGGTGGCCTTGAAGCCCAGCAGCCGCGATACCGACAGTGCAACTTGTTCGTCGGTCGCTCCATAATTCGCCGCCACGACGTCAAGGATCGCGCGCTCGATCTCCTCGGGCGGCAACATTTCAGGCTTCCGCAGTGTGGTTGAACTCACCTCTGACCTGTCACGAACCGAAGCAATCCGGCCTGGCACGGTGATGAAGTCGCCCTTCCTCTCCAGACGGCCGGATTGGACCGGAATGTCGACAGCTGCGGCAACGGCCTGCTGGATTCTGGCTCCTGCTCGCTTCAGGCCCCAGGCAGCGCGGATCCTCGCGACAATCTCGTCGAGATGAACCGGTCCCTCGATTGCAACGACCTCCTCAGCGATCGCAGCCAGAATGCCACGAGGTGCCTCGTGCAGATCGCAGGAAAAATGTCCGGGCACTGCCGTGTCGGCTTCAACATAGGCGGACGAAGCAGCTCCAAAAGAGGCAGCTTCGATCCCAATTTCGGTCACATCGTCACGTTCGATCGTTACGATCTCATAGGGCACAGCATTTCCTACACGCCCGCCAGAATTCGCAGCTTCGTTCTTCGCGGACTCAATCAGCGCGACGAGACGCTCGATCTCCTGGCCAGGACGCTGAAGCCAGTCCGTGCTCCATACCCGGGCAATAGTCCAACCATGGCTCTCCAGAACTGACTGGCGAAGTCTGTCACGATCACGGGCGGAACGTGAGTCATGATAGGCGGCCCCGTCGCACTCGATTCCGATCAGGTAACGTCCGGGGTGATCGGCGTCGGCAACCGCGAGATCGATGAAAAAGCCCGCGAGCCCCACCTGACGATGAACCTGATAACCCCGCTGCTGCAGCCCCTTTGCGACCTGCTCCTCGAACACACTATCGTGATCGCGTCCCGTGCTTTCGGCCAATGTCATCCGGCCCGTGCGGGCGAAGTGCAGGAACATCCGGAACGCAAAAACGCCCTTTCGGGACTGGGCAAAATCGGGATCAATGTCCTCATCGGTCATTGAGGCGAAAACTTCACAGCGTTGCTTGGCACGGCTGATCAGCACGTTGAGGCGCCGTTCGCCGCCGTCTGTCCCAAGCGGACCAAATCGCATCGGCACCCGGCCGCCCGGCGTCGTCGGGCCGTAACCCACCGAGATGAAGATCACATCGCGCTCGTCGCCTTGAACGTTTTCAAGGTTCTTGACGAAGAAGGGTTCGGCCGGGTGGGCCTGGAAAAACGCTTCCACCTCGCCCGGCAGGCTCCGGCGGAGCAATTCCAATTGGTCGAGGATGGCGCGGCGCTGCGCTGCAGAGAATGCTGCCACACCCAGCGACAGATGTGGATTGGCTTTTGCGTGCTCGACGATCGCCTTGGCGACGATACGTGCCTCGACCTGATTTGTTCTTGTGCCGCCTGCATCGAACAGACCATCCCGGACATGATGGAAGCGCAAACCCATTCCCGCTTCAGCGGTGTAGGGGCTTGGGACGATGAACAGTTTGTTCTCGTAAAACTGCCTGTTGCTCACGGCTATGAGCGATTGGTGCTTGCTGCGGTAATGCCAGCGCAACATCCGCGTTGGCAGACCCCGGGCGGTGAACAGCCCCAGAATGCTTTCGATATCGGCAACCCGTCCAGCGCCGTCGTCATCCTCATCCTCGTCACCGCCGCTCGTGAGCTTCGAGAAAAATGCGGTAGGCGGAAGCTGTTTGGGGTCACCAACCACAACCACTTGTTTTGCCCGCGCCACGGCCCCGAGCGCATCAACCGGCTGGATCTGGCTGGCCTCGTCCATCACCAGAAGGTCGAAGTCGAACACGCCGGGGGTCAGGAACTGGGCGACAGAGAGCGGGCTCATCATGAAGACTGGCTTCAGTGCCTGAATGGCCGGAGCCGCTCGCTCCATCAGCTTCCTGATGGGCATATGGCCACGCTTCCTGTTCATTTCCGATCTGAGGACACCAAGCGGGCCGACCGAGCCGCCATCACGCGCTGGGACTGCTTCATGATGCTTGCGGGCGACCTCGTAGCTGGCGACGGAAATGCGCTGCAGGTCCATATCGGCAAAATTGCGTGCTAGGCGCCCGTGCTGGTGGCCATCAAACCGCCCCAGCTCGGGATCACGGTCTACCATGTCGGCATAAAGCGCCTCAAAATAGGCCATTTCAAAGGCAGCCAGCGTTTCCTGTGGTTCGAGCCGGCCATCCTCGAGCCGGGCGACAACCTCACTGCATCCGAGCTCGCGGCCACGTGCAGCGCGATCGCGATAGGCAACCCATTGATAAAGCTCTTCCCCGGATGTGCTCCACTCGGCAAGACGATATGTGAGGTCCCCGAGCGGAACCTGGCTGAGTTCAGCAAGGCCAAAGGTGACCTGCGGAGAAAGGCCGAGCGGGGCGAGCGTCTGCGAAATCTGCTCTGACAGTGCTTCGCGTTCAACCACCAACGTTCCTGCTCTGCTGGCTACGTTGTCAGGATCCTCGATCCTGCTTGCAACATGCCGCAGATCGCCATTCTCATCGAACCAGGCGACTGCATCGCCGAGCGTCTGCCAGTCCGAACCTGCACCTCGCCAAAGTGAACCAAAAGCAAGTGCGCCTAGTTCATCAGCGCTCTCGAGACCCGCACTTGCCTTTTGCGCATCAGCGAGTTTTTCCAGTGTTTGCCTCAGACTTCCGATCGTTTCAGGCATGGCGTTGAGGATGGCTCCCGCTCCCTGCCTCGCCTTGTCGAGCTGGCGGGCAAAATCCAGGAGCAGAGACAGTGAAGCAGATGACGGACCAGCGACACCAGCGAGCTGTTGCGGAACGTCCGCGCTGAAGCTGGCCCATGCGGATCGCAAAAGGCCGTCCATTCGTTCAGCAAGCCGCGATGTAACGGCGACCCGATCACTGACGTCATCCCGATTGGGTTTGCGCGAGGCAATCAGACGCGGTTCGGCGCCAAGTGCTCCGAGCGAACGCATCCACTCCACCAGCGCGGCCATGGGCGCGCTCGACGACGCTTCTCCACGCCAGTGTGAGCCAAACGCTTGCGCGCCGAATTCGTCCGCTGCCGTGATTTTGGCGATTGCCTTGCGCCCTTTCCCAAGAGCATCCAGCAGACCAAGCGTCTCTTCCAGCGAAGCACGCGGGTTGGCAAGGACTGAGCGAACCAGCCGGCTTGCCTGTCGCCAGTCGCTGTTCAGGAACCGGAAGAATCCCGCGCCATGCGATGCAAGGGTGGCCCGCGCCTGCGCAAGATCCAAATCCCATGCAGCCTCGGTGAGACCATCTCCGATACGGTCTCTTGCTTTTTCGAGGTCGGAAACAGCCCGCGCCAGTTCGGCGGCTCGCTCTACGCCAGTGTTCCAAAGGTCCGCTGCAAATGCTTCCGGATCGGCATCAGGTGCCGAGGCAACCTTTTCGGCGACCGCGACCAGATCACGGACCTGGTCAAGCGTTTCTGGCGTTTCGCGGCCGATCGCATTGGCCAGCCGTTCAACTTCCGAGATCAAGGAAGGAAGCGCCTCGGACAACTGCGTGAATAGAGCAAGGCTGGCGGCATCCATTGCTTCTGGCAGTGGAGCAAGCGCATCAATGACCGAAACGGGATCTCGCTCCCACCCGCCTTCAGCCAGTACATCTGCAATGTCAGCACGCAGCGCATGGAGGAGGCGGCCGATCGCCACAATTTCGATGATCGGCTGCTTGTTGTCCCAGCAGGCGGCCGCAAGAGCCGCCGAGCCGACGGCAGGAGCTTGGGCAATTCGAGCCGAGATTTCAACAAGACTGTCGAGATCGGCAAGGGCTTCCGGGGCGCTCCGCTCAAGAGCAGAGGCGATGTTACCTGCTTCCTCGCAAATCAATCTGAGGCGTTCCGCCTGATCTGAAAATCGGCTGATCAACCTGTCGGCATCATTTGGAAGAATGGAGGTGAGGGAAACGCCGCGCCAAGGATGTGCCGACGGGGTGCCTACGATTTCAACCTTCTCGACGAGTTCCGAAACAACGTTTCGCCGCTCCTCGAACTCATCCTTCGACCACGAGGCGGGAGCGCCGAGTGCAATGTCGTTCGGCCTGACCCCATCCAGCTTCAACCTGCTCAACTGGCCAATGGCCTGGAACGGGGTGAGGGAGGCAATCGGATGCGGTTCATGCATGCGCGCCGCGTGCGAATTCAAAGCGTCTCGGGCTTCCGTCAGTCTTGCATAAAGACTGCCGACATCGTTCCGCTTGGGCGGTCCAAGTTCCCAGGTGCGGCGCAATTCCTCCAGGACAGCCCGCTTGTTTGCCTTGTTGCTGTGGAGCTCAAGACAAGCATCGCCGACACCGGTTGCATCGAGCCGGCGCTTGACGACCTCGAGCGCCGCCATCTTTTCTGCGACGAACAACACCCGCTTTCCGTCGCCAATGGCCGAGGCGATGATGTTAGCGATGGTCTGGCTCTTCCCGGTTCCAGGAGGGCCCTGAATGACCATGTTGCGTCCACGTCTCACCTCGTGGACAGCCAGCGCCTGGCTGCCGTCGCTATCGACGATATGCATCATGTCCGCTGGCGCGATGTGCCGATCGATGTTGGCATCCTCGGGGATCATGTCGTCCCCGCCTTCGAAACCGTCCTGCAGCAGGCCCAAGACCAGATCGCGGTCAAGCAGCGACCGTCCCTTTGGCCAAGTGTCCGGATCAAGATCACGATACATCAGGAATTTTGCGAAGGAGAAAAAGCCAAGGACAATTTCATTCGGCAAGACTTCCCAGCCAGTTTTGCTGGAGACCGCGTCGCCTACTTCCCGGAAGTAGGCGACGGGATCGAAACCATCATCTGCTTCGAAGGCGGGCAGCTTGATGCCATGGACCCGGTCCAGAAATGCTTCGAGCGAAAGATTGGATGCATATTCCTCCTGCCGCACCCGCAATTTGAATTTTTCAGCGGCGTTGCCGCGTTCAAGCGCGACAGGGACCAGGATCAGCGGAGCATAGCGAATGTTCGCAGCGTTCTGCGGATCGATCCACTTCAGCGCCCCGAGGGCGAGGTAGAGAATGTTGACGCCCTGTTCTTCCTCAAGCGTGCGCGCATCGAAATAAAGCTCGAGCAGCCGCTTCTGCAGCCCGGAAGGGGTCAGGCGAGTCTGGAGCTTGGTGTCGGAATGGCGCTGTGCGACACCGCGTTCGTCGGTGGCATCGTCCTCGGGTTGGTCAAGGCCAGCGATTTTTTCGCCAGCGCTCTCATCCTCTTGTTCCTGATCTTTTTCCGCGCCGTCTGCCCGTCCCGGCAGAAAGGTGAACGGCCTTCCCTCTACCGCCAGCAACCTGAAGACTTCGACGCTAAGCTCGTCGACAATCGCAACGGACTTTGCCCCCTTGGCGCTGCGCGGCATGTTCAGCAGACGGTTGCGTGCAGAAAGGTCAAGCAACTCGGTCCGTGCCCGCTCAAGCTTGTCACGAACGGGGAGATCACCATTGAACACCGAAGTCGCGGCGTCGCCGTCGGTGCGAATCGGATCGGTCGCCATCAATATCTCCCTGTTCGGAGCCATAAAAAGGCATTCCGCATCAATGAGTCCAGTCTCCTCATGCTCTTTCCAGGATAATTACCGGACCGGGCATTTGAGACCTATTGGCGAGCACGTCCGTTTTTGAACGATCACCTCGCGAGGAGGAATGACGAGGAACAGGGCAATTTCCCTACCGTCAGCTCTGGCGTTTTGTATGACCAGCATTTTGAACGGTTGGGCCATCGTCACTGTGAAGTGATAATTGAGCAAAAAACTTAGCTGGAAAGAATGTCGTCAATTTGGTCGCTAACTCATCTCAATGGCGCACGAAATACGTCCGGCTGCGATCATAACCCTGGGGTTACAGCCTTGCTCGTCCACCGAGACCAGATGACCAATGAGAAAGCGAGATTGAGCGGCCAACTCGGCCAGATGATCGACGCTGGGGCAATCAAGCTCGACGTGGATTGGCTCCCGCTGTCCCTGCAAATGTATCAGGTAGAGGGTCATCAAGCCGCCTCCTTCCGGCGCTGCCAGTAGCCCTTCCAAAGCCGTGACACCGGATGCTTGCATCCAAGCGCGACCACCTTCGAGTATCGCGTCCCAGTGTCGGTTCTGCGATTGTCTTCGCGCCAGCACGCGTCGTTGGCGTAAAAGAGCGTGTAGGGTCCTGCGATCTTGTGGTGTGTACCAAGCTCTACGCGTCGAAGCCGGGAAAAGAAGGACTCGGCATGATTGGTGGAAATCCACCCGTCAGCATACTGCTTCGAGTGATTGACCCTGAATGCTTGGTAGCGCGCTCCGATCTTGGATGAGCCGCTAAATGAGTCGGAGAAGATAAACGATCCCTCCTCCACCACGTTCGGCAGAATGTCGGGCATCTTGCTCTCATGGGGCACCATGAATGCGCGCGAGCGCCCGTGCCGCTCGCGAGCCACCATCACGACTTTTGCCTTGTCCTTGTTCCGGTTGAGCTTACGGCGGTTGCGGCGTGCGGGATTATCAGTTCCGGGCTTGATGTATCCGCCGCAATGCATCGCATCGATCTCTACCTCGCCGCTTAAGCGGAAGCTGGACTGATGCGCAGTAACTACCTCACGAAGCTTGTGGGCGATGACGAAAGCGCTCTTGTAGTGAATTTCAGCATCTTGGCTCAGTTCGATCGCAGAAATGCCTTTCGCTTTCACGACGAAATGCGCAACCACGAGCAGCAAACTCTTGTACGAGAGCTTGCGGTCTTGGAATACGGTGCCCGATGTAGCGGAGAAGCTTGCTCGGCAAGACTTGTCCGCGCACTTCCACCGCCGGCGCGAAGAAATCTGATAGAGGTGTGTGCTGCCGCATTTGGGGCAGAAGGGCTCGCCATTGTTCTCCGCAAAGCGGAGGGCGACGAATTCGGCATAAGCCTCATCGTCAGAAAGGCCATGGATACGCCTAAAGCTAAGCGTCCTTGCCTTTGGCGAGAGAAGAAAATGCTGCGACGTAACCTCCTTTGCGCGTTCGCAGCGAAGGAAGAATACACAGTCACAACCAAAGGCAAGAGGTTTATTTTCTCAGATAAGTTTCGGCAGATTTATGCGGCTTCCCGCGTTAACCAATCTGTTATTCTCGGATTACTTTCTCAGATTAGTTCCCGATCTTGCGAATCACCCTCCACTCCTTCGGATAGTCGCGTCGCGATTCGACCAACTCACCTTCATATTTTTTCAGGTAGGTGGTGACGCTGTTGGCAGTCCGATCAAGCGTGTCCTTGTCATGGACATCGTGCCCGATCTTGGAAAGCATCCGCTCGGCGATCTCACGGGCACGCAACCACTCGCTCGCTTCGCGCAGGACGGCCAAGGCTGACATGCCGAGATCGCCAGATGGGAAAGGGCTGGACCAACTTCCCTTGCGCGCCGGCTTGATGTGGCTGCCAGACCAACTCGCGTCATCGAGCCTCAGGATCGTCTCCGCAGCGGCAATCAGTGATTGCTGCTCGCGGACCTTCTCACGGAGCGAGATCATCCGCTTGAGCCCTGCCTGAATCTGAGCAATCTCTTTCTGTGCGGCCGCAAGCTCGCCCAGCGCCTGAGCGATCTTGCGCTCCAAGCCGTACTTGATGTTCGTCTTTCCCATGCTGGGGAATATAGCGGCGCCAGGCACTTATCGCTTGGTGCAATTGCGCCATAACACCGCCAAAGGGCGCAGGGGAGTTGCCGAAGCGCAAGCAATGTTGTCGCTGGCTCGGGTCGGACATGGACCGCGCATCGGAAGCGCTCTCAAGCCGAAGCACCAGATCGCCAATGAGGTCGGGATCCACCGCGAAACCATGCTGAAGGTCATGCGCGGTGAGCGCGCCATCAGCATTGATCGCGCTGTCCGTTTTCTCGAGGTCTGCAGTGTTTCGCCCCATGCCATAATCGTGCTGACATTGGCTGGAGAGGAAGTGCTGGCCTGTGAATGGATGCACCGCGAAATGGGGGAATTTCTCGATGAATTCATCATCAGCTTGCCGGGGCAACTCGATCGTACCCTCGGGCGCCGGGTCGACTACCTGAGGCCGCGCTGGGCTACCGGCACCTCGCAGCTCGTTGCCAAGCTACTGTCCCGGCATATCGACGACCTCGCAAATCGCGACATTGCTATGTCGCTGACGCGCTGAGGCGGCCCAACTCGGAGGGAACCGACACGATAAGCCGACAGGATGATCAATGACTGCGAAGCTCCAACTCACCGTGCGGAAAAGTAGCTCCGCCCCAATCGAGACTGTGGGCGTCTCGCCACCGCGTCTCCTGCGTCTGCCTGAACTCATGGACCGGGTCGGCCTTCGCCGTTCAGCAATCTATAAGCGCATGAGTGAGGGGCGCTTCCCGAAGTGCCGTTCGATAGAGCCCCCGCTTGCAGACGAGGGGGTATTGATCATCGCGAGCGGAAGCTACACGCATGATCTTTCAAGCTGGCGCGGGCATGCAGGCTTACCTGATCCCGATTGGGTCACCGATTTCGCTGATTGGTTTGACGATGCTTTGACCGAAGGGCGCACATCTGGCCTTTTGGCTTATCGGCGGCTCTCACCGCATGCGCAGCGTAATCATCCGACATAGGAGCACATACTCCCACTGTTCGTCGCCCTCGGTGCAACAGGGCAAAATGCGCATGCCGAGCGCCTTCACAAAAGTAGCACTTACGGCGTCCTGCGAATGGATGCTTACGCGTTTGGCAATTTTTCCCAACAAACTGACGCAGGGAATGTCGAATGAATAATGTCCGTAAACGGATTTGACGAACTAAAGTTCATACCGAAATGACTAGAAAAAATCTAAAATTGAAGGCAATTTCATTGTATCTCCTTGGTGAATTGTCATTCACTTCATAATGAATGATTACGAAGCATTCTGTGTATCTAGTTAGAAGGATTTGGCTTATGCGAGGTGAGATATACACAATCTACCACCTGACGATTGACCCAGCTCAATTTGAGACATTCAAGGAGCTTGCAGCAAAGATCGTCGACAGCTCCCGAGAAGAGCCGGACACGCTTACCTACGAATGGCTTGTCAGTGCTGATCGCACCAAAGTGCATATCTTGGAGCATTACCGGATCCCGGGGCTCCTTCCTCATGTCGAGCAGACCTTCTCTCCACATGCTGAGAAATTCCTTTCACTAGCAAATATCGACAAGCTTTTCGTCTACGGCGATCCGACTCCTGATATCCGCGAGAAATTGGATAGCTTCGGGGCGACCTACCTCGCCCCCTTCGTAGGCTTCACTCGCTGAGACACCGGCAGTGACGGGCAACGATATACCCCTTTGTGAAATATCGCGGAAAATTGGAATCTGTTAGCGGGGGTCTCGGATCGCGGGTCGACATTTCCAGAAAAATATCTGCGATCAAACGCAAAATGGATGATCCTCGCTTGGCAAGTGCATTCAATTCAGACTGGACGCGGCCAGTGATTGGGCCGTCTAGGTTGCCGATCACATTTGTCTTTTACGGAACCTACCCGCCTGAATAGAATCCCCATCTTGGTCGCATGTCCGGCCGGGTCTGATGGCCCGGGCCAGGGCCTTTCTTTATTCGACGATGCGCCACTCCATTTGGTTTTTCATCCGAACTCAACCTAGTCTACAACAGGGCCGGAATGATTGGTATTCAACACTCGGCTAGACGTTGCGCAGCAATTGCCAGATCGGCTTGTGTATTGACGTTAAAGAACGGATCGATAGCGCCAATTTCGGCTTCGAACTCCGCGAGATTTGCCCGGCACTCCTGCCCCCAGCCATGCACATCGCGTCTGCCGGTTTCCAGGTATCGGCAAAGCGCAGTAGTCTGGCTTGCTGTCCAAAGGGCGTTAACCGGGTGCAGGCGGCCACCGCACCGGGTGATTGCGGGGGCACCAGCCTGCAACAGCGTCCCAAGGTAAGACCTTGGCAGAAAGGGCTGATCAACCGCGAGGGTGGCCATGTGCCCGTACCCGGCGCTCAGGGCCCAATTCAGCGCGGCGTGAATGCCTGATAGCGGTCCGGCGCCTGCCCATTCGCCGTCAGGAACGATCGGCAGGCCAAAGCTACGGAAACAGTGCGCGCCATTGGCGTTGATAAGCAGCGGACCGTTGGTCTGGGAGCGAATGCGATCAATCACATGGACTAGCAGCGGCTTGCCATCCAGCTCGGCGAACGCCTTGTGATTGCCGAACCGGCGCGATGACCCTCCTGCGAGAATGCAGACAGCGATATCAGGCCGCTTCGACATGTCCCACCAATCTGGCGTGGGCAAAATTGATACCTTCTGCCCCGGTGCCCTGACCAGAAACATTCGTCTGCAGCACGGCCCCCATGGCTTTGCCAATCAGGATCATCGCAGGGCCATCGCCCAGGGCGGTCCGGGCGGCGACGGGCAGCAGATCCAACCGCGTGGCAAAACGGTGTTCTCCTGGCAGGCTGACATTCTCGATCAGGATGACCGGCGTATCGGCGTCAAGGCCAGCATCGCGCAGACCCTTGGCGATATGCGGGGCGGCATCCTTGCCCATATATACTGCCAGCGTCGCTTCAGGATCGCCGAGCGCCTGCCAATCCAGATCGGGCATCGCGCCGCCCTTAGTGTGGGCGGTGACGAACACTAGACGCCGGGCGAGCCCGCGCAATGTGAGAGAGGTCCCAAGTGAGGCCGCCGCCGCGCTGGCGGTGGTTACGCCGGCGCATATCTGAATGGCAATTCCGGCGCTGCGGCAGGCCTCGATCTCCTCCATCGATCGCCCGAAGATCGACGGATCGCCCCCCTTCAATCGCACAACGCGCTGGCCTGAACGAGCGGCCTTCACGATCAGATCGCAGATCAGCGGCTGCGGGGCGGAGTGCCTGCCCGCGCGCTTGCCGACGCTGCGGCGTTCCACATGGGGCGGGACCAGCGCCAGCACAGCCTCGCTCACCAAAGCATCGTGGAACACGATGTCGGCGGCCCTGACCAGCCGTTCGGCCTTGCGGGTCAAAAGTTCCGGGTCGCCCGGCCCAGCGCCGACCAGCCAGACCGATCCTGCGGGAAAATCGGCATGCATCGTCATTCTGCGGCCTCCCTCATATCCAGCTGCGCCTCTTCGATCATGCGTGCGATATGCGGCCGGCAAGAGCCGCAATTTGTGCCCGCGCGCGTGGCCGCGCCGACGCAGCCGACTGTCGCAGCGCCGCCCGCAATGGCCGCTGCGATTTCGCATTCACCAACATCGTGGCAGACGCAGATGATGGCGCCGCGATCCGGCCGCGCCTCGCGCGGGCGACCGGCGAGCATGGCGACAGGGTCTGCCACCGGCGCGCCAAGCTGGGCGGCGATCCACTCACGCGGGGGCAGTGCGCCCTTGCGGGTGATGAACAGAGCGGCGGTAAGCATCCCTGCCTCATCGCACACGGCAAAGCGTTGCATTCCCTTGGCGGGGTAGGCCACTTCGCTGCGGGTGCCTTCAGGGAGCAAAGCGGCAGGGTCCGCCTTTTCGATGCCGCCGATTTCATAGAGCCACCCATGCTCCACCCGCGAGCGCACCCAGTGGTCGCAAGCGGGACTGGTGATCGGCGTGCGCGCAACCAGAAAGCCGCGCCACGCCAATTCGGCACGGGCGATGCGCGCGGGGCTATCCTTGAAGCCGGGCTGGCCCGAGACCGGATCGGTGTCAGCGCTAGCGAGTCTGCCGGTTCGGCCGGTGTCTGGTGCGGCGGTCAGGTCCGTCCAGTGGATCGGCACAAACAACCCGCCACGCGCCTGCCCCTCGCTGAGCGTGGCACGGTAGAGGCTTGGGCCCGCTGGGGTCGTGACCTGACACAGATCGCCCTCGACAATCCCGGCGGCGGCGGCATCGGCGGGGTGGAGTTCGACGAGCGGTTCGCGCCGGTGATGCGCCAGTTTCGCGCTGAAGCCTGTGCGGGTCATCGTGTGCCACTGATCGCGATACCGCCCGGTGTTGAGGCGCAAGGGGAAAGCGGCATCAGGCACGCTCGGCGCAGGCGGCACTACGGCTATCAGTCGGGGCCTGCCTGTGGACGTCGGATAGCCATTGGCCAAGGGATGCTCCCCGCCCCAGCGGAAGGGCGGCATTGCCTCATAGGCAGCATCGGAGAGATCGGCCTGTGCCGTCAGGTCAAGCTTGCGCCCGCGCGCGGCGGCAAGGCTGGTCATTGCGGCATATTCGCGGAACACGCTGGCCACGGTCGGATAGTCGAACGCCGCGCCGTGGCCCATCGCACTGGCGACATCGGCAATGATGCGCCAATCCGCCCGCGCGTCACCCGGCGCAGCGAACAGTGCGCGCTGGCGGCTGACCATGCGATCGGAATTTGTGACGGTGCCGTCTTTCTCGCCCCAGCCCAGCGCGGGCAGGCGGATATGGGCAAGCCGCGCGGTGTCGGTATCCTCCAATACGTCGGAGACGACCACCGTCTCGCAGGCGGCCAATGCTTGGCGCACGCGGGTCGCATCGGGCATCGAGACAGCCGGGTTGGTGGCCATGATCCAGATGAACTTGATTGCGCCGCGGTGCACCGCTTCGAAGAGGTCAACTGCCTTGAGGCCCGGCCCCTTGGCGAGCTGCCCTGACCGCCAGAAAGCACCAGCAGCCGCGCGTTCCTCCTCGGAAAAGCCCAGATGGCAGGCGAGCACATTGGCAAGCCCGCCCACCTCGCGCCCACCCATGGCATTGGGCTGTCCGGTGATGCTGAACGGCCCCGCGCCGCGCCGGTTGATGTGCCCGGTGGCAAGGTGGAGGTTTATGATCGCATTGCCCTTGTCGGTCCCGCAGCGCGATTGGTTCGCGCCCTGACTGAACAGGGTGATCATGCGATCCGATGCGGCGACCATCGCCAGCAAGTCAGCGAATAGCTGCGGGTCGATCCCGTGCTCGAGTGAGCGATTGTTCCAGAAGCCCGCTGGCACGTCGCAACGAGCCTCCACCGCAGCGCGATCAACCGCAAGACTGGCGAGCAGCGCATCGAACAGCGCAACATCGCCATCGGGGGCGACCGGAATGTGGAGATCGGCACGCTCGGCGGTTTCTGTGCGGCGCGGATCGATTACCACCAACCGCGTGCCATGCGCCTCGCGCGCGCGCTCGATCCGCTGCCAGATCACCGGATGACACCATGCGGTGTTGGAGCCCACAAGCAGGATCAGATCGGCAGCGTCGAGATCATCATAGGTGCAGGGGACAACATCTTCGCCAAAGGCGCGGTTATGCGCAGCTACCGCGCTCGCCATGCACAGCCGCGAATTGGTGTCGATATTGCCCGAACCGATGAAGCCCTTCATCAGCTTGTTGGCGACGTAGTAATCCTCGGTCAGCAATTGGCCCGAGACATAGAAGGCAACGCTGTCCGGGCCATGTTCAGCGATGCAGGCATTGATGCGCGCTGCGACCTCGGCAGTAGCATGATCCCAGCTGACGCGCTGGTCGCCGATCATCGGGTGCAGCAAGCGCCCTTCAAGCCCGACCGTTTCCCCAAGGTGGGTGCCCTTGGAGCACAGCGCGCCGCGATTGGCGGGGTGATCGGCATCGCCCCGGATGGTGACGGCGCGCGGGCCTGTGACCTCGGCGCTGATCCCGCAGCCGACACCGCAATAGGCGCAAGTGGTTTTGATCGCCCGCACCGCGTCCGCGCCTCAGGCCCCGGCCCGCGCCAGGATTGCCGCCCGGTCGAGCCAGACCTGCCCCGCCTCAATCTTTAGCGGGATCGTCGGGGTACAGCCCTTGTCCTCGCCCAGCGCCTGGCCTGACAGGAGCGAAATGCGCCAATTGTGCAGCGGGCAAGAGACGCTGTCGCCGTGGACGATTCCCTGCGAAAGTGGTCCGCCCTTGTGCGGGCACTTGTTGACCAGCGCGTAAAACGCCCCGCCGCTGGTGTGGAAAATCGCGATTTCATCCGCGCCATCGACGGGCACGGTGCCGGCCATGCCCGGCTCGATCGCATCCACCCCGCAGACGCTGACCCAATCGGCGCTCATTCTGCCGGCTCCATCGCCAGCCGCGCGCCGCCCGGTGGCGGTCCGGCGGTGATGCGCCCGACATGGCTGTGGAGATCCGCACGGTCCCCAGCAGCGCGCTGCGCCCATGGATCATCCTGCATGAACTGCTGCGAGTAGAGGAACCGCGATGCGAGCGCCTTCACCGCGCCCGGATCATCGTAAAGCTGCGCTTTGATCCAGGCGAGACCCTTGCGCTCCAGCCAGGGCGCGGTGCGCTCGAGATACCATGCATCCTCGCGATAAAGCTGGACGAAGGCGGCGCAGTGCTCGAGCGCTTCTTCCTCCGTCGCGACCCGGGTGAGCAGATCGGTGGCGCGCACCTTGATCCCGCCATTGCCGCCGATGTGGAGTTCATAGCCGCTGTCGACGCAGACCACGCCGAAGTCCTTGATCGTCGCCTCGGCGCAGTTCCTCGGACAGCCGCTGACCGCCATCTTGAACTTGTGCGGCATCCAGCTGCCCCAGCTCATCTGTTCGAGCTTGACCCCGAGCCCGGTCGAATCCTGCGTGCCGAAGCGGCACCATTCGCTGCCCACACAGGTCTTCACCGTGCGCAGGGACTTGCCATAGGCGTGGCCCGACACCATCCCGGCGGCATTGAGATCGGCCCAGACCGCGGGCAGATCCTCCTTCCTGATCCCGAAAATGTCGAGCCGCTGGCCGCCGGTGACCTTGACCATGCGCGCATCATATCTCTCGACCACATCGGCAATGGCGCGCAGCTCGCGCGGATTGGTAATGCCGCCCCACATGCGCGGGACGACCGAATAGGTGCCGTCTTTCTGGATGTTGGCGTGGAGCCGTTCATTGACGAAGCGGCTTTTCTGGTCGTCGACATATTCGCCCGGCCAGGCGCAGAGCAGGTAGTAATTGAGCGCCGGGCGGCATTTGGAGCAGCCATCGGGCGTTGACCAGTGCAGTTCCTGCATGACTTCGGGGATCGACCTGAAACCCCGCTCCACGATCGCACGGCGCACATCATCATGGCCAAAGCTGGTGCAGCCGCAGATGGTCTTGGCGCTTTCTTCGACCGCATCGCCCAGCGTCAGCGCCAACAGGCGTTCGACCAGATCGGTGCACGATCCGCAACTGGCAGACGCCTTGCACCCGGCGCGCACCGCATCAAGGCTCGCTGCGCCGCCATTGATGCAGGCGACCACCTTGCCCTTGGACACGCCGTTGCAGCCGCAGATTTCTGCGTCGTCCGAAAGTGCTGCAACGGCGGCGTTAGGGTCCGCCAGAGCGCCCCCGGCAGCGAAGGCCTGACCGAAGATCAGTGCTTCGCGGATGTCCGAGACGTCCTGTTGCTGGCGGAGCAAATCGAAATACCAGTTCCCGTCTTGCGTATCGCCATAGAGCACCACGCCAATGACTTTGTCATCGCGCACCACCACCCGCTTGTAGATGCCGCGCGCCGCGTCGCGCATGACGATGTCCTCGCACCCCTCGCCGCCCGAAAAATCTCCCGCTGAAAACAGATCGACGCCAGATACCTTGAGCTTGGTGGAGGTGACCGAACCGGAATATCCCTTGGGCTGCGCGGCGAGCCCTGCAGCCAGCGCGCGGCACATTTCCCAGATCGGGGCGACAAGTCCGTAGCATGCGCCGCGATGCTGCACGCATTCGCCCACGGCAAGGATCGCCGGGTCGCTGGTCACCATGTCATCATCGACGATGATCCCGCGTTCGACCTCCAGCCCGCCTGCCTTGGCGAGCGCGCCATTGGGCCGGATGCCGACCGCCATCACCACCAGATCGGCGGGGATCTCCGTCCCGTCCTTCAGCCGGACGCCGCCGACATGCCCGTCTATCTCGACGATTTCTGCAGTGTCCGCGCCGGTCAGGATGGTCATCCCGCGGGCTTCGAGTTCGGACTTCAGGAGATAGCCCGCTGCCTCATCAAGCTGGCGCTCCATCAGGGTCGGCATCAAATGCACCACCGTCACCGTCATGCCGCGCAGCGACAGGCCGTGCGCCGCTTCGAGCCCGAGCAGCCCGCCGCCGATCACCACCGCCTTGCTGCTGGCCTCGGCAGCCGCGAGCATCGTCTCGACGTCATCAAGATCGCGGAAGGTGACGACGCCAGGAAGATCCTTGCCCGGCACCGGGATCACGAAGGGATCGGAACCGGTCGCGATCAGCAGCCGGTCATAGCTTTCGATCCGCCCTGCGCGCGACACCACCTGCTGCGCGGCCCGATCAATATGCACCACCGGATCACCGCTTACGAGAGTAATGCCGTTGTCTGAATACCATTCGGCCGAGTTGATCACAATCTCATCGAAGCTCTTCTCGCCCGCCAGCACGGGGGAGAGCATGATGCGGTTGTAGTTGACCCGCGGCTCTGCCCCGAAGATCGTGATCGCCCAGCGGTCCGGTTCCAGTGCGAGGATCTCCTCCACCGCGCGGCACCCGGCCATGCCGTTGCCGATCACGACAAGCCGTTCCTTGGCGTCAGCGTGGCGGAGTGCCGGGATGCTGGTTTGCCGGTTCACTTGGGTTCTCCGTTGAGTTTGGGCAGAGGGCCGGTTCAGAAGCTGAATTCGGCCTGGAGGGTGAAGCGGGTGGTGTCGGGGCCGAAGCCTTGCGTCTGGTAGTTGCCGTATTTCGCCAGCAGTCCGACATCGCCGATCTTGAAGCTGACCACGCCGTCGAATTCGGTGCCGTAATCGAGCCCGCCGAAGTCGCTGTCGAACTCGTGATAGGTAGCCTGCACGGTTAAACCGCTGGGCAAGCCCTGGATCTCGAACTTCTTGGAAAGCCGCACGTTGCTGTCGCGCAGGCCTGTCGCTGGAGTGATCAGGAACAGATCGGCATAGCCATTGAAGGCGTGCGCAGTCGCCAGCGGGGTCTGGAAGGCGGAGCGCCCGCCATCGCTTCCCAGCTCTTCATACTGGGCGCGCAAGGTGAAGCCCGAGAAGGTCACGCTGCCTTCTGCAAGGAAGTAATCCGCGCCGAAATCGGTGGGGTTGCGCCCGGTATCGCGCTGTTTGGCGTAGCTGCCCTTCAGCCCGATCTTGGCCTTGCCCGCCGGGATCGTCGCACTGACCGTCGCGCCATAGGTCTGGCTCGAAAAGGCGACACGGGTGTCGTAGTCATACGCGTACCGGAACGCCACGATGCGCACCGGATCGAACACGGCGGCGGCCTTCGTGAACAGGAAATCGCCCTCGAATTCCTCGTTCGGGCTCTTCGATCCGAAGATGGTGCGCTGCCCAATGGCATAGGTCTGATCGATCTCGACCGGCCCGAGCTTGCCGATCGCTCGGACGGCATCGAAGGTCTGTTCGTTCTGGCGCCAGATGACGTTGCCGATGAAGCGCGCGTCTTCGTGAATGATCCGCTGGCGGCCCACGGTGGCTGAGAAATTCTTGGTGGCATAGCCGATGCTCAGGCGATTGAGTTCCGACGTGTCAGGGTCGGCAATGACCGGGAAGGGCTCGAAGCCGTTGCCGGGGATGGTGTCATTGAAATCATCCTCCAGCGCGCGGGTGAACTCGCCCTCGGCAATCAGCGAGAAGCCCGATGCTTTCAGCTCTGCCCCCAAGCGGGTGTGGACAGTGATCGAGGTGGCGGTGTCCGGGAAGTTCGACTGGTCATTGGTTTCCAGACGAAGCCGCGCATCGACGATCGGGTCCAATGTGACGCCCTCGCCAATCTTCTGCGGATCGAGCGGCTCGGCCAGCGCAGGCGTGGAGGTGGCGGCAAGGACAGCGGCACAGGCGAGAAATTTCGAACGCATCAAGACCCCCTTTGCGCCGCATTTGCGCGGTCGCATCGTGTTGACGGGAAGCCGAGCATCGTTGCCCGAACAGTGACGGTCCTGACGGGCCGCCGGAGAGGCGTGGCTGATCGAGTGCAGCGCCAGTGCCGCAGCTCGCCACGAGAAACTTGGCGACCCGGTCAGGCAGCCTTGGCCGCCGGGCCGTGGTCATAATCGGCAAGGAAGTGCAGCACCTCTTGCCGGTATTGGTAGAATTTCGGGTGTTCGAGCAGCTCCTTGCGGTTGCGCGGGCGGGGCAGATCGACCGTCAGCACCTTGCCGATGGTCGCCTTCGGACCATTGGTCATCATCACCACCCGGTCAGCCAGCAGGATCGCCTCGTCCACGTCATGGGTGACCATGATTGCGGTGACCTTGGTGCGGTTCCAGGTTTCGACCAGTACGTCCTGCAAATCCCACCGCGTGAGGCTGTCGAGCATCCCGAAGGGTTCATCCAGCAGCAGCAGGCGCGGCGAAAGCGCGAAGGCGCGGGCGATGCCGACGCGCTGTCGCATCCCGTTGGACATCTCGGCCGCCATCTTGTCCTTCGCGTCGGTCAGCCCGACCCGGTCGAGATAGTAATCGACAATGTCAGCCCGCTCGGCATTGCTGGTGTGGGCGTAAACCCGCTCCACCCCCAGCGCGACATTCTCGCGCGCGGTCAGCCACGGCATCAGGCTGGGGGCCTGGAACACCACCGCCTTGTCCGGCCCGGCGGCGGTGATCTCGCGGTTGTCGAGCACGATCCCGCCGCCGCTGATACTGTTGAGGCCCGCAGCCATCGACAGGACGGTCGATTTGCCGCAGCCCGAATGGCCGATCAGCGAGATGAATTCGCCCCGGTCCATCAGGAGGTTGAAATCCTCGACCACCTTCAACGGTCCCTTGGGGGTGGGATAGACCTTGTCGAGCTTGAAGAATTCCAGATAGCGCTTGTCCACCGCGCTGCGGGCAGCGTCCCGGTAGGCCTGCGGCGGCGGCGCGAGGTCGAGCGGCGTGACGTTGGGCAGGTCGATCGCGCATTCGCCGACCGTCCCGCTTTCGGCATTCAGCGCGGCGAGATAATCGACGATCTGCTTGCGCAGCCGCTGGAAGGCCGCATCGCCATTAACCCCTTCGCGGTCGCGCGGGCGTGGTACGTCGACTTGCCATATCTGACCGATCCGCGCTGCCGGTGCCGGGGTCAGCACCGCCACCCGGTCGGCCAGCAGCAAGGCCTCATCCACGTCATTAGTGACCAGCAGAATGGTGCGGCCTTCTTCTTTGCGGATGCGCTCGATCTCGTCCTGCAGCTTTGCGCGGGTGAGCGCATCGAGCGCCGACAGGGGCTCATCCAGCAACAGGATTTCCGGCTCCATCGCCAGCGCGCGCGCCACCGCGACCCGCTGCCGCATCCCGCCTGAAAGCTGCGCGGGCTTGCGGTCCATCGCATGGCCCAGCCCGACCAGTTCGATCTTTTGGCGCACCAGCGCGCGGCGTTCAGCCTTGCTGCGGGTCTTGTGGACGGCATCGACCGCGAGCGTCACATTGCCTTCGACCGTCAGCCACGGGAAGAGCGAATAGGACTGGAACACCAGCCCCCGTTCACGGTCCGGGCCGTCAATCGGCTTGCCACGCAGGGTCATCGTGCCGCCATCGGGGTTGATCAGCCCGGCCAACGCATTGATCAGCGTCGTCTTGCCAGCACCCGAAAAGCCGAGGATCGCCACAAATTCGCCCTCGGCGACGTCGAGATCGATTCCGCCCAGCACCTCGGTGGTGTCGCCGGTCTTGCCGACATAGGATTTGGTTAGGCCGCGGAGGGCAAGGAAGGGGGTGTCGCTCATGCTCGCCTCCTCAGACCGTGCGGTTCTTGGAGACGAGGCCTTGCAGCGCCATCATCACCCGATCGAGCAGGAAGCCGATCAAGCCGATCACCACCACCGCAAACATGATCCGGGCGAGGCTCTGCGAGGATCCGTTCTGGAACTCGTCCCACACGAACTTGCCGAGGCCCGGGTTCTGCGCCAGCATTTCCGCGGCGATCAGAACCATCCAGCCAACGCCCAATGACAGCCGCATACCGGTGAAGATATAGGGCAGGGAGGCTGGCAGGACGAGCTTGGTCAGCTTGTCGAACCAGCCCAGCCGCAGCACCTTGCCGACATTGAGCAGATCCTTGTCGATTGAACTTGTGCCTACCGCGGTGTTGATCAGCGTCGGCCACAGCGAACACAGCATCACCACGAGGGCCGAGATCACGAAAGCCTTGGGCAGCAGCGGGTCAGCGCTGGTGATCAGCGCCGAAATCACCATGGTGACAATCGGCAGCCACGCCAGCGGGCTCACCGGCTTCATGATCTGGATGAGCGGGTTGATCGCCGCGTTGAACCGCTTGCTCAGCCCCGCAATCAGGCCCAGCGGCATTGCCAGCAGCGTCGCGAGCACAAAGCCCATCGCAACGGTCTTCAGAGAAGTCATGATCTGATCGAGGAAGGTGGGCGAGCCCGAATATTCAAAGTCGCTCACTCCAGCGGCATTGCCAGACGCAAGGGCAGCGGCATTGCGGACTTCCTGCTCGGCATAGAACGCTGCTTCCGACTGCTTGGCGGCGATGTATTCACTGTAGAGGCCCGCTCCGGCCTCTGCGACCTGGACAGGGCCGGGCAAGGTGCCAAGCGATGTGTTGACCTGTGGCGCAAGCGCTGCCCACATGCCGAGAAAGGCGATGATGCCAATCACCGGCCACAGCAACCCTTCGGCCAGAACCTTTGCCTTGGTTACCAGCACACTGGGTTGCCTGACCGGGACAGCCTCATCCTGCATCACTGCGGCAGTGGTTCCTCCGATCACGCCAGCAGTCCCGTGATCTGCGGTCTCGGTTTCAGCGGGCATGTGGGGCAGCGGGTCGGCAAATGCGGTCGCCATGATTGGGCTCCTGCGAGAAGGGAGAGGGATCCGGGTTGGGCTCAGGAGCCGCTGACACCGGCGGCGGTGACCTTCTGGCCTTTTTTCAGGCCAATCGGGAACTTCGCGATATAGGCATTGGGCTTGGAGCCATCGAAGGTGACCCCGTCGATGAAGCCGTTTTGTTCGCCCCGAAAGCCATTGGTTTCCGGCACGCTGTCCGCCGGGATCACGCCATCTGCCACCAGCTTCTTGGCTGCTGCCAGATAGAGGTCCGGGCGATAGACGGCCTTGGCGGTGTCGAAGTACCACTGATCGTCCTTGTCGGTGGCGATCTGGCCCCAGCGGCGCATCTGGGTGAGATACCAGATGGCATCCGAGTAGAAGGGATAGCCGGCATACTTGTCGAAGAAGATGTTGAAGCCCTTCGCCTCGCGGGTGTCGCCCGGCGCAAAGGTGAACACGCCGGTCATCGATGCCGCGATTACCGCCGCATCAGCGCCAACATAATTCGGGCGGCTGAGGATCTCGACCGCTTCCTTGCGGTTCTTGCCGCCATCGGCATCAAGCCATTGCTGTGCCTTGATGATCGCGCGCAGCAAAGCTGCGGTGGTGGCCGGGTTCTTTTCGGCAAAGTCCTCGCGCAGGCCCAGAACCTTCTCCGGGTTATCGTGCCAGATCTGATCATCAGTGATGATCGGCACCCCGATCTTCTTGGCGACCGCCGCCTGGTTCCACGGCTCACCCACGCTGTAGCCTTCGATGGTGCCTGCCTCCAACGTGGCCGGCATCTGCGGGGGAGGGGTGACGGACAGCTTCACGTCGGCATCGATTGTGCCCTGAACGTCGCCCTCGGTATAATATCCGGGCTTCAGGCCGCCCGCTGCCAGCCAGTAGCGGATTTCGTAATTGTGGGTGCTGACCGGGAACACCATCCCCATGTTGAACGGCTTGCCCTGCGCCTTGGAGCTGGCGACGACCGGCTTGAGGACGCTGGCAGGGATCGGGTGGACGGGCTTGCCATCGGCGTCCTTGGACAAGCCCGGCTCGATCATACCCCAGACCTTGTTCGACACTGTGATCGCATTGCCATTGAGATCGAGGCTGAGCGGAGCGATCAGATCGGCCTTGGTGCCATAGCCGATTGTGGCGGCCAGCGGTTGTCCCGCCAACATGTGCGCCCCATCAAGCTGCCCGGCGATCACGCCGTCCAGCAACACCTTCCAATTGGCCTGCGGTTCGAGCGTGACGTTGAGGCCTTCCTCGGCGAAGAATCCCTTCTCCTTGGCGATGGCGAGCGGGGCCATGTCGGTGAGCTTGATGAAGCCCAATGTGAGGTTTGGCTTTTCGATGGCTCCATCGACGGCTGCGGCGACAACCGTGTCACCCGATCCATCGGCAGCGCCCCCGCATCCCGCGAGTGCCACGCTGGCGAGCACAGCGACCATCACGCCCCGCCGATCAAACCGAAAATGTCCAATCAAGTGCCGGAAATGTGTCATTGCCGTTGGCCCTTTCGCCCCGTAATCCAAACGCAAAAAAGCCGCCTCGATGCGTCCCATGACGGGAGCAATCGGGCGGCGTCGTTGCCACAATTTTTCCTCTACAACGCGAGGGAGAGCATGATTCCTGCGTTGGGATCACATCTCGCGTTCGAATCGATTAACCGATTCACGTACGAATCGCAAAGCCCTTTTGCGCTGCAACATCATTTTTGCGATGCAATATAGTCTGCAAGGTGATCAGGATCGAAGCTTTTGCCGTCGAAAAAGCTGTTGTTTTCCATCATCATGGTCCCGCCATGCGTATGCGCTTCGAGGGGTGCGGACACGCTGCCTTCGACTTTGGAGCTGGAGGTGGGAATGGGGTCTTTGGTGTCGCGCAAAGCGCTGCGATAGACATCGGGCCTGAAAACACGAGCGGCGGCATGGGCGGCGGCGGGATCATGCTCCAGCCCGTCCCAACGCACTAATTGGCTGTAGAGCCATTCGGCCTGGCTGACCCATGGGAAATTGGCCGCCTCGCGATACTGGAACATGAAATCGGGATAGTGCTGAGGCAGGGCTCCCTGTTTCAGTACCAGCCTGTCGGAGATGGCGTGAAGCAGAAGCTTGTGGGGGGCGTCACAATACTCAGGGCGGGCCAGGATCGCAGCGTTGATCTCCCAATTGGCCGGGTCGACAAAGTGCTGTCCCGCCCGGCGCATGGCGCGGATCAGGCCTTCGACAGAGGGGCGGATTTCCTCCAGTCGCTCGGTTCGTAGCGCCAACACCTTCTCGACCCCGCGTCGCCAGATTTGCGCGGTGGCCAGCACGATCTGACCGACCCCTCGCTCCACCGCGATCGAGTTCCACGGTTCACCCACGCAAGATGCGTCGATCTCGCCCGCTTCCAGAGCATCGGCGCTGAAGGGCGGGGCAATGGTGACGATTTCTATATCGACATCAGGGCGAATGCCGCACCCGGCCAGCCAATACCGCATCATGTAGTTGTGGCTGGAGTAGCGGTGGACGACCCCGAAGCGCAAAGGGCTGCCAGCATTCTTCCGCTGTGCTGCAACCACCTTTAGGCGGTGGCCCAAGGCGCTGGGATCGCCGAGATCGCCATGGCAGCCAAGTGCCTGCGCCAGCGAATTCGAAACGGTGATCGCGTTGCCATTCAGCCCCAGCACAAACGGTGCAGACAGGCTCTGCGCCGGACGACCGCGCCCCAGCGTGGTCGCAATCGCAAGCGGCGCCAGCATGTGTGCCGCATCGCTGTGGCCATACAGCAAGCGATCCAGAACGGTTGCCCATGACACATCTCGAACAAAGCTGAGCTCCAGCCCCTCGGCCGCGGCAAAGCCATGCTCCTCGGCCAAGATCGGCAGGCACGCATCGACCAGCGGCAGGAAACCGATTGTCAGCCGTTCGGTCATTGCCCGTCTCCCATCAGATCATGCGCTGTCACCACCGCTTCTGCGATATCGGCGATCCGGCGGTTGGTGGACATCGCCTTCTTGCGCAGTTCGGCATAGGCCACCGGCTCGCTGACGCCTCTGCTGTGCATCATGATACGCTTGGCCTTGTCGATCAGATCGCGCTCAGCCAGCTTTCCTTGCGCCTCAGCCAGTTCCGCCTGCAACCGGGCGTAAGCCTGAAAGCGGCGGATCGTCATGTTCAAGAGCGGCGCAATGCGCTTGGCTGAAAGGCCATCCACCACATATGTCGAGACACCCGCATCGATTGAGGCTGCGATCTGGTCGTCGTCGCTCTCATCGACAAACATCGCAATTGGATGATCAAGCACGCGGCTAACAGCGAAATATTCCTCAAGCACATCGCGCGACGGGTTGCCGAGATCCATGAAGATGATGTCTGGCGCGATCTGAGCGATCTGGGCAACCAGCCCGGTGCGCGACGTCAGCGTGAAGATTTCGCAGCCGTCGAGCGTGGCAAGCCCTTCCTCGATGATCGAGGCTCGAGAGGCACTTTCATCAACGATGGCAATCCGCATTTGCGCTTTGTGCGATGCAGCATGGCGACAAAGCAAGCGATTAATGACAAGAGGGCCACGGCGCATCGTTGAGCCTCGGGGCGTGTTTTAGGGCACGCAGCGCCGGAAAGCCTGGGCGACATAAAGCGGCCCCGGTTAGCATTCTTGCAACGCAAACGGCAGCTTCAGGCGGTACCAGACGTACAATACGGGGACCGCTAACGACCGAGTCTGGCTGGCAGCCGACACGGTCTGCTTGGGCTACGAATGGCGGCTATCCCATGTGCGTTTCCCGAAAGCCGACATGCAGGGAGCGACCCATTTCTGACATTCCCAAAATCGTTCGTCTACTTGCCCTTGATCCGCGTTTTCCTTAGTCGCCGCTGATGAGAATCAGGGCGAAGCCGAGAGAATCCATCGTCGGCGAGCGTGCGCCCTACTTCTGGACGGGCTGCGCTGCGATCAGCATCGGAGTGATCCTGCATTTGCCGATGCTGGCAATGGCGCACGAGATGGGCAACCACCTTGCGGGAATGCCGATGGATATGGGCATGCACGCGGGTATGGCGCTGATTGCCGTCGGTGCTGCGCTGGCCTGTTTCGGTGCCCTACCTAAGAACTGCGCCCCGCATGGCGATCACGCTGGGACAAGTTACGAAGCCCCCGATTCTACGCCGCTCAACCGCTGGCACGCTGCGACCCTGCTGGTGCTGACCCTTGGCCTCATCATAGATGTGATGAAGCCCGCAACGCTCGGCTTCGTGCTGCCAGGAATGGCGACGGAATACGGCATCGACCGCTCAAAGGTGGCGTTGCTGCCGCTGGTCGCGCTGACCGGGACGACTATCGGTTCGTTTCTATGGGGCTGGCTCGCGGACATTTACGGTCGCCGGGTATCCATCCTACTCTCTACCATCCTGTTCGTTTCCACTGCGATTTGCGGCGCGATGCCGGAATTCGAGTGGAACCTCGTGATGTGCTTCCTGATGGGCATATCGGCGGGGGGAATGTTGCCGGTGATCTACACCCTGCTGGCCGAAGTGATGCCGCCTAGGCACCGCAGCTGGGTGCTGGTGCTCGTTGGCGGAACCGGACTGGTCGGCGGCTATCTCGCAGCTAGCGGTGCGGCCTATGTGCTGGAACCGATCTTCGGATGGCGTGCGCTGTGGTTGCAGGGTTTCCCAAGCGGCCTGTTGCTGCTCGCGCTGGCGCGGTTCATCCCGGAAACGCCGCGCTTTCTGGCAGAGCGGGGCAGGACGGTTGAACTAGCGGAAATGCAGCGAAAGTTCGGTCTCCAACCCAAGCCTCGGCCCGTCCAGCCCCCCACAGACGCCCCGTCACCCGCTGGCCATCGCCAAATCACTGTGGCCCTAACGATCACGGCTCTCAGCTGGAGCTTCGTCAACTTCGGCCTGCTGTTGTGGCTGCCGTCGGACCTGCAAGCGCGGGGTTACTCTGCGGAGATTGCCAGCGGAATTCTCGCGAAGTCCTCGCTTTTGGCTTTCCCGACCATCCTGCTCGCAGCCTTCTTCTATGCCCGACACAGCAGCAAGTGGACGCTCGTCGGCACGGTCAGCCTGACATTAATCGGCTTGCTCGGTGCCTTGCTGCCACCCGAGCTGCTGAGTTGGGAGCCCGTGCTGGTTTCGGTCATCGCTATCCTGATCGTGGGCACGAACGGAACTATTGCTGTGTTGCTGCCCTATACGGCGGAGAACTACCCACTCGGCACCCGCGGAAGGGCAACGGGATTGGTGGCGGGGAGCAGCAAGTTCGGCGGGGTGGCGGTGCAAGTTGCCGCCTTGGCCGGATTTGCTCCAACGCTGGTGGGGGCGGCATTGGCGCTGCTGCTGCCTACAGCAGCCTCGGCAGGCATGATCGCTTGGGCAGGGCGCGAGACACAAGGCCGCAGCTTGCGCGAACTCGAAGCCGAGTAAGCGATTTCTGCATCGCCTCCGCTATCTACCCAGCTTCGGCGAGAAGCGCGACCTGGGTGCGACCCTGAAAGCCGCATGGCGCCTTTGCCTCGCTGCTGAAAAATTCCTGCCGATCGGCTTGCGCCCCCATTGTCGTCATTAGCTTGTAACCATTAACTTGAGGCTGGCGAATATCAGTGTATCGCTATGCCAATGCCCCGCCATCTCGTCGTTTATCTTGCGCTTGTATTGGCGGCGCTACTTCCGCTGGAAACCGCGTATGCCGTGGACGGCTGTGCTCCTTTGTCAGCGATGGATGACCACGAGGGCGACTGTGGCGACTGCATCGCTGGCGAGCACCAGCAATGTCGGGCCTATTGCATAGCTTTGTGCCAGTCTTTGCCCGCCTCTCCCATCCAAGAAGTGGAAGCGCGTGCGAAAGCATCCGCCGATCGTCATCCTCATGAGGCGGCTTGTCTGAAAATTTCGTCTGGAGGACCCGAGCCCCCACCTCCTCGAATGGTCCAATGATGGACTCATTTTCATTTCAACGGAGTTAGTATCATGAAAAAATACATCATTGTTGCAGCCGTGCTGCTTGGTTCCAGCTCTGCTGCGTTTGCCGCAGCGCCTGATCAGGTTTCCAATCTGGCGATGTCCTGCTGCGATCTTGTGCTCGCTTGCTGTGATGCAGCTATGAGCTGCTGCCCATAAGGGTTCGAGAATGCTGAGGCGGGTGTCCGGTCGGTGATCGGGCACCCGTTTTCATTTTCTGAGCTCTGCCACCCTCGGAACACTGAGTAAACGGCAACTTCCCACCCAAGTGGTGTCATCAGCGGGATCGGTGCTCGATCCCGAAAGGGGCATGGCTGCTTTCGGCGGAGGCAGCCGTTATGTTTGCTGATCGGGAATGACTGAGTCTGGGGCGGGAGCCAACCCTGCTCAAGTG
>NZ_JAMNXL010000198.1 GCF_023653175.1 Erythrobacter sp. | reverse complement strand
TGGACCGGCACAAGGATTTCGGGCTTGAGCCACGAATAGAGCGCCTCGAGTTCCGGCCGGCCCGGGTGGCCCGAGACGTGGATCAGCGCCTGCCGGTCGGTGACCATCTGGATACCGCGCGCGGCCAGCTGATTCTGGATCTTGCCGATGGGAATTTCGTTGCCCGGGATCTGGCGCGAGGAGAACAGCACCACGTCGCCCGCGGTCAGCTCGATCGGATGGTTCATGTCCGCCATCCGGCCCAGGGCCGCGCGCGGTTCGCCCTGCCCGCCGGTCGCAAGGATCAGCACCTGCCCGCGGGGCAAGCCCATCGCGGTCTCGAAATCGACTGGCGTGGGGAAATCCGCGAGATAGCCATTGTCCTGCGCAACCTCGATGATCCGGTCGAGCGAGCGGCCCGCGACGCAGATCTGCCGCCCGGTCTCGCGCGCGACTTCGCCGAGCGTGTGGAGCCGCGCGACATTGCTGGCAAAGGTGGTGACGACGACGCGCTTGCCGCTATGGCGCGCGACTTCCTCCATCAGCGCCTTGTGCACCGCGCCTTCCGACCCCGAGGGGTTGGGGTTGAAGACATTGGTCGAATCGCACACCAGCGCCAGCACGCCCTCGTCGCCGATCTCGCGCAGTTCCTCCTCGGTGGTCGGCTCGCCGATGATCGGATCATCGTCGAGCTTCCAGTCGCCGGTGTGGAAGATGCGCCCGTGCGGGGTGTCGATCAGCAGCGCGTTGCCCTCGGCGATCGAATGCGCGAGCGGCAGGTAAGTGATCGTGAACGGCCCCAATTCGATCTCGCCGTGGTCTTCCTCGATGATGTTGAGTTCGACCTGCCCCAGCAGCCCTGCCTCTTCCAGCTTCCTCGCCACCAGATCGGCAGTAAAGGGCGTCGCATAGAGCGGCACGCCGAGGTCGCCCGCGAAATAGGGCACCGCGCCGATGTGATCCTCGTGCGCGTGGGTCAGGACAATGCCGAGCAGATCCTTGCGCCGTTCCTCGATGAAGTCGAGATCGGCGAAGACCAGCTCCACGCCCGGATATTCGGTCCCCGAGAAGGTCATGCCCAGATCGACCATGATCCACTTGCCCTGACAGCCGTAGAGATTGACGTTCATGCCAATCTCTCCCGAGCCGCCAAGGGCCAGGAACAGGAGTTCGTCTTCGGGGGTGTAATCTTTCTTCACAATGTCTCTTATGTTGCGCGGGCTCAGGCGGTTTCGGCCTGGCGGGCGAGGATGGCGAGGCCATCGAGGGTGAGATCGGCATCGACGTGGTCGAAGATCTCGGTCGCGTCATCGAACAATATGGCGAGCCCACCGGTGGCGACAACCTTTGCGGGGCGGCCGATTTCGCTCTTCATCTTGGCCACGATCCCCTCCATCATCGCGACATAGCCCCAGAAGACGCCGATCAGCATCTGATCCTCGGTGTTGCGCCCGATGACGGAGCGGCTGGCGGGGGCCTTGATTGCGATGCGCGGGAGCTTGGCGGTCTTGCCGACCAGCGCATCAAGGCTAAGGTTGATCCCCGGCGCGATCGATCCGCCCTTGTAGGCCCCGGTGTAATCGACCGCCTCGAACTTGGTCGCGGTACCGAAGTCGACAATGATCAGGTCGCCGCCATATTTGTGGTGTGCGGCAAGGATGTTGAGCGCGCGGTCGGCGCCCAGCGAGGAGGGCTGGTCGACATCGATCTCGAACCGCCACGCGGCCTTCCCCTGCCCGGCAAACAGCGGCGTGATGCCGAAATACTTCTCGCACAGGACGGTGAGGTTGTGATCGGCGCGCGGCACGACCGAGGCGACCATGATCCGGGTGATGGCTTCACGCTCGACACCCTCGATCTTGAGCAGCTGGAGCAGCCAGACGGCATATTCGTCGCCCGTGCGGCGCGGGTCGGTGGCGATGCGCCAGCGCGCGCGGGTGGTGTGGCTGCCGTCCGCATGAAGATCGAACAGCGCGAAGACGACATTGGTGTTCCCGACATCGGCGGCGAGCAGCATCGTGGGCAGTCCTTGGCTCATGAAATATCGCCAGCGCGAATGACACGTTCGCGGCCATCCGCCAAGCGCAGGCGCAAGGCGCCGTCGGATTCCTCGAGCCCGGCGAAGGAGCCCGAGAGCACCGAGCCGTCGGTGTCATGGACGGTAAGCGGCGAACCTTGAGCATGGATCGAGGCGGCGATGAAGGCGTGGAGCGTCGCCGCAAGGCCATAGGTGCGCCACGCGGCAAGGCGCTTGTCGAAGGCGGCAGCGAGGCTGGCGGCGAACTCCTCAAGCGGCGGCGGCGTGGTTACAGCGGCAAGGGCGGCGGTCTTGCGGCCCTCGACCTGCGGCGCGCGGGCCAGATTGACCCCGATGCCGACAATGATGTGCCCGCGCACCATCTCGAGCAGAATGCCGGACAGCTTGCCGCCATCGAGCAGGACATCATTGGGCCATTTGAGCCCGAGAGCTGCGGTGTCTGCCAACCCCACAGCGGCCGCATCGCGCACTGCCAACGCGGCGACGAAGCTCAGCGAGGCGGGCGGCGGACCGCCCTCTCCGAGCACCACCACGGTCGAACCCATGAAGTTGCCCGCCCCGTCGAACCACTCGCGCCCCTGCCGCCCGCGCCCGGCGGTCTGGCGGCGGGCGACCAGCCATTGCCCCTCGGCCCAGCCCTCTCCCGAGCGCAGGCGCGCGGCAAGGTCGGCGTTGGTCGAGCCGGTCTGGTCGACGAGGTCGATCAAACCGCGAGGAACAGCGAGGCGGCGGCCTTGTCGGCCAGATCGGTCAGCGACGGGGTCAGCAGGTACCCCAATGGCGAGATGATCAGCGCGGTCAGGCCGAGCAGGGTCCAATGACTCGCCTCGCTCCTGCCGGTGACGACGCCCACGGGCTCGTCGAAGAACATCACCTTGACGAACTTGATGTAGTAGAAGGCGCCGATCACACTCGTCGCGATGGCGATGGCGCCAAAGGCGACAAGTCCTGCCTCGATGGTCGCCTGAAACACGACAAATTTGGCGTAGAACCCGAGCAATGGGGGGATACCGGCAAGGCTGAACATGAAGATCAGCAGCGCCCAGGCGATTGCGGGTTGCGTGACCGAAAGTCCGCGGATGTCGGTGAAGGTCTCGTAGAGGTTGCCCTCCTCGTCGCGCAGCATCAGCAGGGCGACAAAGCAGCCGATGCTCATGGCGACATAGATGAAGAGGTAAACCAGCATCGCCGAAGCGCCGTCCGCGTTCGCCACGGCGAGGCCCAGCAGGATGAAGCCGATATTGTTGATCGAGGAATAGGCGAGCAGGCGCTTCAGGTTCTCCTGCCCGATCGCTCCCAGCGCGCCGAACACGATCGAGGCGAGTGCCATGAACATCACGATCTGCTGCCAGGCCGCGACCTGACCGCCGAACACCTCGAACACCACGCGCGCGGTGAGAGCAACGGCGGCGACCTTGGGTGCGGTGGCGAAGAAGGCGGTGACCGGCGTGGGCGCGCCTTCATAGACGTCCGGGGTCCACATGTGGAACGGCACGGCGCTGATCTTGAAGGCGAGGCCGGAGAGCACGAAGATCACCCCGAACAGCGCGCCGGTGCCCATCTCGCCGGTCAGCCCTGCGCGCACCGCCGCGAAGGAGGTACCGCCGGTGAAGCCGTAGAGCAGGCTCATGCCGTAAAGCAGGATCCCCGAGGCGAGCGCGCCGAGGACGAAATACTTGAGCCCCGCCTCGCCCGAACGCGTGTCGCGGCGCAGGATCGCAGCGAGGACGTAGGCGGACAGGCTGTTCAGTTCGAGCCCGAGATAGAGGCTCATGAAATCATTGGCCGAGACCATCAGGCTCATGCCGACAGCCGCGAACAGAACCAGCACCGGATATTCGGCGCGCATCCCGCGTTCGATCCCGGCGGAGGGACTTGCGAAGAAGGACGGCGCGATCATCAGCGCGGCGATTGCAGACAGATAGATCAGCGCCTTGGCGAACAGGGCGTAGCTATCGACCTTGAAGAGGCCGCCAAAGGCCAGCGTGGCTGGGCCATCGGTGCCGAAGTGAAGGCCGGGGACGATCAGAATTCCCGCGACGAACAGCGCGGCCGCGGCAGCGATGGCGATCTGGCGCGCGGCCTTGTCCCCGCCCCATGCGGCCAGCAGCAGCAGGACGAGCCCCGTGCCGGTCAGCACCAGTTCGGGCAGGACGAGCGCGAAAGAAGCGGCGAAATCCATCAGTGTGCGCCCTCCTTGGCGCTTTCGGTCGAGCCGCCGGAATGATCCATGCCCTCATGCCCCGTGCCCTCGTCGCCCCCGCCATGGTGGCCGAGCGCATTGGCGGCCTCAGCGCGCGGAGTGCCGGGGGCAAGCCGCGCATCGCTGGCGGGTGCGGCCGCGGCAAGGCGCGCGTCGAGCGTGGCGATGTCCTTGCGCATCGGGGCAAGGAAGCTCTCAGGGTAGACGCCCATCCACAGCACCGCGGCGGCGATGGGTGCCATCATGATCCACTCGCGCGCCGAGATGTCGGGCATGGCGGCGGCGTCCGCGTTGGTCTGCCCGCCGAACGCGACGCGGCGGTAGAGGTAGAGCATATAGGCCGCGCCGAGGATGATCCCGGTGGTCGAAATCAGCGCGACGAGACTCGAGGTCTGGTAGATGCCCGCGAGCGACAGGAACTCGCCGACGAAGCCGCTGGTGCCCGGCAGGCCGATGCTCGCCATGGTGAACAGCAGGAAGAACAGCGCGTAATAGGGCATGTTGATCGCCAGCCCGCCGTAACGCGCGATCTCACGGGTGTGCAACCGGTCGTAGATGACCCCGACACAAAGGAACAACGCCCCCGATACGAGGCCGTGACTGAGCATCACGATCATCGCCCCCTCGAGCCCCTGCACGTTGAAGGCGAAAAGTCCTACAGTCACGATCGCCATGTGCGCGACAGACGAATAGGCGATCAGCTTCTTCATGTCGGCCTGCACCAGCGCCACCAGCGAGGTGTAGACCACCGCGATCATCGACAGCACGAAGACCAGCCATGCGAACTGCGCGGAAGCCTCGGGGAACATCGGCAGGCTGAAACGGATGAAGCCGTAGCCGCCGAGCTTGAGCAGTACGCCCGCCAGGATCACCGAGCCTGCGGTCGGCGCCTGCACGTGGGCGTCAGGCAGCCAGGTATGGAGCGGCCACATCGGCACCTTGACCGCAAAGCTCGCGAAGAAGGCCAGCCACAGCCACGTCTGCGCGCCCGCCGGGAAGCCGTATTCCATCAGCGTCGGGATGTCCGAAGTGCCGGCTTCCGCCACCATCCAGAACATCGCGATCAGCATCAGCACCGAGCCGAGCAGCGTGTAGAGGAAGAACTTGTAGCTCGCGTAAATGCGGTTGTCCCCGCCCCAGACGCCGATGATGAGATACATCGGGATGAGGCCCGCCTCGAAGAAGACGTAGAACAGGAACAGGTCTTGGGCTGCAAAGGTGCCGATCATCAGCACCTCCATGAACAGGAAGGCCGCCATGTATTCGCCAACGCGCTTGGTGACCGATTCCCAGCTCGCCAGGATGCAGATCGGCATCAGGAAGACGCTGAGCATGATCAGCATCAGCGCGATGCCATCGATCCCGAGCTTGTATTCGAAGCCTTCAAACAGGTCGCGGCGCTCAGTGAACTGCCACTGCGGGCCGCCGATGTCGTAATTCGCCCACAGGGCAATGCCGAGCACGAAGGTGACGAGCGTCGCCCCCAGCGCGATCCAGCGTGCAGCGGCCGCGCCCGAGAACAGGCACGCCGCCGCGCCCGCCAGCGGCACGCACATCATCAGCGACAGGATGGGAAGGCCTTCCATTACGAAGCGCGCTCCTAAAGCAGAACGTAGGTGACAGCGCCGACCAGCCCGAGGAGCATGATCAACGCATAGGTGTAGACGTAGCCCGACTGGATCGACTTGGCGGCAAGCGCCGAACGCTGGATCACCGCGGCAATGCCGTTGGGTCCGAGCCGGTCGATCGTGCCGACATCGCCGAGTTGCCAGAAGGCGCGGCCGAAGGCGAAGGCGGGCTTGACGAACAGGACGTCGTAAAGCTCGTCGAAGTACCACTTGCGGTAGACGAAGTTGTGCAGGGCCCCGAAGCTCGCGACAAACTTGCCTGGAATGTCGGGCTTGGCGATGTAGGCAAGGTATGCCCCGGCAAGGCCGATCAGCATCACCGCGGTAGCGGTCAGCTTCACCCACAGCGGCACGCCGTGCATCGCGTGGATCAGGTCTTCATTGTAGAAGATCGACCCGTTCCAGAAGGCCGCGCCGTCGATGAATTCGTGGTGGAACACGAAGCCTGCCAAGACCGCCCCGAGGCTGAGGATGCCGAGCGGCAGCAGCATCGAGGCCGGGCTTTCGTGCGGGTGATAGCCCGCGGTGCCGTCGCTCGAAGCGGCAGGCGCATGGTGATCGTCATGG
>NZ_JAMNXL010000197.1 GCF_023653175.1 Erythrobacter sp. | reverse complement strand
GAGCAGCCGACGCAGTCGGCGCGAGTGCGGTAACCGCGCCCCCGCGCGCCTGCGCCTCGCGCGCAAAGGTCGCCAATACGGTGGTGGTCTTGGCGGTCCCGGCATAGCCCTGCAGACCCGTGACGCGGTGCGGACTGGTGAGCAGCGCGCGGGTGGCCGCGCGCTGACCTTCGTTCCACGGGTGATCGGATTGGAGCTCGGCGCGCGCTACAGCGCTGGCGGCCTGCTTGGCGGAAAGGATCGGCGTAGCCGTCCCGCGCCCCTCGGCCTCCAGACGCAACAATTGCCGCTCATGAGCAATGTTCTCGGCGGTGGTGAACCCGGCGAACTCCGCGCCGCGCTTGTCGAGAAATGTGCGCGGGACCAGCGCGCCATCACCTTGCGCCCGCGCAACGGCTGCGCTGATCTGCGCGGCGGTGACCCTGCCAAGGCCATAGCGCCCGGCCTCCTTCTCAAGCTCGGCGGCGGCGAAAACCGACTGCCGCTCACCAAGATTGGCGGCGGCAAGGGCGACGGCCTGATGCGCGGTGATCTGACCCTGCGCGGCCAGCGCGCTGCCATGTTCGCTGCTGGCCGCCGCTTCCTTGCTGGCTGCCACCAACGCTTCCCGCGCATCCTTCCCGAACCCTGCCGCATCCGCCTCCGCGCGCCAGTTCGCGACAAGCTCGCCCCGCTCCAGGTTCTGCTTGGCCTCGCGGGTATCGAGCGCGGCGATCTGCTTTTCTTCGGCGGACGCGGTGGCGCGGGTCTGGCCGCGCTCTGCAAGCCGGTCTTCGACCTGTGCGGCGCGCTCGCTGAAGGCGCGAATTACGGCGGCGGGGACGCCCTTGATCTCGAACAGGGAATCCTTCCCCTTCTCGATACCATAGCCGAGCGCGCGCACGCCCACGGCCAGCTCCTGCCGGTACACCGCGCCGATCGCCTTCTGCAGCTGGTACAGCGCGCGCGGCTCCAGACTGCGCCAGTTGCCATCGGCGTCCTGCGTCATGTTCATGATGACATTGTGGGTGTGGAGCTGCGGGTCCTGCGCCCGGCTCGTGTCGTGCCGGAAGCTGGCGATCACGACATTGTCGGTGCTCTGTCGCTGCTCGACCCCGCCGTCGGCTCGGATACGAGTGGCAGCGGTATGGCGCTCGACATAGGCAAGCGCGGCCTTCACGGCATTGTTATGCGCCACCACCAACCGCCGGTCTCCCGCCACCTCTGCCAAGATTGAAACCGACTTGGGCGCGCTCATGGTGACGTCCCAACCGGGCCGGTGCTGGAGCTTGCCCTCGCGCATTGTGCCAAGCTGTTGGCCATGGGGCAGCGTGCCATCAAGGATGGCGCGGAAGGTCTCGCGGTTGACCTCGCCCGAGAGACCCAACGCCTTTGCACCTTCGCCCTGCCATTCGCTGGGAGAGATGCCACCATCGGCGTAGTAGTCGTCGGCCTCATAGTAGCTGGAAGCTGCCGCCGAACTGCCAATCGCGCCTATGGTGGCAACCATCAGACCGGACCCTTGAGAGTGCTGGCGGGATCATCCTTGGCCGTGCCGGTGTCACCCTTCTTCGGCATCCGGTTCCAGAGCATCCGGCTGACATGGGATGGAACGAACGCCGGATGGCGCGCTGGCCCACGCGCATCAATGTGCTCCCGCGTCAGCTTGATCCGCCCCACGGGCAAGGCATCGGGCAATTGCAGGAAGCCGTGATGGGGCTGCAGACGAAGATCGCTCTCGATTACCGCAGGGCGGACCACCCGGGTGCTGCCGACGGACGTGCGCCCGCTGTGCGGCCCGGTCTCGAAGCTGTCCGACGCGCTGCGCACCTCCACCTCGACATCGCCGATATTGCGCGATGCCCATTCGCGGGTGTCGCGGTCGATCAGCTACAGATACAACTTCGAATTGCAACAACCGAGCAGCGCTTCGGCGCTGTCGCGGCCATAACGACGGTGCATCTGGCCGATGGCCTGAAAGGTCAGGACGACACTCGCGCCGAATTTGCGACCCTCGGGGAGCAGCCTAGTGAGATTGTCGACGCGGGGTAGGTCCGCCAGCTCGTCCAGAAAGAACCACATGCGCCGCCTGTCGGACGGCGGAAGGCCCAGCATCGCGCTCGCCGCACACTCCAGCCAGCAGGCCAAGAGTGGCTTCATCGCCTCGAAATAGTCTTCCTTGCGCGGCACAAAGAGCCAGGGTTTTGGCCCCTGATGCGCGTCGAGCCCGGCAATGAATTCCCTGAAGGCGAAGCTGCCGCGATCTCCCGGCTCGCGCCACAGGAACTGCAGCAGGGTGGCAGCCTTGGCGAGCATGAACAGGACCGAACCCGTCGCTCGGTCCGCATCATCGGCAAAGGTGCGCGCCGATGAGGTGCCTGCCAGCCAGACCTTCATCTCGTCCTTGCCCTTGACCTGAAGCGCGTCGAGCAGATCGGGAAGCGTGGTTCGTCCCTCCGCGCTCAGCACCCGCAGGATGTTGGCAACGAGTATGCGACTGGTCTCCAGCCAGACGTCGTCATCGCGCTCGCCGGTCTCGGACACCAGCTGGCGGGCGATGCGGTCGGCATCTGCCGGATGAGCAATCTCCGAAAATGGCGACCAAAACGAAGAGCGTTCATCGAAGGGATTGAGGATGATGTCCCCGCGCTCGGGCCGGTAGTATTGGGTGATGAACTCGCCCGAAGTGTCATAGACCAGCGCCGGTTCGCCGCGCGCTTCGACCTGGTCAAGCATCTGGCGCATGACAGTGGTCTTGCCCGCGCCGGTGGTGCCGAGCAAGGCGAAATGGCGACACTCCAGCCAGGACGGGATGCCGACCGAGGCGATGCGGATTGATCGCGAATTGGTGGCCTTGCGCGTCTTCCGGGCGAGGACGCGTTCGGCGACGATCTGCGTGCCAGTGAGGAACCGGTCGCGGGTGGATTCCTTGCCCTCGCTGCGTATCCAGATTGCAAAGCCAAAGCACAGCATCATGCCGACCAGCGCGCCCAATGTGCCGCCGAGCAGCGCCCTGCCGAAAAGATCATCCCAGCACCAAACCCATATCCGGTCATTGGCTAGCACGCTGGCCGGCACCCGCGCGGTCCGGTCGTGAAGGTGAACCGTGATCGCAGGATCGCTGCGCCCGCTGGCAAACCAGCTGACCGCCACACCCTGCCAGTGCTGATAGGCACAGGTCCATTGTTCGGATGGGGTGTTACGGGACGACAGCAAAAAGGCCCCGAGCCCCGCGCTGCCCGCAACGGTCCAGGCATAGCCGCGCCAGCGCGCGGCAAGCCCGGCGATGGTCTGCTTGAAGAGGCCTTGGCCCCTCAGGAGATTGTCGCGGTCGCGGCTCATGACAGCGCCTCCGCTGCCAGCGCGCGCTGGCGGCGATAGGCCGAGTGCGCCGCTTCGCCGATCATGCTGTCGGTGCGGTCGGCATCGCTGTCGCCGCGCAATGCTGCGCGGCGGGCATAGGCATAGGCCGCGCTGGCGGTGAACAAGCTGCGATCGAGCAGCGCCTCAATCACGCCAAGCCGCGCCTCGAATGCCGCCACGACGTCATCGCCAGCGTTGCTGCCACCGCCCTTCACCTGACCATCGGCAACTGCGCCAAGCCCGGCCTCGATCACCCGCGAGAGGGCCTGATAGCGGGTCAAGCCGCGCGCCTCGGCATAGCGCCGGATCATCACTTCCTGCCCCATCGGCACCCGTACCGAGAGCTTGACCCGGTTCATGGCCGCACCGCCCGGAGCGCGCCATGCGCGCGCTCCCGAAATGGCGGAAATCCGTGGGTTCTGACCGCGCCGCCGAAAGAGCGCGCGCATCGCCCCCCAAGAAAATGGCGGAATCCTGCTCCGCGAGGGCGCGTGCGGTGTGATCTAGAATACTTGGCTCGATGCGTAGCATCGCAGCCTTTCTCCGGTTCCTGCTTGAACCCTGCTTTGCTCATTGATCGTCTCCCGTTTTGGAATTCCGGGAGGCGACGAAGTCGCGGATCACTGCGTGATCCGCCGCGTCCACCGCAGCACGATCCTTGAAAGGCTTCTGGGCAATCGATGGCAGATACTGCATCGGTCGTCCGCCGATCCAGTCGTCGACAATTCCGTCGACGGCCCCGCGCAGGCGCTGGCGCAATTCGCGGGCGTCGACGGGGTCGAGCTTGGCCCATTCGAGCTGCCGCTCGATGTATCCGCCAAGGGGGTATTCGCGCTGGTCGATGATCAGCGGCGGGCCTTCGAACTGGACGTTGTAGCGAACCCCCTTGAACCGGTCGAACAGCGGACGCTGAAGATAGAGCCAGTCCTCGATGAAGCCGCGATAGGTCGCGCCATCGGCCCCGGGCCGCTGCATCTTCTGGACGAAATCATCGATCATCGGACCGACCATTGCGGCCTGAAAATCAGCGGAGGCGACGATCTCGTAAAACAGGTCGCGGCGATAGGTCATGACAATCTCCGAATGGAATGGGGATGAGGCGAGGCGCTGATCACGGCCTCGTCGATGGCCGAGCGGACACGGTCCGCGAGGTTGCTGGCATGCTCGGCATTGAGCCACAGGCGGGTGGTGCCGACCGTGAGGTAGCCGCCGCAGCAGGTCCCCTGCGGACCGCCGACTGGCCAGTTCAGCAATTCGATGGCGACCGCGTGGCCCGAGATCCGTTCAAGGATGGGCGCAAGCTCGGCGATGGCGCGGGGGCGATGCATAGGCTCGCTGCTCATGACGGCTTGCCTTGATAGTGCTCGGCACCTTCGCTGGCGCGCTCCAACGACGGCGCAGCGGCAGCGGAAGGAAGGCCAGCGATCCAGCTGCTGATATCACTCTCGCGCCAGCGCAAACCGCGCCGGTTGATTATGCAGGGCGGGGGCAGGGCATTGCGTGCGACCATTTTGTAGATGGTCGAACGCGAGCGGATGTTGAGTGCAGCCTGGAGCTGCCGCATATTGAGGAGAACAATTGTCGTTTCACGCATGGGAACCTCCGTTGAAGAGGTCCCTCATCATGCATATCGTAAGTTATCGGTCGCTGCGTTGGTCACCAATTGGCGAGAAAATTTACGCGACGAAGCGTGGCGACAAATTCAGCTCAGCCTGAACGGTGTTGGACAAGGGGCCGATCACCGCCGCGTACCGGCCGCCCTTCAGCTCAAGAAACCAGCTATGAGGTTTCTTGGTGTGCTTCTTGCCTTCTTCAGCGGGATCGATTGACGGGCCTTCGCCCGTAATGTTGACCCTGCATAGCAGCCGTTCCTCAAGGTCGTTGATCTCGCCAGCTTGCAGTAGCCGGGAGGCTTCAATCTTCAGGGTGTTCTCGAACTTCTTGACCACTTTCCCCTCCACCAGGTTTTCCTTGGACGGGGCCTCCACATTACCGGTCACCACGTCGATGATGACCTTCAACGCGATCCTCACCTTCAGCCGCTTGATCCGTTCATCGGGGTAGATGTCGGGCGTCTTGTCGAAAAGGTGCAGCAGCTCCTGTGCCACGGGAGGATGCCAAAGATAGAAATTGAACCAATCGCCGGTAGGCTCTGGCGTGACGACGATGAAGCGCCGCTTCTTATTCTTGCTGCCAAACAATGTGGCCGCGATCCACGGATCAGAAAGCACATTCTGGCTCACGATGAGGTCGACCGGCTTGTTGCTCACGGGGCTGGCGAGCGCACTCACTCCAGATGTAGCCAAGCGCATGATCGAATGATTGCCTGCGTTCACCTCATGGAGCACGGCGTCGACGTTGCTCTGCTGGCGGCACTTCACAGCACGCGGCCAACCCCACCAGCAAAGGCTGTACTTCCATGTCTTCGGTCGCGTCCCAACAATGACGCACAAAAGCCCTGGAGCTCCGGCGAGGGCGATGGACAACGCTTCGCCAGCAGAAAGCTCGGGAATGCGAGCGACCGTGTAGAGGATAAAGCCGAAGCAAATGACGGCGACCACCAGCAGGCCAGACGCCTGTCTCTCGACAGACGCGACTACATTCTCGAACTGGGTGGCCGCCGTCCGAATGTCCTTGAGGTTGGTCGGCAGCCCCAATTCGCTGATGCGCCGGGTCACATACTCATCAAAATCAGTCTCAGCAGATTTGCTGGAACGCGGCTTTCCCATTGACCAAGCGTAGCAATTCGGGACCGCGAGGACAACGTGGGGTAGGGGACATGGTGGCTTTAGCGCGCTCCATTAATGCCTCCACGGTCGTTCATGGCGGTTATCGACCAACATCTGTGGATAGCTTGATACGAATCACGCCAGCAGAGGGGGGGGGAGCCTATATGGAGCCTATAGTGAAAATTAGGCTCCAAAGAGCACAGGTTTGGCCGCCACTGCCCCACTATCTAATTGAATTTATTGGGAATTTTTGGTGGACGCACTAGGGCTCGAACCTAGGACCCGCTGATTAAGAGTCAGCTGCTCTACCAACTGAGCTATGCGTCCATTCCGACGTGATCGGAAGCGCGATCCGGAGGCCGAAGCCGTGTCCCGATTCGCGTGAGGCGCTGCATTT
>NZ_JAMNXL010000196.1 GCF_023653175.1 Erythrobacter sp. | reverse complement strand
CACTTGTGCGTTATCCGCCTCAGAACCCGAGCTGGTCGGTGGTGATGCGGATCCCGGCGTAGAAATACCGGCCGAGCCAGCCCACACCCGACTGGCTGGCGATCCCGCGGATCGGCAGTTCGTCGGTGAAGTTGTTCACCCCGAGATAGAAGCGCGCGCGCTCGTCATCGGTGCTGATTTCGGCGCGGATGTCGTGGATGAAGCGCTCGCCGATGGTCAGGAATTCGGGCGCGGCCACATCGGGGTCACCCGCGATGACGTCACGCTCGAAGCGCAGCTGGTCGCCGACATATTGCAGCCCGTAGTTGAGCGTGAAGTTGCCCTTCGACCAGGTCACGTCGCCAGTGCCGATCCACTCGGGCGCGCCGTTTTCGCCCTGGTTGTTATCGACGATCCCGCCATTGGCCGGCAGCACCAGCAGCTTGTCGAGATAGCCCACCGTGCCGCGCAGGTTGAACCGCCCGAGGCCGCCGTCGCCCGGCGTGAAGGCGTAGTTGACCGTCACGTCCGCGCCCGCCGTCTCGATGAAGGCGACGTTCTGGGGCGCGAGCAGGTAGTTGCTGACGAAGCCCGTGTCGGTCGAACGCGTGATCGAATTGCAGAACACGTTGTCGAGCGTGGCGGAGTCGACGCAGAACTGCGCGGTCTCGTTCAGGGAGGCGGTGCGCACCGCGTCGGTCAGGCGGATGTCGTACCAGTCAGCAGTGACCGTCAGTCCGCGCACGAAGCTCGGCTGCAGGATCACGCCCGCGGTCCAGGTCCGCGCGTCCTCCTCGGTGAGGTTGCGGTTGCCCGAGAACACCCCTTCGCGGCTCGCGCTCGAATTGATGTCGCTGGCCGGATCGAAAGTGTCGAAGTCGACCCCCAGCCCCTCGATCAGCGCGCGGCAGTTGGCCGCACGGAACTCGGTGCCCTGATTGATCAGCTCCGGCCCGCACGGATCGTCGATGAAGGCGAAGGTGCCGCTGCGGGGCGCAAACAGTTCGGTGATGTTCGGCGCGCGCACCGACTTCGAATAGCTGCCGCGGAAGCGGATGTCGCGGATCGGTGCCCACTGGCCGTTGATCGACCAGCTTTCGGTGCTGCCCACGGTCGAGTAGTCCGAGTAACGGCCCGCGACGGTGAATTCGAGCAGATCGAAGAACGGCCGGTCGGCGAGGATCGGCACGTTGATTTCGCCGAACACTTCCCACACGTCGAAGCTGCCCCGCTCCGGCGCGAGCAGCGCGAGGTCTGCCAGAACGCCGCTGTCAGGATCGAAATCGGTCACCTGAGTGGAAATCGCATCGGGTCGGAAGTCGCTGCCTTCCTTGCGGTATTCTCCACCAAACGCGAAGTTCACCGCGCCGCCGGGCAGCTCGAACATGTTGCCGAAATCGCCCGCGATATAGGCGTTGGCGACGTGCTGTTCGAGGCGGTAGGCGTTGCGCGTGTCGGTCAGGACGAAGTCCAGCGCGGCCTGGCTGGCTGCACCCTCACCGAAGATGTTGAGCGGCACGCAAGCGCCCGGGGTGAAGGTCTGCGGCGCCTCGCCGTAGTTGCCGTTGCCCGCATCCGCCAGCGCCCCGCCATCGACATTCACCCGGCAATCGAACACCCCGTTGGGCGTGCCGGTGGTGAACTGGCCGACATCCACCACGTCGAGCGCGGCGAAGTAGCGGTCCTCGATGCGCTGGTTGGTTGAGATATAGGTGGTATCGTTGCGGCCGTAGACATAGCTCGCCTCGAACTTGACCCGGTCGGAGATATTGCCGTCGATGCCGATCACACCGCGATAGAGGTCACGCTCGAAGTTCTCGTTGCGCGTGCCGAAATCGAAGTTGTCGCGGTTGAACAGCAGCCCGCCGAAATCGCCGAGACCGGCGGCGCGGACATTATCCGGGATCAGCGGGTTGTCTTCGGAGATGAAGGTGAAGAAGTCGAACGAAGGCTGCGCGACCGAGAAGTTCTCGGTGCGCACATACTTGCCCTCGGCGAACAGGCGCACGTCGGGGGTCAGCTCGAAGCTGAACAGCGCGTTGAAGCTGTGGTGCTCGGTGCCGGCCTGAAGGTCGCCCTGGTAGTTGTTGATCGGCGTGTTGTCGCCGCCCTGCGCAAGGAAGCCCGATTGCGGCAGGAACAGTCCCGGATCATAGGGGCGGCCATCGCCGTTGAAGCGCGGCGAGAAGCTGTTGTCGATCACCAGCGCGCCGCCGGGCGAGCTGTCGGCATAGCCGATCCGGTTGAGGAAGATGTAGTCCGGCACGTTCGGATCGTCGGGGATGTCGTTGGGGTTGCGCACGAGGCTGTCGGCCTCGTAGCGGCCGTTCGGCCGGTCGCCGAAGCCGACGCGGCCATCCTTGCGGAACTCGTAGTTGAGCGCGATGTTGCCGCGGTCGTCGGCGAAGTTCTTGCCGGCGGTGACCGAGAAGAAGTTGCTCTCCGCATCGCCGAAGTCGGAAATGCCGTTCTGGGCGCGGATGTCGAGGCCCTCGAAGTCGCGCTTCATGATGAAGTTGACCACGCCCGACACGCCGTCAGCGCCATAGACCGAGGATACGCCGCCGGTGAGCACGTCGACCCGTTCGATCAGACTGACGGGGATCGTGTTCGTATCGACCGCGGCCTCGCCCGAGACGCCTGCGACATGGCGGCGGCCGTTGACCAGCACCAGCGTGCGGTTGGAGCCGAGGTTGCGCAGGTTGAGCAGGTTGACCCCCGCAGCGCCGGTGCGCGCCTGCGAGCCGGCAGCGTCGAAATTGGTCTCGGAGCCGAACAGGGCCGGGGTTTGCGAGAGCAGCTCGGTGACGTTGTTGACCCCCGACTGGACGATGTTTTCGGCGGTGATGGCAACGACCGGGGTGGCGGTTGCCGCTTCGGGGCGCTGGATGCGCGTGCCAGTCACGACGATCGGCGCGCCGCTTTCTTCTTCCGGTGCGGCGGTGTCCTCCTCGCCATCGACGACTGCTTCCTGCGCGAAAGCGGCCGGCGTAAGGCCAACGCTCAGCCCCGCGATCGCTGCGGTGAAGAGCAGCTTTGCACGCCGCATGCCATTGTAACTCATGTTTATTTCCCTGTGTCTGACAGTCATGTGATAGTTCGCGACGAGCACCGGGAGGCGGCACGCGGCAAGGGCGCGCCGCTCTCCCGGCATCCCGCGAAGACTGGCAGTCTAGGATGCGATCATGCGGCCCGACGCAACCTGCGCGGCCGGGCTGATCGACGAAACGACATATTTGTATGATTAATAACAGCGATGCATCGACGAGCATCGACGTGCGGATTCCTGCCGCTTCGCTATTGCAGCGTAACGATTTCCTCGCCGCCATCGTGGCGCCCGTAGAACTGCATCAGCTGGACCAGCAATTCGCACCGCGCGGTCAGCGTCCCGGCTTCGAGCAGCGCTTGCTTGCTGGCCGGATCGAAGGGCGCGATCTGCGAAACGCCGTTGATCAGGGAGCGATCGTCGAGCCGTTCAACCGAGTCCCAATCGACCGAATAACCCTGCGAATCGGCAAAGTGCCGCGCCTCGCGCTCGAACCCGCCGCGCTGGGCGTGGGTCAGGGTCTCGTCCTCGTCCTCGGCGAAGATCTCCGCTTCGACCTGGCGATAGGCGGTGCTGACATCGAGCTCGCGCACCACCCGGAACCGCGCCGTGCCTTCGAGGATGACGTTGTAGCGCCCGTCGTCCATCGCCTGGATCTCGCCGATCCGCCCGACGCAGCCGACTTCATAGAGCGGCGCGCCCTCGACCGAGCGCTGCGGCTGGATCATCGCGATCAGCCGGTCGCGGATCAGCGCATCGCCGACCATCGCGCGGTAGCGCGGCTCGAAGATGTGGAGCGGCAACTGCATGCCCGGAAACAGCACCGCGCCCGTCAGGGGGAAGATGGGAAGCCTTTTGGTCATCCGAACAATACGCGCGACAGGCGACGGCGGACGCCGACCACCCATTCGTCCTCCAGACCCGTCGCCTCGAAGATCTTGAGCAGCTTCGCGCGCGCGGCCCCTTCGTTCCACTCGCGGTCGGCGGTGATCATGGCGAGCAGGGTGTCGGCGGCGGCATCGCGCTGGCCTGCGGCAAAGGCGGCCTCGGCATAGGCGAGCTGCGCGTCCATGTCGGCGGGCGCGGCCTCGGCGGCGGCGCGCAAGGACGCCAGCTCGCCATCATCGACCCGCTCACCGGTCAGTTCCAATGCGCTGCGGGCCGGCGCCATGGCGGCATCGCTGGCGAGGCGCGGATCGCTGTCGATTACTTCCATGACCTGGCGAGCCTGCTCGACCTCGCCCAGCTGCACGAGCGCGCGCACAAGCCCTGCATGGGCCGGCGCGTTTTCAGGAGCGAATTCGGTGATCTGGGCGAAGATCGAGGCGGCGCGCTGGGGGTCTCCGGCGGAGAGCGCCTCCTCGCCCATCTTCACGAATTGCGCGAGCTCCTCAGGCGAAGGCCCCTGCGGCGCCGCGCCGTCACCCGCCCCGCCTTCCACCGGCAGCTGGGACAGGAGCTGGTCGAGAATCGCCTTCAATTGCGATTCGCTGCGGGCACTGGTCAGGTCGGCGATCGGCTGGCCCTGGAACATCGCATAGACCGTCGGGATCGAGCGCACCTGGAACTGCGCGGCGATGAACTGTTCCTCGTCGACATTGATCTTGGCGAGCATCACGCCCTTGTCGGCATATTCGCCCGCGATCTTCTCGAGCACCGGGGTGAGCGCCTTGCACGGCCCGCACCACTCGGCCCAGAAGTCGAGGATCACCAGCTTGGTCTGCGACGGCTCGACCACCGCCTTGCGGAAACGGTCGACTGCCTTCTGTTCCTCGATGCTCAGTCCCATGCTGGCCAAGATATCTGCTCCTGCTGCCTTCGTGCGCCTTTTGCGCCTGTCCGGTTCCCATGTGGGATGCCTCAACGCGCTTGTGAAGCGCGGCTATGTGCTGGCCGCTTGCCCCCCGCCGATCAAGCCCAAATCAGCGCTGGCGTCGCGCTCGCAGCACGCGACGCTTTTTGCGCTTGCAGCCTTGCAAGGTCGCTGCTAATCGCGCCGCCTCTCCGGCAGGAACGACGCGCTTCGGCGGTTTCTGTCAGCGCCAGTGAGCGGGCGTAGCTCAGGGGTAGAGCACAACCTTGCCAAGGTTGGGGTCGAGGGTTCGAATCCCTTCGCCCGCTCCAGTTTCCACCGACATTGCCCTATCGGCAAGAAGCAGCACCGGCGTGCTCGCAAGCGCGCCCCGCGCCGGCGCTTCCTGCGCCATCGCCGCTGCTCGGCTGCCCGTTCGACGCGCGGCCCAGGATCACGCCGGCGGCGCCCGCGAAAACTGCGGCAGATTGGCAACATGGGTTCGGAAAACATTAACTTTCGTTAAATCGCAAGTAAGCGGCTTTTCTGTCGCATTCGGCATTAAGCTCCTGTTTTCCGCCGCCTTATCCCGACCTCTTGGGTCGCGCGATAATTGTTGCGATTCAGTGACATACCACGCGCCCCGCAGCTGTAAGCAAACTGTCATCCACCCTCCATAGCGCGCGCCCCATTCAATACAGCCATAAGGGGGCTTCAATGCTGAAAACCAACTCGCCGGGCCTGCGCCTCTCCCGCAAGGCCCTCATGCTCGCCGCCGTCGCCGCCATGCCGCAGACAGCCTTTGCCCAGGCCCAGGACGCCGAGGAAACGCCCGCGGAAGCGGTTGACGAAATCATCGTCGACGGCACCCGCCCAATCGCCGAATCCGAAGCCGCCGCGTTGCGCACCCAGCGCCTGTCGGACAACCTCGTCTCGGTTCTCTCGGCAGACTCGGTGGGCCGCCTGCCCGACCAGAACATCGCCCAGGCGGTCGGCCGCCTGCCCGGCCTTGCGGTCGAGCGTGACCAAGGCCAGGCGCGCTACATCTCGATCCGCGGCGCGCCCAACTATTGGACGACGCTGAGCTTTGACGGGATCAACGTTGTCAGCCCCGAAGGCCGCGATGCGCGCTTCGATTCGATCCCCTCGGCGATCGCTTCGCAGATCATCGTCTCCAAGGCGATCACCCCCGACATGCCGGGCGAAACGGTTGCCGGCAACGTCAACGTGATCACCCGTTCGGCCTTCGACTATCCCGGCTTCCGCGCCTTCGGCAAGGCCGGCGGCGGGATCGTGGAGCTTGGCGACCGCAGGGAATACGAAGGCAACCTCGTACTCTCCAACCGCTTTGACGTGGGCGGCCTCGGCGAGATCGGCCTGCTGGTGTCGGGCACCTATTACGAACGCAACATGGTCACCGACAACTTCGAGACCGATTTCGAGCGCGTCTCGCAGGATGCCCGTCAGGGCGCAGCTACCCGCTTCTGGGGCCGCGAGAGCGAGAACAAGCTCTACCGCCTGACCCGCAAGAACTGGTCGGTCTCGGGCCGTCTCGACTGGCGTCCGAACGACGACAACCAGATCTCGGTCCGCTCGGTCTACACCATCTTCACCGACGACGAGGCGCGCGACAACTACATCTTCGACTTCGACGACCGTCAGGGCGATCTCAGCAACT
>NZ_JAMNXL010000015.1 GCF_023653175.1 Erythrobacter sp. | reverse complement strand
TGGCCCTTCTTGAGCGCGGCGCCGAGAATGTCGCCGAGCGAAGCGCCCGAATCCGACGAGCCGAACTGGGCCACCGCTTCCTTTTCTTCGGCGATCTGACGCGCCTTGATCGAGAAGTTGGGCTTCTTCGAACGGTCGAAGCCGATCACCATCGCGTCGATCTTGCTGCCGACCTGGAAGCGGTCGGGGCGCTGTTCGTCGCGGTCGCGGCCGAGGTCGCTGCGCTTGATGAAGCCGGTCGCACCGTCTTCGCCAACCTGCACTTCAAGGCCGCCGTCGCGCACTTCGAGTACGGTGACGGTGACGGTCTGGTTCTTGCGCAGGCTCGAGCCGGTCGAGGCTGCTTCAGCCGAAGGCGCGCCCTTTTCGAGCTGCTTCATGCCGAGGCTGATGCGCTCCTTGTCGACGTCCACATCGAGCACGATGGCCTTGACCATCTCGCCCTTGCGGTGGAGCGCCAGCGCGTCCTCGCCCGAGATGCCCCAGGCGATGTCCGACATGTGCACCATGCCGTCCACATCGCCGTCGAGACCGATGAACAGGCCGAATTCGGTGGCGTTCTTGACTTCGCCCTCGACTTCGCTGCCGACCGGGTGCTTCTCGGCGAACTCGTCCCACGGGTTGCGCTGGGCCTGCTTGAGGCCGAGGCTGATGCGGCGCTTGTCGCTGTCGACCTCGAGCACCATCACGTCGACTTCCTGCGAGGTCGAGACGATCTTGCCCGGGTGGACGTTCTTCTTGGTCCAGCTCATTTCGCTGACGTGGACGAGGCCTTCGATGCCCGCTTCCAGTTCGACGAAGGCGCCGTACTCGGTGATGTTGGTCACCTGACCCTGCAGCTTCATGCCAACCGGGTACTTGGCGGCCACGCCATCCCACGGATCGCTTTCGAGCTGCTTCATGCCAAGGCTGATGCGCTGCGTTTCGGCGTTGATGCGCACGATCTGGACAGTCACCGTGTCGCCGATGGCGATCACTTCGCTCGGGTGGTTGACGCGCTTGTAGCTCATGTCGGTGACATGCAGCAGGCCGTCGATGCCGCCGAGATCCACGAAGGCACCGTAATCGGTGATGTTCTTGACCACGCCGTCGATGATCTGGCCTTCGACCAGGTCATTGATGAGCTCGCTGCGCTGTTCGGCGCGGGTTTCTTCGAGGACGGCACGACGCGAGACGACGATATTGCCGCGGCGACGGTCCATCTTCAGGATCTGGAAGGGCTGCGGCACGTCCATCAGCGGGGTGACATCGCGCACCGGGCGGATATCGACCTGCGAGCCGGGGAGGAAGGCCACGGCGCCGTCGAGATCGACGGTGAAGCCGCCCTTGACGCGGCCGAAGATGCGGCCCTCGACGCGCTTGCCTTCGCCGAACTCGCTTTCCAGCTTGTCCCAGGCGGCTTCGCGGCGGGCGCGGTCACGGCTGAGCATGGCTTCGCCATCGGCGTTCTCGACACGGTCGACGAAGACTTCGACTTCGCCGCCGACGGTCAGGCCGTGGTCGTCCTCGCCACGCGAGAACTCCTTGAGGGAGATGCGGCCTTCGCTCTTGAGGCCGACGTCGATGACGGCAAAGCCGTTCTCGATCGCGGTGACGGTGCCCTTTACGACGCGGCCTTCGAAGCCTTCATCGCCGGCGCCGCCGAGCTGTTCATTGAGGAGCGCCTCGAAATCGGCGCGGGTGGGCATTTGCGTTGCCATAGGCTCAGAAAGTCCTGTTTCGTTGTGCTACCGGCCACCGGTTTTTCCGGGGTCTTTTGCCGCTTCCCGTGCACCATTGCGCGGGCTGGCGGGGCAAGAGGCAGACTTCTCCGCGCGGCCCCATGCCTGCGCGAAGGTTCCTTCAACCAGCGATGATTGCGAGAACGGGGCGCGCCTAGGCGAGGAATGCGCAAAACGCAAGGAAAATGGCGGCTCGGCGCGTGCTACCGGCCTTTGTAGAGCATTGCCACGTCGCAGCGTTCGTAGCGCGCGCCGTAGTCCGCCATGATCCCCGCGTCGTGGACGAAGCCGAGCTTCTCGTAGAGGTGGATCGCCGCCGCGCAGATATGGTTGGTGAGAAGGTACAGCTGTCTCGCGCCCATCGCCTGTGCACGGGCGATGATCGCCTCGAGCAGGAACTCGCCCACCTTCAACCCTCGCGCGGTTTCGCGCACGCCCATCTTGGTCAGCTCGAAGGCGCCGGGGCCGGTCTTCTGCAAGGCGCAGGTCCCCACGATCCCGAGGCCTGGCGCTTCGACGAAAAGGATGCACCCGCCCGGCTCGACGATGCGGCTGCGCGGGTTCTCCAGCACCTCGCGATCGGTCGCCTCGAGCCGGAACATCGCCTCGATCCAATCGGCGTTGATATCGTGGAAGTGATGGGCGAGGGCATCGTCATATTCGCGCAGCCGCAGCGGTCCCGGGGTGACGCGCAGCCCGCGCTCTCCGATCGAGGCTTCGCTCAAGGCACGCTCGATCTCGGTCAGACCGGCGAGAAAATCCCCATCGAGCCGGTCGAGGATCTGTTGTGCCGCCATCCCCACGCGGGGCCAGACCTCGTGCATCAGGACGATGGCCGCCTCGCGACCCTTGGGCGAAAGCGTCACCACCCGGCTGCGCTGGTCGGGGGCCTCGACCTCATCGATCATCCCGAGGTCGCGCAGCTGGCCGAGCGTGCGCGTAGCACCTGGCTGGCTGGTGCCACATGCCTCTGCCAGTTGGCCCACGCTCAGCGGAGCGCCGCGCAGCGCGGCCAGTACCGCCATATGCCCCGGTTGAAGCGCCAGCCCGGCGCTCGCGGTCACGATCCCGGCGCCCGCCTGCATCCGTTCACCGAGGCGCTTCAGACGACTGCCCAGAAAAGCGGGGCCCATCTGGGCAACGACATCGGCCATCTGGTTCTCCATAACGCGATATATAACGCGTTATAGATGCGTGATCGGATGCCGCAAGGCAAGTAGCGCGTTCAGGCGCGCGCTGCTTGTACCGCCGCGATCGCAGCGGCTATGGCCTCGTTGCGGCCAAGCGTGGTGGTGTCGAGCATTTGCGCGCCGGGGGCGGCCATAAGCGGCGCGTCGGCGCGGCTCATGTCGCGTTCGTCGCGCGCGGCGATGTCCGCCTCGATCTCGGCCAGATCGGCCGCAATCCCGCGCCCCGTCATCTCCAGCCAGCGCCGCCGCGCACGCTCGGCGGTGCTGGCGGTGACGAACAGCTTCACCTCAGCCTCGGGGGCGATCACCGTGCCGATATCGCGCCCGTCGAGCACTGCGCCGCCCTCCTGCAGGGCGAAGGCGCGCTGGCGTTCGTAGAGCGCGCGGCGCACCGCGGGGTGGACCGAGACGCGGCTCGCATAGCCGCCGACTTCCTCGGAGCGCAGGATCTGGTCACCCAGCAGGGCGTCGGGAAAGTCGCAGGCGGCGAGCGCCACATGGGCGTCATCCGGGTTGCCGCCCGCCAGCTGCACCTGCCGCCCGACCGCGCGGTAGAGCAGCCCGGTATCGAGATGGGGCAGGGCGAAATGCGCCGCGAGCGCCTTGGCTATGGTGCCCTTTCCGCTTGCGGTGGGGCCGTCGACGGCGATGATCATAAGTCTCCCCTCCCGCTTGGGGGAGGGGGTGGGGCCGCCTCCCCCCGGCTCCGCCACGCCCGCACCAGCCCGAGGATCGCGATTGCGGCCCAGAAGAACTCCAGCACCATGCTCGCCCAGTTGGTGTGATAGATCAGAGAGACCGTCAGCAGCGCCGCGCCAAGCAGATTGGTGCCGTGGAGCAGGAAGGGGTTGGTCGCCTTGGCGAGAGTCAGATAGGCATAGGCGCCGATGATGCAGGCGGTGCCGGCAAGGCCGACGAGGCTCGGCCAGTCGAGCGGGGTGTTCACGCCGCCGCTGCCTCGTCCAGCAGCCCCATGAAGGTCGGGAAGCTTGTGTTGATCGGCGCAATGTCGTCGACCTCGACGCCGCCCTCGCTGACCAGCCCCGCCACCGCCATGCTCATGGCAATACGGTGATCGAGCCGGGTGGCGACGCTCGCGCCTGCGGGGGTGCCGCGCAGGGCCTCGCCGCCGGTGCCGTGGATGGTGAGGCCGTCCTCGTGCTCCTCGACGCGCGCGCCCGCCAGCGTCAGCGCGGCGGCCATTGCCGCGAGGCGGTCGCTTTCCTTGACCCGCAGTTCCTCCAGACCCGAGGTGCGGGTCGTGCCTGCGGCGAGCGCGGCGGCGACGAACAGCACCGGGAATTCGTCGATCATGGCAGGCGCGATGGCCGGATCGACGTCCACGCCGGTGAGCGGCGCATGGCGCACCCTGAGGTCGGCGACCGGCTCGCCGCCGACTTCGCGGTCGTCGACTTCCTCGATATCCGCGCCCATCTGCCGCAGCACCGCGAGCAGCCCCGCGCGGGTGGGGTTGAGGCCGACGTTCATGATCGTCAGGTCGCTCCCCGGCACCAGCGTGGCGGCGACCATGAAGAAGGCAGCGGACGAAGGGTCGCCGGGGACAACCACATCCATGGGGCGCAATTCCGCCTCGCCGTGGATGCTGATGATGGTTTCGCCGTTTTCCTCGCCCACTTCGAGCTTCGCGCCGAAGCCGGTGAGCATCCGTTCAGTGTGGTCGCGGGTCGGGACGGGTTCGATCAACCGGGTGATGCCCGGCGTGTTGAGCCCGGCGAGTAGCACCGCGCTCTTCACCTGCGCGCTTGCCACGGGGAGGCGGTAGGTGATCGGCACGGCGGGCGAGGCGCCGCGCAGCATCAGGGGGAGGGTGCCGCCTGCCGTAGCCTCGAAGCTGGCGCCCATCAGGCTGAGCGGATCGATCACGCGCTTCATCGGGCGGCCCGACAGGCTCGCATCGCCCGTGAAGGTCGCGGTGATGGCGTGGCTGGCGACAAGGCCCATCAAGAGGCGCGTCGAAGTGCCCGAATTGCCCATGTCGAGCGCCTGTTTCGGTTCTAGCAGGCTGCCGACGCCGACGCCGTCCACCACCCAGCTGCCATCCTCCCCGCGCGCGATCTGCGCTCCGAAGGCGCGCATCGCGGCGGCGGTGGCGAGCACGTCCTCGCCTTCGAGCAGCCCGGTTATGCGGCTGCGGCCCACCGCAAGCCCTGCAAACATCAGCGAGCGGTGGCTGATCGATTTGTCGCCGGGAACGCGGATCGAGCCGGTCAGCGGGCCGAGGGACGAGAAGCGGTAGCTGGTCATAAGGCGGCGGTCTTTGACAGCGCCCCGCGCTTCTGGCAAGGCGCCCCGCGCGCTGCGGCCCGGGCTCTTGATAAAGCGCTTGCCGCGCCCACCTTTTGCGACCAAGCCGCCTGCGATTTTTTGCAGCTTGCATGCCCGCTCCGGCCACGGGGCGGCCCGAATTGAGGAATGACAATGGCCAAGCCCGAATGGGGAACCAAGCGTACCTGCCCGAAGTGCGCGACCCGCTTCTACGATCTCGGCAAGGAAGATCCCGTCTCCTGCATCGAATGCGGCGAGACCTGGACGCCCGAGCCTGTGCTCAAGTCCAAGCAGCCGATTCCCTTCGAGGAAGTCGAGAAGAAGGTCGATGTCGAAGCCGACGCCGATCTGGGCGGTAACGATGATCTGGGCGACCTGGAAGACATCGAGGACATCGACGAGGACGGCGATTCGCCCGACAACGATGTCGACCTCGGCGGTGACGACGATCTCGGCGTTGCCACCTCGGGCGACGATGAAGACGACGAGAGCTGATTTTGCACTTGCAAAGGGGGGGCGGCCCGACTAATGGCCGCCTCCCGCAGGCAGGGCGCTTCGCCCGGCTTGCATGATGACTGGCTCGGGGCCTTAGCTCAGCTGGGAGAGCGCAACACTGGCAGTGTTGAGGTCAGCGGTTCGATCCCGCTAGGCTCCACCAGTCATCCTGATCAAAGTCGGAATTTGTAGCCTCAGAGGGGCACGGTTTCGCAACGCTGGCCGACGAGGTTTCGTCCGCCGGCGTTTTTCGCATTTTCCGGGCATCGCGGTGTCCGGCAGGAGAAGTTGGCGATGTTCGACACGCTGTCAGACCGTCTTGGCGGTGTATTCGACAAGCTCAAGGGCCGCGGCGCGCTGCGTGAGCAGGACGTGCGCGATGCCATGCGCGAAGTGCGTATCGCGCTGCTCGAAGCCGACGTTGCGCTCCCCGTCGCCCGCCGCTTCATCGATGCCGTCACCGAGAAGGCCGTGGGGCAGGATGTCCTGAAGTCGGTCACCCCCGGCCAGATGGTGATCAAGATCGTCCATGACGAGCTGGTCGAGACGCTGGGCGGGATGGAGGTCGAGGGCCTCAAGCTCGATGCCAAGCCGCCGGTCGTGATCATGATGGTCGGCCTGCAGGGCTCGGGCAAGACGACCACCACCGCCAAGCTCGCCAAGCTGATCCGTGAGCGCCACGGCAAAAAGGCGCTGATGGCCTCGCTCGACGTCAACCGTCCGGCCGCGCAGGAGCAGCTGGCGGTGCTGGGCACGCAAGTCGACGTGGCGACCCTGCCGATCGTGGCCGGCCAACAGCCGGTCGACATTGCGCGCCGCGCGATGGAATCCGCGCGGCTCCAGAATTTCGACGTGCTGCTGCTCGACACTGCGGGCCGTCTCCACGTCGATGACGCGCTGATGGCAGAGATGAAGGCGGTCGCAGGCGTGTCGTCGCCGGGTGAAGTGCTGCTGGTTGTCGACTCGTTGACAGGTCAGGACGCGGTCAACGTCGCGCAGTCCTTCAGCAGCGAAGTGCCGCTCACCGGCGTCGTGCTCACCCGCATGGACGGCGATGCCCGCGGCGGCGCGGCGCTCTCGATGCGCGCGGTCACCGGCAAGCCGATCAAATTTGCCGGCACCGGCGAAAAGCTCGACGCGATCGAACCCTTCCGCCCCGGCTCGGTCGCAGACCGCATCCTCGGCATGGGCGACGTCGTCAGCCTCGTCGAGCGCGCCGCGGCGACGATCAAGGAAGAGGACGCCGAAAAGCTCGCCCGCAACCTCGAGAAGGGCAAGTTCGACCTCGACGATTTGGCCATGCAGCTCAAGCAGATGCGCAACATGGGCGGACTCGGGATGCTGGCGGGCATGATGCCGGGCATGAAGAAGGCCAAGGCAGCCATCGCCAATTCGGGCATGGACGACAAGGTGCTGGTCCACATGGAGGCGATCATCTCCTCGATGACCGCCAAGGAACGCGCCAACCCCGACCTGATGAACGCCAAGCGCAAGAAGCGCGTCGCGGCGGGCAGCGGGACCGATGTGCAGACGGTCAACAAGGTGCTCAAGATGCACCAGGAAATGGCCCGCGCGATGAAGCAGATCAAGAAGATGGGCGGATTGAAGGGCCTCGCCGCGATGTTCGGCGGCGGCGGCGGCCCGATGGGCGGCATGGGCGGAATGGGCGGCGGCGCTGGCGGCCTCCCCGGACTTGGCGGCCCCGGGCCGATGGGCGGCCTGCCCGGCCTAGGAGGACCCCCGCGGTTCAAGAAATAGTTTAAAGTCAGAAGTTTAGGTTAAAAAGTTCAATTTTCTCGAAAGGTTACTACTCATGTCGATTTCCATCCGGCTCTCGCGCGGCGGTGCCAAGAAGCGTCCCTATTACCGCATCGTCGTCGCCAACAGCCGTAGCCCGCGCGACGGCAAGTATCTCGAGCAGATCGGCACCTATAACCCGCTGCTCGCCAAGGATTCGGCCGACCGCGTGAAGCTGATCGAAGACCGCGCCCGCTACTGGCTCGGCGTCGGCGCGCAGCCGACCGACCGCGTCGCCCGCTTCCTCGATGCCGCCGGCATCAAGGAGCGCGCAGCCCGCGTGAACCCCAAGAAGGGCGAACCGGGCGAGAAGGCCAAGGAACGCGCCGAAGAGCGTGCCGCCAAGATCGCCGAGGCCGAGGAAGCCGCCCGCGCTGCTGAAGAAGAAGCCCGCGCCGCAGCCGCTGCCCCTGCTGAAGAAGCCGCCGCGGAAGAGGCTCCGGCTGCTGAAGAAGCCGCCGCTGAAGAACAGGCCGAAGGCTAAGCGCAGATGGCCAAGCCCGTCACCCTTGCCGCCATTGCCGGCGCGCACGGGGTGGCGGGCGAGGTGCGCCTGAAGCTGTTCGGCGAGGGCGTCGCCGCGCTCGCGCAGCACAAGAGCTTCAATGATGGCGCGCTCACGCTGGTAAAGATCCGCGAGGACGGGAAGGGCGGGGCGGTCGCCCGCCTTGCCGAGAGCACCTCGCGCGCCGATGCGGAAAGGTTGCGCGGCACGGTGCTGACCGTCCCGCGCGAGGCGCTCCCGCCGCTGGTCGAGGGCGAATTCTACCACGCCGACCTCCTTGGCCTTCCCGTCGTCACCGACGCCGGAGACGTGATCGGCACCGTCGCCGCGATCGAGAATTTCGGCGCGACCGACATCATCGAGATCACCCTCGAACCCGCCCCCGAAAAGGGCCCGAAGACCTTCATGGTCCCGATGATCCCCGCCGCGGTGATCGAATGGGACGACAATCGGCTTGTGATAGCCGCGGATTTCGCCGATAATTGACGGCGTGGATACGCCCGCAGACGCCGCTCTCTGGCAGCGCATCGCCGACCACCTCATCGGCCCGGCGGACGCATCGCTTTCCTTTGCTGCCCGGCTCGCGCGCGAGAACCGCTGGAGCCTCGCCCATGCCGAGCGCGTGATCGGCGAATACAAGCGCTTCTGCTATCTGGCGATGACCGCAGGCCACGAGGTCACGCCGTCGGATGCGGTCGATCAGGCCTGGCATCTCCACCTCACCTACAGCCGCGATTACTGGCAGAACTTCTGCGCCCGCGTGCTCGGCGCCGATCTCCACCACGGGCCGACGCAGGGCGGCCCGGTCGAGCGGGATCGCTTCTACCACCAATATGCCGCCACCCTTGCCGCCTACGAGAGCGCCTTTGGCAGCGCGCCGCCCGGCGACATCTGGCCGGGCGCACATCGGCGCTTTGCCGTCGATCCGCGGGGTGTTCGCATTAACCTTTGGCGTGATATTGTGCTTCACCGTCGGGTCGCACTGGCGCTGGGCCTCTCCCTCTTCGCCGGAGGATGGCTCGTGGGAAGGATAATGTGATGGAGCTGTTCTCGTCCTGGACGGGCAGCGATTTCCTGCTGTTCTACAGCGTCTTGCTGGGTTTCGCCGGGGCCAGCGCATGGTGGATCCCCAACCTCCTGCGCGACTCCGGGCGCCGCGGCAACCTCGATGATGTCGAGAGCATTGCCGTGCTCGCCGGCGGGCGGAAGCGGCTCGCCGATTCGCTGCTGGCCGAACTCTTCGTGCACGGCGCGCTGGGCGAGGGCGAGAAGGGCAAGCTTGCCATCACCCACCGTAATGTCGCGGTCTCGCCTGCGGCCCGCGCGCTGCTCGAGGCGGGCGAGCCGCTCAGCCTTGCCGATGCGAGGACGGCGCTCGCCGCCCATGCCGAGCGGGTCGCGGCCAAGCTCCAGCGCGCGGGGCTCCTGATGCGCGATACGGAATTCGCCCGGCTGCGCTGGCTGGCGATCACGCCGCTGGCGGCGCTGTTCCTGCTCGGGCTGTACCGCCAGCGGGTGGGTGACGCGGTGGGCGAGCCGACGGGCTTTCTGGTCATGCTGCTGATCCTCACCTTCGCCATCGCGGTGGTCCGCTTCGTAACGGTCGACCCGCGCACGGCGGCGGGCGCTGCGGCGGTGCACGACCTGCGCGAGAGGAACGGCCGCTTCTCGCGCGCGCCCATGCCTGACGAGGCGGCGATGGCTGTGGCGCTGTTCGGCACCGCGGTGCTGGTCGGCACCCCGTGGGAGCCGGTCCACGCGATGCGCAAGCCCGAGGGTGACGGCGGTTCGGGCTGCGGCGGCAGCAGCAGCGATGGCGGCTCGGGCTGCGGCGGGGGCGGCTGCGGCGGTTGCGGAGGATAGCCCCCGCGCGTAAGTGGCGGGCATGACCAAGCTTCCTGTCGCCATCGTGCAAGCCGCGCCTGTCCCGCTCGATTTTCAGGGCGGGATCGACAAGGCCGTCCGCCTCGCCAGTGAGGCAGTGGAGAGCGGCGCGAAGGTGGTTGCCTTCGGAGAAACCTTTCTGGGCGGCTATCCGCTGTGGCTCGACGAGGCGCCTGGCGCGGCCTTGTGGGATCACCCCGGGTCGATGGCGCTGCACCGGATCATGCTCGAGCAGGCGGTGGTCGCCAATGACGAGCGGCTGCTGCCCTTGCAGGAACTCGCCGATGCGAGCGGGGCGATCATTTCCATCGGCGCGCATGAGCGGGTGCGGCGCAGCCTCGTCAACAACCAGCTGACCTTCCGACCCGGACTGCCGCCGCTCGGCCACCGCAAGCTGGTGCCCACCCACGGCGAACGCCTGATCTGGGCGCGCGGCGATGGCTCGACGCTGGGCGTGCATCAGGCCGAGTGGGGCCGCATCGGCTCGCTGATCTGCTGGGAGCACTGGATGCCGCTCGCCCGCGCGGCGATGCATAACCTCGGCGAGGATGTGCACGTGGCGGCTTGGCCGACGGTGCGCGAGAGTCACCAGATCGCCTCGCGCCACTATGCGATGGAGGGGCGGTGCTTTGTGCTGGCCGCGGGACTGGTGCAGATGAAGGATGATTTGCTCGATGGTCTGGAGCGTGTCGGTGGTGACGCCGCCGCGCGCGAGCTGCTCGAGGCGATCCCCGGTGAGGTGCTCAACCGCGGCGGCTCGCTGATCGCCGCGCCCGATACCCGCGTGATCGCGCAGGCGGGGGAGGGGGAGGAGACGCTCTTTGCCGAGCTCGACCTTGCCGAGGTGGCCGAAGGTTTGACGAACCTCGATAGCGACGGGCATTATGCGCGGCCCGATGTCTTCGAGCTTAATGTCGATACGCGGGCGAAGGGCGGGGTGACGTGGAGCGGAGAGGCTGATGTCTAGCGCGACCGACATCATGACCGCTCTTACTTTCGCGACGTCTATTTCTCTGCTGGTCCGAAGCATGACGGCGTCGGGTAAGCTCCCCAAATGGTGGTGGGGGATTGCGATCCTGCCGCTTCTGTCCCTCGGAATAGCGTTGGCAGTAATGGTCTTTCCGCGGCCCATCCCCGACGGGTGGCAGGAAGGCGATTTCGACACTGGACGCGCCGACTTCATTGCCTTCGTGTTTTTTGGGGCAGTCGTGCCAGTCGCCTATCTTGCAGTCGCTTTGCCGGTTGCTCTTTTGGTCCGGCTCTGGAAGTCCCGGAATGTCAAGACATGACCTTCGCCGCCACCATCCTCACGCTCTACCCGGAGATGTTCCCCGGGCCGCTTGGAGTCTCGCTCGCGGGACGCGCCATGGCCGAGGGCAAGTGGGCGTGCGAGACGGTGCAGATCCGCGACTTCGCCACCGACAAGCACCGCACCGTCGATGATACGCCGGCGGGCGGCGGGGCGGGGATGGTGCTCAAGTGCGATGTGTTGGGGAGGGCTTTGGACAGCGTAATCCTCCCCGGAACGGGGAGGGGGACCGCCGACGAAGTCGGGGGTGGAGGGGCACCCTCGGTTGTTCCTGACATCAGCGGTTCGGAACACTCGCACCTGCCCCTCCACCATCCTGCGGATGGTCCCCCTCCCCCGGTGGGGGAGGATTTGCGTCCCATCCTCGCCATGACCCCGCGCGGGAAACCCATCAGCCAGGCCCGCATCCGCGAGCTCGCGGCAGGCCCCGGCGTCATCATCCTGTGCGGCCGCTTCGAGGGCTTCGACGAGCGCCTGTTCGAGGCCCGACCCGAGATCGAGCAGGTCTCCCTCGCCGACATCGTGCTCTCGGGCGGCGAGATGGCGGCGCTCACCATCCTTGATGCTTGCATTCGGCTGCTTCCCGGAGTAATGGGCGCGACTTCCAGCGGGACTGAGGAGTCGTACGAAAACGGCCTCCTCGAATACCCGCACTATACCCGACCTCAGGAATGGGAAGGGCGCACGATCCCCGAAGTGCTGCGATCGGGGGATCATGCGAGGATCGCGGCGTGGCGAAAGCTGCAAAGCGAATCTGATACACGGTCACGCAGGCCGGACTTGTGGGAGCGCTATGAGGGCGCTCGGGTCCAACCTGCCTCTGGCGCGCGGCGCAAAACTAAGGAACCGGACCAGTGAACCTGATCCAGCAGATTGAAGCCGAAGAAATCGCCAAGTCCGGCAAGGACATCCCCGAATTCCGCGCAGGCGACACCGTCCGCGTCGGCGTGAAGGTGAAGGAAGGCAACCGCGAGCGTATCCAGGCCTATGAAGGCGTTGTGATCGCCCGCTCGAACCGCGGCATGGGTTCGAACTTCACCGTGCGCAAGATGAGCTTCGGCGAAGGAGTCGAGCGCGTCTTCCCGCTCTACTCGCCGATCGTCGAAAGCATCACCGTGGTCCGCCGCGGCGTGGTGCGTCGCGCCAAGCTCTATTACCTGCGCGGCCGCACCGGCAAGAGCGCGCGTATCGTCGAGCGCAAGATGAACGCGCCCAAGGCGTAAGGCTCTTTCGGCCCACGAAACATGAAGGGCGGTCCTGCGGGGCCGCCCTTTTGCATTCGGGCCGCTTTTTCGTCATTGCGAGCGCTAGCGAAGCAATCCAAGGTCTGGCGATGGATTGCCGCGCAACCATGCGGTTGCTCGCAATGACGAGGTGACTTTTGGAATGCGTTTCATCCTTGCTGCTGCCACTCTTTTTCTCGCAGCCCCAGCCATGGCGGAGGCTCCCGTGACCACCGAAGCCCCCGCCCTGACCTTCGAGCGCGTCTTTGCTTCCCCCGGCCTCGATGGCCCTGCGCCGCGGCAGGTGAAGCTTGCGCCCGACGGGCGCTTCCTCACGCTGCTGCGCAACCGCGCCGATGACCGCGACCGTTATGACCTGTGGGGCTACGATATCGAGACCCGCGAATGGCGGATGCTGGTCGATTCGGAAAAGCTCGGCTCTGGGCGCGAGCTGTCCGAGGACGAGAAAATGCAGCGCGAGCGCGCGCGGGTCGGCAGCCTCAAGGGGATCATCGCCTACCAGTGGGCGAGCAACGGCGCGGGCGTGCTGGTGCCGCTGGATGGCGACCTGTTTCTGGCCAAGCTCGATGGCACGGTCACCCGCCTCACCGATACCGAAGGCACCGAACTCAACCCGCAATTGTCGCCCAGGGGCGGCGCGGTCAGCTTCGTGCGCGACCGGCGGCTGTGGGTCGGCCCGGTCGGTGGCGAGGCGCAGCCGATCACGCCCGCAGGCGAGGCCGAGACGATCCGCTGGGGCGAGGCGGAGTTCGTCGCGCAGGAGGAAATGGCGCGCCTGCAAGGCTATTGGTGGGCGCCCGACGACACCCGCCTCGTCGTCCAGCGCACCGACGAGGCCGCAGTCGGCATCGTCACCCGGGCGGCGATCGGGGCGAAGGGCACCAAGGTCTTCGACCAGCGCTACCCCGCGGCGGGCACCGACAACGCCGTGGTCGAGCTGTTCGTGATGAACCCCGACGGGACGGGCAGCGTCAAGATCGACCTCGGGCTCAACATCGACATCTATGTCGCCCGCGTCGACTGGGCGCCCGACGCCTCGGCGATCTACGTCCAGCGGCAAGACCGCGCGCAGACGCGGATCGATGTGCTCAAGGTCGATCCCGCCACGGGCGCGAGCACGCTTCTGTTCACCGAAACCGCCGCGCGGCCCGATTACTGGATCAACCTCTCCGACAATTACCGCTTCCTCAAGGACGGCAGCCTGCTGTGGTGGTCCGAGCGCGACGGCTTCGGGCACTTTTACCGCTATGCCGATGGCCAGTGGGCGCAGCTGACCAAGGGGACGTCGCCCACCACCGCGCTGGTCGGGGTGGACGAGGTGGCCGGCACCTTCACCTATCAGGCGACCACCGACGTCCTCACCCAGCAGATTTATCGCGCGCGGCTGGACGGCAGCGGCGAGCCCGAACTGCTCACCGATCCCGCCTTCACCAACAGCGCCAGCATGGATAGCGCAGGCCGCCTGCTCTATGTCAGTCGCTCGGGCGGGGGCCAGCCGCCGCAGTCCTACCTTGCCACGCCCGATGGCAGCCGGGTCGCGTGGATCGAGGAGAACCGGGTCGAGGGCGAACACCCCTATGCGCCCTTCCTCGCCAGCCATGTGACGCCCGAATACGGCACCATCGCCGCCGAGGACGGCACGCCGCTCCACTGGATGATGCTGCGGCCCAAGATGGAGCCGGGCAAGCGCTACCCGGTGTTCTTCCAGCACTATGGCGGGCCGGGGCCGCAGACGGTGACGAAGGGCTGGGGCGGGGCCCTCGCGCAGGCGATTGTCGACAAGGGCTACATCTTCTTTGAGCTCGACAACCGTGGCTCGGCCAACCGCGGCGTGGATTTCGAACAGCCGCTCTACCGCGCGATGGGCGGGGCCGAGGTGCGCGACCAGAAGGCGGGGGCGCTGTTTCTCAAGAGCCTCGACTATGTCGATCCGGCGAAGATCGCCACCTATGGCTGGTCCTATGGCGGCTACATGACGCTGAAGATGCTCGAGGCCGATCCGGGGCTCTACGCCGCCGGCATCGCGGGCGCGCCGGTGACGCGCTGGGAGCTTTATGACACCCACTACACCGAACGCTACATGGGCGATCCCCGCGAAGTGCCCGAGGCTTACGAGAGGGCGAGCGCCATTCCGCAAGCCACCAAAATCGCCGATCCGCTGCTGCTGATCCACGGCATGGCCGACGACAACGTGATCTTCGAGAACTCCTCGGAGCTCATCAGCGTCCTCCAGGAGAGCAACACGCCCTTCGAGATGATGCTCTACCCCGGCTACACCCACCGCGTGTCGGGGCCGAAGATCGGCCCGCATGTCTGGAACGGCATCTTCCGCTTCCTCCAAGCGCACGGGGTGACGCCTCCGGAATAGGGCCGGAATAGGTCTGCACGGCGACGATAGCGGTTGCGCTTGGCGCACCCGTCGCTATCTCGCACCTGCAAAACACAGGAGAATGCCAAGTGGGTTACCGGGTGGCAGTGGTCGGCGCGACCGGCAATGTCGGGCGCGAGATGATGCAGGTCTTGGCCGAGCGCGAATTTCCGTGCGACGAGGTCGCCGCGGTCGCATCGTCGCGTTCGGTCGGCAGCGAGGTCGAGTTCGGCGACACCGGCAAGATGCTCAAGTGCAAGAACATCGAGCATTTCGACTTCGCCGGCTGGGACATCGCGCTGTTCGCGGCCGGCTCCGGCCCGGCCAAGGAATATGCCCCCAAGGCAGCGGCAGCTGGTTGTGTCGTCATCGACAACTCGTCGCTCTATCGTATGGACCCCGATGTGCCGTTGGTGGTGCCGGAAGTGAACCCCGACGCGATCGACGGCTACAAGGCCCGCAACATCATCGCCAACCCCAACTGCTCGACCGCGCAGCTGGTGGTGGCGCTGAAGCCCCTGCATGATGCCGCGACGATCAAGCGCGTGGTGGTCTCGACCTACCAATCAACGTCCGGTGCGGGCAAGGCCGGGATGGACGAGCTGTTCACGCAGAGCCGCGCCATCTTCGTCGGCGATCCGGTCGAGCCCGCCAAGTTCACCAAGCAGATCGCCTTCAACGTCATTCCGCATATCGACGTCTTCCTCGACGACGGCTCGACCAAGGAAGAGTGGAAGATGGTGGTCGAGACCAAGAAGATTCTCGATCCCAAGATCAAGCTGACCGCGACCTGCGTGCGCGTGCCGGTGTTCGTCGGGCACTCGGAGGCGGTCAATATCGAGTTCGAGAACGAACTCAGCGCCGAAGCGGCGATGGACATCCTGCGCGAGGCGCCCGGCGTCATGCTGATCGACAAGCGCGAGGACGGCGGATACATCACCCCGATCGAATGCGTCGGCGATGCGGCGACCTTCGTCAGCCGTGTGCGCGAGGATCCCACGGTCGAGAACGGGCTGACCATCTGGGTGGTCTCGGACAACCTGAGGAAGGGCGCGGCATTGAACGCGGTGCAGATCGCCGAGCTGCTCGGCCGCCGCCACCTCAAGAAGGGATAGGGCCGATGCGTCTTGCTCTCATCGCGCTTGCGGGCGCGCTCGTGCTGGCGGCCTGCGACAGCGGCGGGGTGCCGAACCCGGCTGAAAAGCGCTCTGGCGAGGCGGAGCCGGCGCCGGTCGCGGCCAATGCCGTCGCGCTCCGCCCGGACGGGATGACCGCGGGGGCCGAGAGCTTCTTCTTTGCCGCCGGCAAGGTCGAGGTCGAGGCCGCGCTCGCCAAGGCGCTGGGCGAGGCGCTGCGCAGCGGCGAGAACCCCGAATGCGGCGCCGGGCCGATTACCTTCACCGATTACGCCGGCGGTCTCACCGCGCATTTTCAGGATGGCAAGCTTGTAGGCTGGAACTGGCACCTGCCGCAGGACGGCGACCGTGCGGCGAGCGGCACGATCGCTCTGGTCGGCACGGTCCAACTCGGCACTCCGCGCGCTGGCGTCGAGGCCGCACCCGGCTTTGCCAAGGTCGAGGCCAGCACGCTGGGCGAGGAATTCGCGCTTGGCGAGAAGCTCGGCGGCTTCATCACCGGCGACAGGGTGGAGATGCTCTACGCCGGAACCCAGTGCTTCTTCCGCTGATCGCGCGCCTCGGTCCTTAGCGGCTGCGTTCCTGCCAATTCCGGGCGGGATTGCCTGCTCCGGCGAAGCAGGCACTGGTCGCCCGCCCCGAAGCGCGCTAGCAGGTCGGCCATGACGCTCCACGCCGACCTGTTCTTCAGCTTCCGCTCGCCCTATTCCTACCTCGCGGTCGGGCGATACCGGGCCATGGCCGAGGAATATGACCTCGCCATAGCCTTGCGCACCGTGTGGCCGATCGCGATCCGCGATCCCTCGCTGCTGTTCACCGGCAACCCCAATGTCGGGCGCTACATCTTCATCGATGCCGCCCGCTCTGCGCAGATGCTTGGGCTTCCCTACCGCTGGCCGCGCCCCGATCCGGTGGTGCAGAACCTCATGACCCGCGAAATCGCGGCCGAGCAGCCGCATATCCACCGCCTGTGCCGCATGGGGCAGGCGGCCGAGCGGGCGGGGCGGGGCCTCGCCTTTGCCGACGAGGTTTCGCGGGTGATCTGGTCGGGCACCGTCGACAATTGGCATGAGGGCGACCACCTCGCTGATGCCACCGCCCGCGCAGGCCTCGATTTCGCCGCGCTCGCGGCCGAGGCGGCCGATGATGCGGCGGCGCTCGATGCCGAGATCGAAGCCAACCAGGCAGCGCTGGAGGCCGCGGGCCACTGGGGCGTGCCGACGCTGGTGTTCGAGGGCGAGCCCTTCTTCGGGCAGGACCGCATCGCCATGGCCAAGTGGCGGATGGAGCAGAAGGGGTTGCAGCCGCGATGAAGGGCGAACTCACCGGCGGGTGCCTGTGCGGCGCGGTGCGCTACACGCTGCGGGAGGGCCTGCGTCTCAACGCCTATGCCTGCCACTGCACCGATTGCCAGAGCCGCACCGGCAGCGCCTTTTCCGAACACATGCTGTTTGCGCTCGCCGACCTTGCAATCACTGGCGAACTCGACATCGGTGAGTATGATCAGCCGAGCGGGGCGCATTCGCGCATTTACGGCTGCGCGAAGTGCAAGGCGCGGATTTATGCCACCAACGACGCACGGGAGGGGATGGCGAGCCTGCGCTGCGGCACGCTCGACAACAGCGCGTCATTCGTCCCGGCCGGTCATGTGTGGGTCAGGAGCAAGCAGCCGTGGATCGGCCTGCCCGAGGGCGCGAGGGTGATGGACGAACAGCCGCGCAGCACCGAGGAATGGGTCGCCTTCGTAGGGCTGGCATGAGCATGCCGGTCACGGATCGCTTCGCCAGCTTCGACGGCACCCAGCTTGCGGTCCACATTTTGGGAGAGGGCCGCCCGGTGGTGCTACTCCACGGGCTGTTTTCCTCGGCGCAGATGAACTGGATCAAGTGGGGCCATGCCGAGCGGCTTGCGGCCGCGGGCTTCCGGGCGATCATGCTCGATTTCCGCGTCCATGGTGAGAGCGATGCCCCGCGTGAGGCGGGCGCCTATCCCACCGGCGTGCTGGTGCGCGATGTCGCCGCGCTCGCTGAGCATTACGCGCTCGAGCCGGGCGGGTTCGATCTTGTCGGCTTCTCGCTGGGCGCGCGCACCGCAGTCCACACGGTGGCGCACGGGGTGCTCGAGCCGCGCCGCCTGTGCATCTGCGGGATGGGGGTCGAGGGACTTGCCGGTTGGGCGCGCCGCGCGGATTTCTTCAAGCGGGTGATCGACGAATTCGACACCATCCGCCCCGGCGATCCGGCCTATGCCGCGCGCACTTTCCTGAAATCCCAAGGGGTCGACCGCACCGCCGCGCGGCTATTGCTTGACGCGATGGACGATTTCGACCTTGAGGCGCTCGCAGGCATCACCATGCCGACAGCCGTGATCTGCGGCGACGAGGATCGCGACAACGGCTCGGCCGAGGACCTCGCCGCGCTGCTGCCGGACGCACGCCATGTCGCAGTCCCCGGCACGCATATGGGCAGTGTGACGAAGCCAGAACTCGGCTCGGCGATTGCAGGCTTCCTCGCTGCTTGATTCCACCGGCAAGCGCGTTCAAACCTGACACCATTGTCACATGACTGACGGGAACCCCTCGCAATGAAATCTGCCGCCCCCCTGCTGAAGGGCGCCGTCGCCGCGCTCGCCATCGCCATAGCCGCGCCGCTGGCGGCGCAAGAGAACCTGCCGGCCCCGGCCGCGGTCGCGACCTATCCCGAAACGCCCGAGGGCGCCGCGGCGTGGATCGCCATGGTCGAGGCCGATCTTGCCGCCTTCTCGAAGGAAAACGGCCACGTCTCCTGGCTCAACGCCACCTATATCAACCACGACAGCGACACGCTCGCGGCGCGCTACGGCGCCGAGCTGACGGTCAAGCAGGTCGGCTATGCGAACGAGGCGGCACGCTATGCGCGGGTTTCCGGGCTCGATGCCGAGACAGCGCGCAAGCTCGACATGCTCAGGAACGGAATTTCGCTGCCCGCTCCCAACCGCCCCGGCGCGGCCGAGGAGCTCAATGAAATCGCCACGCGCCTCGGCTCGGCCTATGGCCGCGGCAAGGGAACGCTGAACGGCCAGCCGATCAACGGTAGCGACATCGAGGCCGAGATGGGCAATCTCGAGCGCACGCCCGATGAGCTCAAGGAAATGTGGGCGAGCTGGCACGACAATGTCGGCGCCCCGATGCGCGGCGACTATGTCCGCATGTCCGCGCTCGCCAATGAGGGCGCCAAGGAGCTGGGCTTTGCCGATTACGGCGCGATGTGGCGGTCGGGCTATGACATGCCGCCGGAACAATTCGCCGCCGAGACCGAGCGGATGTGGCAGGAGGTGAAGCCGCTCTACATCGCGCTCCACACCTATGTGCGTCGCAAGCTCAACGAGAAATACGGCGATGCCGTCCAGCCGCGCACCGGCCCGATCCGCGCCGACCTGCTCGGCAACATGTGGGCGCAGGAATGGGGCAACATCTACCCGCTGGTCGCGCCTGCGGGTGCGGGCGATATCGGCTATGACGTCACCGATCTGATCGCGAAGAAGAACCTCGATGCGGTCGGCATGGTCAAGGTCGGCGAGCAGTTCTTCTCCTCGCTGGGCTTTGACCCGCTTCCCGCGACCTTCTGGGAACGCAGCCAGTTCACCAAACCGGCTGACCGCGAGGTGGTGTGTCATGCCTCGGCCTGGAACATCGACAATGTCGACGATCTGCGCATCAAGATGTGCATCAAGCCCAATGGCGACGACTTCGTCACCATCCACCACGAGCTCGGTCACAACTACTACCAGCGCGCCTATAACGGGCAGGACTACCTGCATCTCAACGGCGCCAATGACGGCTTCCACGAGGCGATCGGCGACATGATCGCGCTGTCGATCACGCCCGAATATCTGGTGCAGATCGACATGCTCGATCCCAAGGACGTGCCGAGCGCCGACAAGGACATCGGCCTGCTGCTGCGTCAGGCGATGGACAAGGTCGCCTTCCTGCCCTTCGGCCTGCTGCTCGACCGCTATCGCTGGGGCCTCTATGACGGCTCGATCCCGGAGGCCGAGATCAACACGGGCTGGAACGATTTGCGCCGCGACTATCAGGGCATCGTCCCGCCGGTGCCGCGCGATCCGGCCGGGTTCGATGCGGGGGCCAAGTATCACATTCCGGCCAACGTCTCCTACACCCGCTACTTCCTCGCGCGGCTGCTGCAGTTCCAGTTCTACAAGTCCGCCTGCGACACCGCCGGGTGGAAGGGGCCGCTCCACCGCTGCTCGTTCTATGGCAACAAGGAGGTGGGTGCGAAGCTTGATGCGATGCTCGAGCTGGGCGCCTCCAAGCCCTGGCCCGACGCGCTCGAGGCCTTCACCGGGACACGGCAGATGAGCGGCAAGGCGATGGTCGAATATTTCGCCCCGCTCAAGAAATGGCTCGACCAGCAGAACAAGGGCGAGACGGCGGGCTGGTGATGGGACGCGGGAGCGGAGCCATTATCGCCCTAGCAGGGGTGCTGGCGGTGCTTGCCGCCGGCACTCCGGCAGCGCTTGCAGGGGAAGGGCCGGAGGGGGCGCTGTTCGTCGCTGGCAAGCGCGGCAACACGCTCTCCAAGGTCGATCTGGCGACCGGCGCGGAAGTGCTCAGGGTGCCAAGCTGCACCAACCCGCACGAACTCGCCACCTCGCCCGATGGCAAGCACGTCGCGCTCGCCTGCTACGGCGGGACGAGCGTCGACATCTTCCGCACCGACACCCTCGAAAAGGTGCGCAGCATCGATCTCGGCGCCAATGCCGGTCCGCACGGGATCGTGTGGCACGCCAGCGGCACCATTTATGCGACTGCCGAGGGACGGCGCTCGATCTTCCAGCTGGTCGGCCCGCTGACCAGCGCTACCACACTTTTCGAGTTCGGGACCGGCAAGGAGGGCAGTCACATGCTCGCCATCAGCCCCGACGAGCGCACCGCCTGGACCACCGATCTGGGCTCGCGCACGGTCACCCGGATCGATCTGAAGACCCGCCGCGCGCCCCTGTCGGTGACCGTCGGCGAGGAGCCTGAAGGCATCGCGCTCTCGCCCGACGGCAGCACGTTGTGGGTCTCGGCGCGCGGTTCCAATCAGGCCTTCGCGCTCGATCCCCAGTCGATGGAGGTGCGCAAGACGGTTCCCACCGGGCGCTTCCCCTTGCGCATCGCGGTGCGCCCGCAAGGCGATGTTGCGGTGACCAGCGATCTTCAGGACGGCATCCTCAGCGTGATCGACACCGCCACCGCCAAGGTGATCCGCACCATCCCCGTCTCCTCGCCCGCCGAGGCCGAGGCGCGCTTTCAGGTGACGATCCTGTGGTCGAAGGACGGCCGCCGCATCTATGTCGCCGAAACCGCCAGCGATACTGTCGCCGAGGTCGATTACGAGCGCGGCACCGTCCTTCGCCGCTTCACCTCTGGCGAGGGCGGGGACGGGATGGCTATCCTGCCCTGATGGCAGCCAGACCCCCTCTTGTCGTGGGCTGGCGCGAGCTGGTGAGCCTGCCCGAGCTCGGGCTTGCCGGCATTCCCGCCAAGATCGACACCGGCGCGCGCACCTCCTCGCTCCACGCCCATTTGGTCGAGGATTTCGTCCGTGGGGGCGAGCGCTTCGTGCGCTTCGCGGTCGACTGGGACGGGACGCGGCACTTCTGCGAGGCGATCCATGTCGACCTGCGCGGCATCACCTCGTCGAACGGCGACCAGCAGACCCGCTTTGTCATTAAGACGCCGCTGAGGATCGGTAATCTCACCTTCCGGGCGGAAATCAGCCTGGCGGACAGATCCCAGATGCAGTTCCCGATGCTGATCGGACGCACCGCGCTCCGGCGGCGGATGGTGGTGGATAGCGGCCATTCCTGGCTGCAATCACCTGCGATAGCGCATATGGGGCGCGTCCGCCGCTAGAGCGTTTTTCCAGCCGGGTGCTCTCACCCGGCGGCCGGAAAACGCGACAACATAATGGTTTGATGCGCCGGTCTTGAAAGGGTCTTCATGAAAATCGCGATGCTGGCGCGCAACGCCAACCTCTACTCGCACAAGCGGCTGAAGGAGGCCGCCGAGGCGCGGGGGCACACGCTCGACATCCTCAACACGCTGCGCTGCACGGTGCATATTGCCAGCCACCGCCCGCAGGTGTTCTACAATGGCGCGCCGATTGCCGCCTATGACGCGGTAATCCCGCGCATCGGGGCCTCGATTACCAATTACGGCTTGTCGATCCTCAGGCAGTTCGAGATGGCGGGCGTCTGGTCGCTGAACGAAAGCGTCGCCATCGGCCGCAGCCGCGACAAGCTGCGCAGCTTGCAGATCCTCGCCAAGCATGGCCTCGGCCTGCCGCTCACGGCCTATGCGAACGACCCCAAGGCGGCCGAGGAGATCATCAAGGCGGTCAAGGGCCCGCCGGTGGTGATCAAGCTGATCGAGGGGACGCAAGGCATCGGCGTGGTGCTCGCCGAGACGATGAGCAGCGCCAAGTCGGTGATCGAGGCGTTCCGCGGGGCCAACGTCAACATCCTGGTGCAGGAGTTCATCAAGGAAGCCGGCGGCACCGATATCCGCGCCTTGGTGGTGGGCGGCAAGGTGGTCGCCGCAATGCAGCGCACCGGGGCGGCGGACGAGTTCCGCTCGAACCTGCACCGCGGCGGCAGCGCACAGGTGATCAAGATCACCCCCGAAGAACGCTCGACCGCGGTGCGCGCGGCCAAGCGCATGGGGCTGAACGTGTGCGGCGTGGACATGCTGCGCTCGAACCACGGGCCGGTGATCATGGAGGTCAATTCCTCCCCCGGCCTCGAGGGGATCGAAAGTGCGACGGGCAAGGATATCGCCGGACAGATCATCGAGTTCATCGCCGCCAACGCCAAGGGCGGCGCGACCAAGACCAAGGGGCAGGGGTAGGGCTCGACTCTGCGCTGGCACCGGCTTAGCATGCTGATCAGCAAGGAGGTTTTGGCCATGCGTATGACAGGTGCGGCGCTGGTGCTAACGTTGCTCGGGGCGCTGTCCGGGATCGGGCCGGTGCTGGCGCAGGCGCCCGACGCCACCCGCGAGGTCAATATCACTCAGGGCTCTGAGGCGGGCTGGATCCCGAGCGAAGAGCTCGAGGCCAAGGCGCTCGCCTCCTGGCAGCGTTTCTATGCGCTGCTTGAGGCTGGAGATGATGATGCAGCCCATGCCATGATGAGCGAAGGGTTCCGGGCCCAATATTCCCTTGCGCAGTTCCGCAGTGACCGCGCTGCGGCTCGTGCGATTCGGGGCGCGCTGATTACGCGCGATCAGGTCAGGCTTAACTGGACCAAGGATAGCCCGGCGGTCCCCTATCCCGGCATCTACGTCGCGATTGATGCCAGCGCGCGGTTTGCAGCGGTGGACCGGTTCTGCGGTTATACAATCCTCTATCTCGCCCCGGGGGCGCAGGACTTTACGGTGATGCGCTTTCAGGAGACTCTCATCGATAATGCCGCATTTGCCGATATCGCCGCTACCAGTAGCCCTTTGCAGGCGCAGCTAGTGTGGCGGCTCACGTCGCGCAGCTGCCCCAATTACACCCCCGAGCCGCTGCCCGGCACGGTGTCGGACGGGATCGAATACCGCACCGTCGCCGAAGCACGTGCGGCGGTGGCCGCGCGCGAAGGGATCGAGACCAAGGTCGAGAATGGCTGGACGGTCATCGCGCACCGCGCAAGCTTCTCGGTCTGGTCTTTCGCCCCCGAAGGCGCGCCGACCTATCCGGCCGTGATCAAACGCTGGGCCGTTCCGAATGGAACGGATAACTCGGCCGCTTCAATCGCAATGATCTGCGAATCCCGGAAATCCGCATGCGATGCGGTGTTTGACGAGATGGCCTACAAGAACGGCTTCGTTCCGGTCACATTCGAAAAATAGGCGCCGCCTCACTCATTCCGCGCCATGAGCCCGCCATCGACCCGGATTGCCGTGTCGGTTATGTCCGGCAAGCTAGCCAAGGGCCGCCGCCGCGTTACCTTGTCCGCCATTCGCACCGGCGCTGACCAATTAATCCAAGCCAGACGGGGGGCGAATCGGTTATGGTTGCGCTCCGGGTTGTTAACGGAGGGAATTTCATGACCATTCGCCGTCTTTTGTCGCTGTCTGTCCTTGCGGGCCTGGCTGCCGCCACCGCCGTTCCGGCCGCTGCCGAGGATGCCAGCGTCGCCAAGCGGCTCGACCGCGCCGGCCTCAAATACGAGGTCGACGACGACGGCGATTACAAGCTCACCTTCAACTATTCGAGTGAGGGGCGCACCCAGCTGGTGTTCGTCTCGGGGACGACCCAGACTGTCTCGGGGCTGACCGTGCGCGAGGTGTTCTCGCCCGCAGGCCGCGTCGAGAAGGACGGGATCGGCGGGAAGGCGGCGCTCGAACTGCTCGCAGCCTCGGGCCAGATGAAGATGGGCAGCTGGGAAATCCGCGGCGACGTGCTCCATTTCGTCATCAAGGTGCTCGACAGCGCCACCGCGACCGAGCTGTCGAGCCTGCTCGACATTGCCGCCGAGACGGCCGACGACAAGGAAATCGAGCTCTCGGGGGATCGCGACGACCTGTAAGCCGAGGTCAGGGCGGCGCGGGGTGGCGCCGCCCTACACACCTTAGCGAAACGGCGGCTCGTTAAACGCGCGCAGCTTGCGCGAGTGGAGGCGGTCGCCCTCGGCGCGCAGCCGTGCCACCGCGACGATCCCGATCTGGAGATGTGCGGCGATGGTTTCCTCGTAGAACTTGTTCGCCTGCCCAGGCAGCTTGATCTCGCCATGAAGCGGCTTGTCCGAGACGCATAGCAGCGTCCCGTAGGGCACCCGGAAGCGATAGCCCTGCGTGGCGATGGTCGCGCTTTCCATGTCGATCGCGATCGCGCGGCTCTGCGAGAAGCGCGTCGCCGATGACGAATAGCGCAGCTCCCAGTTGCGGTCATCGGTGGTCACCACCGTACCGGTGCGCATCCGCTGCTTGAGATTGGCGCCCTGCACACCCGAGACCTGCTCGGCCGCGAGCGCCATCGCCTGCTGGACTTCGGCAATCGGCGGGATCGGGATTTCGGGGGGCAGCACCGCGTCGAGCACGTGATCGTCGCGCAGGTAGGCATGCGCGAGCACGAAATCGCCGATCTTCTGGGTGGAGCGCAAGCCGCCGCAGTGGCCGATCATCATCCACGCGTGCGGGCGCAGCACCGCGAGGTGATCGCAGATGTTCTTGGCGTTGGAGGGGCCGACGCCGATGTTGACGAGGGTGATGCCGCTCCCGTCCTCGCGCACCAGGTGGTAGGCGGGCATCTGGTGCTTGCGCCAGGCGGTGTCGTTGAGCTGGTCCTGCGCGTGGGGCGTGGGCTCGCGGATGTCGAGCCCGGCCGCTCCGGTCAGCGCGACATAGCCGTCAGTGCCGATCGCCTGCGCGCCCCAGTTCACGAATTCATCGACATAGCGGTGATAGTTGGTGAAGAGCACGAAGTCCTGGAAGTCGCTGACCTCGCTCCCGGTGTAGTGTTTCAGCCGCGCGAGCGAGTAATCGGTGCGCAGGCCATCGAACAACGAGAGCGGCATGTCATGATCGCCGTCGATCTCGATCCCGTCGGCCAGTTCGTCGCCGATCAGGGCAAGGTCGGTCGCGGGGAAGTGCGCGGCGATCTCGCGCGGGGCGATTCCGACCATCGCCGCCCCCGCCTCGCCGTCGAGCACATAGGGGAAGGGGATTTCCTGCCGCGAGCGGGTGACGGTGACCTCGATCTCGTATTCCTCGGCGATCAGTTGGAGCTGTTCGGTGAGATATTGCGCGAAGCGATCCGGGCGGGTGACGGTGGTCGAATAGGTGCCCGGCGCCTCGAGCCGCCCGAAGGCGCGGCTGCGATCGCGCGGTTCGCCCACGCCCGCATAGCGCAAGGTGATCTGCGGATAGGCATAGGAGCCATCGGCGCGCTTGGCGGGGGCCGGCAAGGTGCCGTTCTTCCCGAAGGCGATGACGTCATCGCGCAAGGTGCGCACCGCGTCGTCATAGTGGCGCTGAAGCTCGGCGAGGATGGCGGGAATGTCGATCATGGCAGTTGTCTCTGCTCCTTTGTTGTTATCCTTGTGTGGCAGCACCTTTGCGGCTGGCGACGCCGTTTACAAGACGGGCGCGAAGATCGCATCCGATCTTCGCGCCCTCGTATCTTGCGCCTGTGAAGGCCGGAAAGCTTACGCGTCCTCGCCGCCTTCGAGCAGCTCGGCCGGGATTTCGCCCGGTTCGAGGCTGGTGTCGATGCGGGTCGCTTCGGCCTGTTCCTCGATCTCGCGCTGTTCGTCTTCGAACATCGCGGCGAGCACGTCGACGCCTTCGCTCTGGAGCTTGGCTTCGTCGTCCGAACGGGCGACGTTGGCCTTCACGGTCACGCGCACTTCGGGGTGCAGAGCAACGGTCACGTCGTGCATGCCGATGGTCTTGATCGGCGCAGCCAGGATGACCATGCGCTTGTCGACGTCATGGCCCTGATCGGCGAGGCCCGACACGATGTCGCGCACGCTGACCGAACCATAGAGCTGACCGGCGTTCGAAGCGGCGCGGATCAGCACCACTTCGGCGCCCGCGACCTTTTCACCCTGCGCTTCGGCCTCGGTGCGGCGGGCGGCGTTTTCGGCCACCAGACGGTCACGGTTGGCTTCGAAGACCTTGCGGTTGGCTTCGTTAGCGCGAAGGGCCTTCTTCTGCGGCAGCAGGAAGTTGCGCGCATAGCCGTCCTTCACGGTGACCACGTCACCGATCGAGCCGAGCTTCTCGATGCGCTCGAGGAGAATGATATCCATGTGTCCTTCTCCTCTTACTTCACGATGAAGGGCAGCAGGCCGATCTGGCGCGCGCGCTTGATCGCCTGGGCCAGTTCACGCTGCTTCTTCGCCGAGACGGCGGTGATGCGCGAGGGCACGATCTTGCCACGCTCGGACATGAAGCCCTGAAGCAGGCGCACGTCCTTGTAATCGATCTTGGGGGCGTCCTTGGCCGCGAAGGGGCAGGACTTGCGGCGGCGGAAAAACGGGCGTGCCATCAGTCGCGCTCCTCACGGGTTTCGCGGCGCTTCCGCTCGCGGTCGTTCTTGCGCATCATCACGCTCGGGCCTTCCTCGTGTTCTTCCACGCGGATGGTCATGTAGCGGATGACGTCTTCGTTGATGCGGGTCTGGCGCTCGAGCTCGGCAACGACCGAGCCGGGGGCTTCGATGTTGAGCAGCACGAAATGCGCCTTGCGGTTGCGCTCGATCTTGTAGGCGAGCGACTTGAGGCCCCAGGTTTCGGTCTTGGTGACCTTGCCATTGCCGGCCTCGACGATTTCGGTGGCTTGTGCCGCAAGCGCGTCAACCTGAGCCTGGCTCAGGTCCTGACGCGCAAGAAAGACGTGCTCATACAGAGCCATCTTCTTGTCCTTTCACTCCATGCCGATCGCTGGCTGATCCGTTCGACACGAACGGGGCCCCTCCGGCTTTCTTCGATACATCGCCGGGCGGTTCCCATGCGAAGCGGCGGCCCTTACAGCTTTGCGGGGGAATTGCAAGTCTTGTGCGCAGGGAACAGGCAGGGCACTCGGCGAGTTTAACGAGGTATCGCACAAGGGGGAAGTTTCCGTGCCTTCAGGATTGGTCGCCTTGCTTGACGACGTGGCAGTGATCGCGCGCGCCGCGTCCGCCTCGATCGATGATATCGCCGTGGCCGCCGGCAAGGCCGGGTCCAAGACCGCGGGCGTTGTCATTGACGATGCGGCTGTCACGCCCAGCTACGTCACCGGCCTGTCCCCGGCGCGCGAATTGCCGATCATCTGGAAGATCACCAAGGGCAGTTTGAAGAACAAGCTGCTGATCCTGTTGCCGGGCGCGCTGCTGCTGTCCGAATTCCTGCCGCAGGCGATCATCTTCTTGCTGATGCTGGGCGGGGCCTTCCTGTGCTACGAGGGCGCGGAAAAGGTGATGGAGAAGCTGGGCGGGGCCAAGCACGGCAAGACGCTGGAGGACGAGATCGTCGATCCGGTCGCCTTCGAGAACGAGCGGGTGGGCGGGGCGATCCGCACCGACCTGATCCTCTCGGCCGAGATCATGGCGATCACGCTTGCCGCGCTGGAACTGGATGTGTGGTGGGAACGCGGCATTGCGCTCGCGCTGGTGGCGGTCATCGTCACGGTGGTGGTCTATGGCGCGGTGGCGGTGATCGTGAAGATCGACGATGTCGGCCTCTATCTCACGAAGCAGGCGGAAAGCTGGAAGCAGGGCCTGGGCCATTTCCTGCTGCGCTTCGTACCCAAATTGCTGATCGCCCTGTCGCTGATCGGCACGGTGGCGATGCTGTGGGTGGGCGGCGGGATCATCGTCCATGGCACGCACGAGATCGGCTTCCACGGGTTGTACGATATCATCCACGGAGCCGAAGGCGTGGTTGCCGCTGCCGCCGGTGCGCTTGGCGGGGTTGCAGGCTGGGTGACCTATGCCGCACTGTCGGCGGTGGTGGGGCTGGTGCTGGGGAGCCTGATCGCCTTCGTCCTGCACAAAGTGCTGGGTGTGGGCGCGGGCGAGGGGCACTAAGCCTCAGCCTTATGACCACACCTGTCCTCTACACCTGCGCGTGTTCGCGCGGATTGCGCGCAACCTGGGCGGCCGAGGAGGCGGGGGTCGATATCGACCTCAAGATCCTCCCGTTCCCGCCGCGCTACCTTGCGCCGGAATACATGGCGATCAATCCATTGGGCACCGTGCCGATGCTGGTGGATGGCGAGACGCGGCTGACCGAAAGCTGCGCCATCGCCCACTACCTCGCCACCCGCGGCGGATATACTTCGCTCGCGGTCGCCCCCGGGGAGCGCGACTATGGCGAATATTGCGACTACACCTACCACGCCGACGCGACGATCACCTTCCCGCAGACGGTCTACATGCGCTTCTGCCTGTTCGAGAAGGACAAGGGATTGCAGGAAGCGGGCCATGCCTACGCCAAGTGGTTCCACAAGCGCCTGATCAAGGTCGAGCAGCGCCTCGAAACCCGCGAATACCTGTGCGCGGACCGGTTTACGGTTGCCGACATCTGCGTCGGCTATGCCCTGATTCTGGCTGAGAGTGTGGGGCTCGACGAGGGCGTGCCCGATAGCCTCAAGATCTACCGCGAGCGCCTGACGTCGCGTCCGGGCTACCAGCGAGCGTTTGCGCGTGAGGAAGCGGGCAGGAAGGCGCTGGAGAGTCAGCGGGGCTGAACGACCACTTTCGGGAAACATGGCGGGTGGCCTGTGAGGCCGCTGCTGGGTGGAATGTGGTCTTTTTTTAGTCGTGGAAAGCGTCGATGATGTGCTGCTCGGTGACTCCCTCTTCCCGTGCCCACAGGATCATAAATTCAGCCAGATACCAATCGATAATCTCGTTTGGTCGCGTAAGGCCAATTAAGAGGCGCAACCCTCCTTGGTTTTCGACGCTTGTCTTGCCGATCTCGGCCCACACAGCAGCCTCAAGTGCGGCCATGTCATGCGGCTGGCTGCAATCATCGAACGCGGCGACGACCTTTTCCCGCAAGGCATCCGAAAGCGAGATGTGCCTGTAAAGATTACGAGTAACGATATGCGTCATCGGGCTGATGGCACCTTCGTCTATCTCTCGAATTAAACTGTCAGCATCACCTGCCATATCAGCAGAATATCGACCTGTAGAAAGTCCGCAACGGGGTCGCTTTCAGGATGTCCGCAATGGGCCGAAACGAGGCTGAAGTGGCCATCCCCTCATTCGTCGCCCTGGACTTGCCTGCCCGGGTCAAGGCCGGGGATCCGGGGTTCGGCTTTTCTTCTGCCTTTGTCGCCGCTTCAAGGTAGCCAAACGCCGTGTCGAGCACGGGGCGACGATAAGGGGAAGGGCAGCAACGGCGTCGTTTGCGCAGAGGTCTGCATTCGGCACAAAGACCGCAGTTTCGGATATTTCCTACACGTCTCCCGGCGGTTACAACCTGCGTCGGCTCATTCGCATCGCAGCAAGGGTGGTCGCAAGACCGCCGAGGGATAAACAAGCCCCTCTCCCCTGTCCGTCCGCACGGTGCGGAACGGTCTAAGGCTATAATTTATATTGAGAATAATGATGTTCGCGAAGTTGACGCGGTGTCACCTTTGTCCACTTTCCAACACGCTATTCACGCCGCCTGGTCAGGCGTCACCGGGCGTGCGGACAACTCCCGGCGCAGCAGCTTGCCGATCGGGTCGCGCGGCAGCTGGTCGACGAATTCGATGTAGCGCGGGCGCTTGTAGCCCGCGATCTGGCCCTTGAAGCGCAGTGTTATTTCCTCGCGGGTCAGGCTCATCCCCGGCTTCAGCACCACGAAGGCCTTGACTGCCTCGCCCCATTGCCGGTCGGGTACGCCGCAGCAGCCCGCGTCGGCGACCTCGGGCATGGCGGCGAAGATCGCGTCGACTTCGGCCGGGTAGACATTCTCGCCGCCGGTCTTGATCAGCTCCTTGGCGCGCCCGAGCAGATAGCCGCGGCCGCGCTCGTCCATTGTGCCAAGGTCGCCGGTGCGCAGCCAGCCGTGGCCGAGCGCGGCCTCGGAGGCTTCGGGGTTGCGCCAGTAGCCGAGCATGACCGAGGGGCCGCGCAAGGCGAGTTCACCTTCCTCGCCGGGTGGGAGGTGGTTCCCCTCGGGGTCGAGCACGGTCATCGTCACATGCGGCAGGGTCCAGCCGATCGAGCGCGGCGCTTCGAGCATGTCGGGGTAGTCCATGAAGGTCGCAAAGCCGCAGATCTCGGTCTGGCCGTAGCCGCCGACGACGCGGGCGTCCCACTCGGTTTCGATGAATTCGTACATTTGCGGCCGCCCCATGCCAGCCCCGCCGGTGTAGTTGGTGAGCGGCATCCGGCCCTCGCGGATCGGCTCCATCGCCTGCCACGGAAAGCTGATTGTCGGGAAGGCGCTGGTGGTGGTGCAGCCCTCACGGTGGAGGAGGTCAAGGATCGCCGCACTGTCATCGTCGCGCCCCGCAAACACGCTGGTGCCCCCGCAAGCGAGCATCGCCGCGACCTGCTGCATGCCGACCACATGGAACATCGGATTGACCGAGAGCAGCACTTCATCATGGCGAAACCCGCGGTGCTGGGCAAAACCCAGAGCGCTGGCCGCGACCGCGCTTCCGGCTTGCAGGCAGCCCTTGGGCTTACCCGTCGTGCCACTGGTATACATCATGTAGAGCGGGCGGTCAGGGGCAAGGGCGAGGCCCCTGGCGAGGTCGTAGCCATTTCCGAGCGGCGGGTGGGTGGTGGTCGCGGCGGTCTCGAACAGGCCGCCGGGGGCATGGGCCTCGTCCACCATGTGCACCTCGCCCGCGTCGGCTTCGATCAGCAGGTCGGCAAAGCGCGGGTTGGCAAAGGTCATGGAGACCTCGGCATTGCCGCAGATCCATGCCAGCTCGGCAGGGGCAAGCCGCCAGTTGAGCAGCACCGCGATGGCGCCGATGCGGCTGCAGGCGAGCAGCGCGGTGAGGAACGGCGCGCCGTCGGTCAGCAGCAGCGCGATGCGGTCCCCCGGCGCGATCCCCCGGGCGAGCATCCAGCGCGCAAGGTTGGTGACGCGGGCGTCAAGCTGTCCCCACGTAAGGCGCTGCGTGCCATCGACGCTCGCCAGCCGGTGGGCGTGGCGCTGCGCACAGTTCGCCAGCAGCGTATCGAGCGTGAAGTCGCGGGGGTGCATGGGCGGCAGGCTATCGTCCCGGCCGGCAATCTGCCATCAGCGAATTTGCGAAGGGGCGACGGCCAGATCCTCGCCACACCGGGTGCACACGCGGTTGGGCCAGAACACGACGAAAGGCCCGCGGAAGAAAGCGTTCTTGCCGCATCTGGGGCAGTTGAAGCGCAGCATCGGGGCGTTGGCGACGAGCAGCATCATGATCGCTGCGGCAAAGGCGAGGGTCGAGTGGCCGTAGAACCGGTCGACCGTTACCACCAGCAGCACCGCCAGCACCACCACGCCAGCCATTCGCCACGCATGACGCGCCGCGCGGGCGTAAAGGCTCATGCGCGGCTCACGCAAGGCGGGCGAGGATCGATCGTGCGAACTCGGTGAGGGTGTCGTCGCGCGCGCCCATCACCACGATCCGGTCACCGGGACGGGCGAGGGTGACGATGCGCGTCCCGCAGGCCTCGCGCTCCGGGATGTGCTCGGCCTTGCCGCCTGCGGCGTTGATCAGATCGACGATCCGCTCGCTTCCCACGCTGCGGTCGACCGTGCCGCCGAAATAGACCGGATCGCATATGATCGTGATGTCATCCGGCCCCAGCTCGCGCGCGAAGGTGCGGGCGAGTTCCTCACCCATCTGGCGCAAGGGGCCATAGCCGTGGGGTTGGAAGAAGGCGATCACGCGGCCCGGCGTTGCCTTGAGGGTGCGCAGTGTGGCGGCGCATTTTTCGGGATTGTGGCCGAAGTCGTCGATCACTGAAATCCCCGCCGGGCTCGTGCCGATGACGTCGAAGCGCCGCGCCAGGCCCGCAAAGCTGCGCAGCGCATAGACCGCGTGGTTCACACCGATTCCCGCCGCGCTCGCCGCCGCGATCGCCGCGAGCGCGTTAGAGAGGTTGTGCAGGCCCGGCATCGGCAGGATCAAGGGGAAGACCTCGCGCCGGCGATTGTCGACCACCGCCGCGCGGATGCCGAGCTCGCTCATGTCGATCGAATCCGCCTCGACACTGATGTCGGCGCCCTTGGCCCGGATCCCGAACGTCACTTTGCCCTCGGCGCGGGGGATCAGATAGCCGGCCTCGGCGGAATCGAGGTTGATCACCGCCGTCCCCGTCTCTCCGATGAAGTTGCCGAACAGCACCCGCAATTCCTCGATGCTCTTGTGATCGAGGCTGACATTGAGCAGCACGCCCACGGTCGGGCGGTAGAGCGCGATCGAGCCGTCGCTCTCGTCGACTTCTGCAACGAACACCCCCGCACTCCCGATCCGTGCCGAGGCGAAGGGGTTGGCGGGCGAGACGAAGTTCTTCATCACCGCGCCGTTCATCACCGTTGGATCGTGCCCCGCCTCGGCGAGGATCCACGCGATCATGCCGGTGACTGTCGACTTGCCCGAGGTGCCGCCGACCGCGACCGAAAAATCGGCAGCGTTGAACAATTGCGAGAGCAGCTCGGCCCGGCTGAGGCGCTCGCAGCCCAGTTCCTTTGCGCGCGCGACTTCGGGCACAGTGTCCTCGATCGCGGCCGAGGCGACCAGCACTTGTTCTGCTGAGGTCACCCCGCTGCCGTCCTGCGGGAAGAGCGTGAAACCGTTCGCTTCCATCCACGCGAATTTTTCAGGTGTGCGGCCCTGGTCGCGGCTGCGGTCGGAGCCGGCGACCGGATGGCCGCATCCTTGTGCGATCTGCGCGAGCGGAAGCATCCCGGAACCGCCGATGCCGCAAAAGAACAGCGGCCGCCCGGAGAGCGCGCCCGTGGTGACCCCGTTATCCATATTGGACTTGGTTATTGGCTTGCACGCCCCCTGACAAGCACCATAGGCTGGGGCGTATGACGAATATCGCCATTTGTGCCCCGGCCACCCCGATCACCCGCGAACAGCAGGCCGCGCTCGAGGCGTTGGTGGCTGCCGAGTTCCCGGGGCATCGCGTCACCTTCCACGACCAGTGCTTCGAGCGTGCGGGGCATTTTGCGGGCGATGACCTGCGGCGGCTTTCGGCTCTGCTCGAATTTGCCAATGATCCGGCCTTCGATGTCGTGTGGTTCGCCAAGGGCGGCTACGGCTCGAACCGCATCGCCGAAGCGGCGGTCGCGCAGATGAACCGCGCGGCGCGGACCAAGACCTATATCGGCTTTTCGGATGCCGGTTACCTGCTTGCCGCGCTCTATCGGGAGAGGATCGGGCAGAGCGTCCACGGCCACATGCCGGTGAGCGCGCGCTCGGAAGGGGGCAAGGAGGCGATTAGGCGCGTGCTGCGCTGGCTTGAGGGGGATACCAGCGGACTGGAGCCCAGCCTCGACGGCACCACGCCTGCGGCCGCGTTCAATCTCATCACGCTCGCCATGATTGCAGGCACGCCGCTAATGCCCGACCTCACCGGCCATGTGCTGATGGTCGAGGAAGTGGCCGAGCACATGTATTCGATCGACCGGTTGTTCTTCCACCTTGCCGGAAGCCTTCCGCGGCTTGCCGGGCTCAGGCTGGGCGCGGTCACCGATGTGCCGGAAAACTACGTCGAATTCGGCCAGAGCGAGGAGGAGATCGCCCGCTTCTGGTGTGACCGGATGGGCGTGCCCTATCTTGGCCGCGCGCTGATCGGGCACAATTCTGCCAACAGGGTTGTGCCCTTCGGCCTTGCCAGCCCGCCCGCGCGCACGTAACGGCGCCCGCCAAAATCATAACAAGGCGGGATTGCACATGCGCGCGTTCATCTTTCCGGGGCAGGGCAGCCAGAAGGTCGGCATGGGGGCAGAGCTTGCCGCCGCAAGCGAGGCGGCCCGCGACGTCTTCGGCGAGGTCGACGAGGCGCTGAAGCAGAGCCTCTTTGCCTTGATGCGCGATGGGCCCGAGGACCGCCTCACCCTGACCGAGAATGCGCAGCCAGCGATCATGGCCAATGCCATTGCCACCTTGCGCGTTCTGGAACGCGATTTCGGCGTGAAGCTGCTCGAAACGGCGAATTGCGTCGCGGGCCATTCGCTGGGCGAATACACCGCGCTCGCGAGCATCGGGGCTTTCAGCCTGTCCAACACCGCACGCCTCCTGAAGCTGCGCGGGTGGGCGATGCAGGCTGCGGTGCCGGTCGGCGAGGGGGCGATGGCGGTGTTGCTCGGCGCCGACATTGAGCAGGCCAAGGCGCTGGCCGAGGCCGCCGCGCAGGGCGAGGTGTGCGAGGTCGCCAACGACAACGACCCCTCGCAGGTCGTGCTCTCGGGTCACGCCGCCGCGATCGAGCGGGCGGTGGCGCTCACCAAGGAGCACGGGATCAAGCGCGGCATGATCCTCAATGTCTCCGCGCCCTTCCACTCCTCGCTGATGGAACCCGCTGCCGAGAAAATGGCCCACGCCCTTGCCGCGACCCCGCCCGGCGCGCTGGCCCTGCCGCTCTATGCCAACGTCACCGCCGCGCCCGTCACCGACCCCGATGAGAGCCGCGCGCTGCTGGTCGAGCAGGTCACCGGCCGGGTGCGTTGGCGCGAAAGCGTGCTGGCGATGCGCGCGGACGGGGTCGCGCACTTCGTCGAGCTCGGCGGCAAGGTCGTCGGCCCGATGGTGAGCCGCACCGACAAGGAGGCCGAGGTCACCAGCCTTGTCACGATGCAAGACCTTGAGGCCTTTGCCAAAAGCCTGTGATGGGTTAGTCTCGCTCCCATCCGGCGAAATGCCGGTCACGAGGAGAGGGGCATGGAACCGGTGCAGTCGCGTGGCAATCAGGCGCTGTCGATAGGCGTGGTGCTGTTGCTTGTGGCGGTGCTGATGGCCGCAGTTGGCTTCAGCACACCCTCGGACGCCAAGGAGAGCGCCGCGGCCGCAGCGCCGGGCACGGGCCTCAGCGGCTTTTCCGACAAGGCCGCGCTCGATGCCTTCACCCGCAAGATGGCGCGGCTCGAACGGCGAATAATGGTCACGGCGGAAATGCCCATGTCCGCACCCCCGGCTTACGCGGTCGCCGCCGAGGTTGCCGAGCCCGAAGCTGACGCCGCCCCGGCCGCCGAAAGCATCACCAACACCCAGGAAGCCGGCGTCGACGAGGGCGGGATCGTCAAGCAGGCGGGGGACTATCTCGTCGTGCTGCGGCGCGGTCGGCTGTTCACGATCCGCATCGGCGGCGACGCGCTCGCGCCCGCAGGCATGATCGACGCCTTCCCGCCGGGCAAGAAAGATCCCGGCGACACCTGGTATGACGAGATGCTGATCCACGATCGGCAGGTGATCGTGATCGGCTATTCCTATGGCTCGGAAGGAACCGAGATCAATCGCTTCGACATCGCCGAGGGCGGCAAGCTTGCCTACCGCGACACGCATTACATGCGCTCGGGCGATTACTAT
>NZ_JAMNXL010000195.1 GCF_023653175.1 Erythrobacter sp. | reverse complement strand
CCACCCCCGATGGCCGCACGCGTATGGGCGACATCGTCTTTCCCGACATCGGCAGATATTCCAGCCCCTCCGGCGACCTTGTCCCGGGCGGCGCGGAGCCCTACCTGAAAGCCGGCCGGACGAGACACGACGGCATTACGCGAAGGAACAGGCTTGCATGGCCGACAAGATGATCGCTCCCAAGGACGGGGCAGAACCGAAGAAGCCCAAGACCTCGCCCGGCGAGTTCTTCAATCAGGTGCGCGCCGAGACGAACAAGATCGTCTGGCCGACCCGCGAGGAGACCGTGCGCACGGCGATCTTCGTGTTCATCTTCATGCTGCTGCTGTCGATCTTCTTCCTCGGCGTGGACACCGTGTTCGGCATGATCGTCAACGCGCTGATCGGCCTGCTCAAGTAGGGCGCTCTGCCGCCCCCCTGCCTCTTTCCGCAAGACCCATTTCCCAAGGACGTTCCATGGCCCGCTGGTACATCATTCACGCCTATTCCGGTTTCGAGAACAAGGTGCGCGACGCGATTATCGCCGAAGCCGAACGCCTCGGCCTGTCGGATGGCGTCGAGGAAGTGCAGGTTCCCACCGAGACCATCACCGAGGTCAAGCGCGGCAAGAAGGTGCAGGTCGAGCGCAAGTTCATGCCCGGCTACGTCCTCGCCAAGCTGAACATGACCGACGATGTCTACCACCTCGTCAAGAACACCCCCAAGGTGACCGGCTTCCTCGGTTCGGGCAACAAGCCGCAGCCGATCTCCGAGAAGGAGGCCTCGCGCTATTTCGGCGGCGTCGCCGAAGCCCAGGCTGCGCCGAAGCGCGACATCAGCGTCGATTACGAGATCGGGGATTCGGTCAAGGTCAACGCCGGCCCGTTCGCAAGCTTCAACGGGATCGTCGAAGAGCTCGATTTCGACAAGCAGAAGGTCAAGGTCAGCGTCTCGATCTTCGGCCGCGCGACCCCGGTGGAACTCGGCTTCGAGGAAGTCGAACTGGTGAAGTGAGGGTGCGGGCGCGGTGAAAACCCGCCCCGGCATCTGCAACCGCAAGCGCCGCTTCGCCACCCGCGAGGCGGCCGAGGCGGTTGCCCTCGCCGCGGATGTGCCCTTGCGCGCCTACAAATGCGCGCTGTGCAAGGCGTTCCACCTCACCAGCCGCACCAAAGGGCTGCGGCGGCCGCGGCCCGCGCCCGGATCATGACTTGCGGAAGTGGTTATCCAGCGTGCGCGGCGAGGCATCGCACAGCTCGGGATGGCTGTCAGCCTCGACCTCGCGCCAGATCGCGGCGTAGGTGTCCCGCCAGTAGCGCTGCACCACCTCGCCCGCCTCGCCCTTCAGCCCCATCCGCGCGAGCGTGAAGTAGAGCACCGCCTCGAAGTCGCTGCGATGGCTTCCCTTGCTCGCCGGGTCGGGCGCGCGGGCGTGCCATATCGCCAGCAGCCGCGCCTTGACCTCGGGCGGAGCGGCGGTGCCCATCCGCGCAAAACCGGGCAGCAGCGACGACTTGAGATCGCCCCGCTCGGTCTCCAGCCGGTGCAGCAGAATCTCCCGCTCCGCCGGCACCGCCGCGTCGAGCCGGGGGTAAATCCTGTCGGAATTGCGGGTCCACGGCCGCGCCGTCCCCGGTTCGAGCCAGCGGACGATCTGCGTGCGGTGCCGTGCGAACACCTCGTCCGGCAGCACCGCCATCAGCCGCCACAAGGCGCGTCCGTTTGCGCTCGCCTTGAGGTCGCTTGTCTGCAACCGGCCAAGCGCTGCGACAATCCGGTCGGCATGAGGCACGACCAACCCCGGGCGGATCGTGAGATGGTCGAGACTGCCGCTCCCGATATTGGTGAGCGGATCGGCCAGCATCTCCTCGAGTGCCGCCAGCGCCTCCCCGGTCCGCGCCGCGTCGGCCTGTGCGATCATCGCCGCGACCGCCTCGGCCCCGACCGCCCGCGCCGCGAGGCCCGTCGAGGGGGCGAGCCCGAGCGCGGCGGCGACAACCTCGCGCCCGTCCGGCGTCTCGCTCCCGAGCAGGCGCGCGCGCGGGCGCATCCAGTCGGCAATGCCCTTCCACGAGGGCGAGCCGCTGTTGAGCGCAAAGCCGATGACCGGGAAGGGGAACCGGGCCAGCGGGCTGGTGAGCGCGATCCGCAGATCGCAATGCGCGCCGCTTGCCTCGTCCCGCAGCGTGAAGTCGGTCACCTGCAGCGGCACAAGGTCGTCGCGCCGCCTGTCGCGATGGCTGGTCACGCTCACCACCGGACGCTCGGGTTCCCCCGGCGCGGTGATGATGCCGCCCTCGGGCGGCGGCTCGGGTGCCTGTGCGCCCTTTCTGAAACGCTTGAAGGTCGTGCGGCTTTCAAACTGGGAATAGACGCCGCTCTGCCGCGCCGCGACGCTTTTGGCGAGCTCGCAGGCTTCGGGCGTCCCGACGAAGTGCACACGCCCTTCATCGAACAGGCGCGGCAGCGCATAATCGGTCAGCAGCGCGTGTCCCATGTTCACATCGGACCGGCCCTTCACCAGCACAAGATCCTGCCGCGCGGGATCGAAGGCGAGGCTTTGCCCTGCGTTGAAGTCCGCAAGCTCGCGGGCGATCTGCCGGATCGTCATCCGGTTCCACCCGACCAGCAGGTAATAGGTGCCGAAATAGAGGCCCGGCAGCGCCAGCCAGCCGGGGCTCGCCTGTCCCGTGGCGACCTCCAGCATGGTGCCGAACATGGTGAGGGTGATCAGCACGCCTGCCCACAGCGGCCCGCCCAGGATCATCAGGAAGATGCCGGTGAGCGGAAAGGCCTGCAACGCCAGCACCACGAGGGCGACGACGAGAAGGTTCAGCGATGCAGGCGCACCGGCAGGCAGGTCGAGGAGTTCGAAAAGCATGGGCGCGGGCCTAGCGGAGCCGTGTCAGGCCAACCCGCACGCCTGACGCTGCCGCCTCAGCGCTTCTTGGCGGCCGTCTTCTTCTCGGGCACGGGCGCGGCGGCCTTCAATGCGGCAAGCTCGGCCTCGATTGCGCTCGCACGGCGCATTTCCTCGATCTCGCGGTCGACGCTGGCATTGGTGCGCGCCGGCACCTCGTCCTCGGTGGCGAACTGGGCGCGCTGGCCGAGCGTGTTGATGCGGTTGAGATGCGCCTCCGCGCGGCTCGCCGCGCCGCCGGCGACGCCCGCCCGCGCGGCCTCGTCGGCTGCGATCTGGGCCTTGGCCTGCGCGCGGGTTTCCTCGCGCTTCACTTCAAGCTCGCGCACCGCGGCGTCGATCTCGGCAAGGTTGGCATCGGCGGCAGTGATCTCGTCCTTGAGGCGGGCGATGGTCTGGCGGCACTCCTCGCGCGCCATCAGCGCCTGCCGGGCGAGATCCTCGCGCCCGTGATCCATCGCGGTCTTGGCCTTATCGCTCCAGTCGGCCTCGCGCAGCTCGTGCTGGGCGAGCGAGGCTTCGAGCCGCCGCTTGGCCTGCGAGACGCGGGTACGGTCACCGGTCAGGGTGATGATCGATTCCTCGATCTCGCGCTGGAGCAGGGTGAGCATCTTGGCCGGGTTCGAAGCGGATTCGATCGCGCTCGTCACGTTGCTGGAAATCAGTTCCTTGATCTGGATCGCGACCCGAAACATTTGCGCCCTCCTGTTGAGCCCCCTGGCTGACGAAACGCCACTACCGACAATCCTTTGAAAAAAGGTGAATCGCAAGCCTTGAGTGGGGGCTGTCATGATTTTCCCGCAGGGCGCGCGCGCAGGCTCAGCGGCGTCGATTCGCTTGCATTCTGGCCCCGACACGCTATGCGCGCGCCTTCGCTTGGCCTGAGGGCCGGGTGATTCCGTGCGGGAGCCGCTGCATTGCACGAAGCAGGGGCGCTGGACCGCTTAACATGAGCCTCGCCGGAAACAGCGCGGCAATAGTGCGACAGGAGTAAGGCCTCATGGCCAAGAAAATCGAAGGCTATATCAAGCTGCAGGTGCCCGCGGGCTCTGCCACCCCCTCGCCGCCGATCGGCCCGGCGCTGGGTCAGCGCGGCGTGAACATCATGGAATTCTGCAAGGCGTTCAACGCCGCCACGCAGGAAATGGAAAAGGGCATGCCGATCCCGACGGTCATCACCGTCTACGGCGACCGTTCCTTCACCTTCGTCACCAAGACCGCCCCGGCGACCTACTTCATCAAGAAGGCCGCCAACCTGAAGTCGGGCTCGAAGGAGCCGGGCAAGATTTCGGCGGGTACCATCAAGAGCTCGCAGATCCGCGAGATCGCCGAAGCCAAGATGGTCGATCTGAACGCCAACGACATTGATCAGGCGATGAAGATCATCGCCGGCAGCGCCCGCTCGATGGGCCTCGAAGTGGTGGAGGGCTAAGCACATGGCAAAGATCACCAAGAAGGCGAAGATCCTCGCCAGCCTCGACCGCGAAAAGCTCTACACCGTCGAAGAAGCACTCGCGACCCTGCGCCAGTTCAGCGGCAAGTTCGACGAGACCGTCGAAGTCGCCATGAACCTCGGCGTTGATCCGCGTCACGCTGACCAGATGGTGCGCGGCATGGTGTCGCTGCCCTCGGGCACCGGCAAGGACGTGAAGGTCGCGGTCTTCGCGCGCGGCGACAATGCCGAAAAGGCGCTGGCTGCCGGGGCTGACAAGGTCGGCGCCGAAGACCTCATGGAAGACATGCTGGCCGGCAACCTGGATTACGGCCGCGTCATCGCCTCGCCCGACATGATGGGCGTGGTGGGTCGTCTGGGCAAGATCCTCGGCCCCAAGGGCCTGATGCCGAACCCCAAGCTCGGCACCGTGACCCCCAACGTCGCGCAGGCGGTCAAGGACGCCAAGGGCGGCCAGGTCGAATACCGCGTCGAAAAGCAGGGCATCATCCACTCCGGCATCGGCAAGCTCAGCTTCTCGGACGATGCGCTGAAGGCGAACTTCAAGGCGCTGACCGAGGCGGTGGTGAAGTCGAAGCCGAGCGGCGCCAAGGGCAAGTATGTCCGCAAGGTCTCGCTGACCTCGTCGATGGGCCCGGGCCTCAAGGTCGACCTCTCGGAAGTGGAAGGCGCGTAAGCCCGTTTCCTGCAGCTTCGCGGACAGCATAAGAGGGGTCGGAAGCCATGCGCTTCCGGCCCCTTTTTCCGCCCGCACCATAAGTCATTCGGACCCCTTGTCTTCCCGGTGCGTTGTCCCATTTGATAAGGGCAACCGCGGCGCCCCTCTCCTCCCACTCGCCCGCGGTTCATGAAAGAGGTCGCTCATGCCCGTCGCTTCGGAACGTCTTGTCGGATGGCTTTCGCCCAAGTGGCTGGTGGGCGGGGTTGCCGTGGCCGCCTGCGCCCTGCTGGCGAGCTATGATGTCAGGCTCGGCATGGCGGCGGGCACGCTGCTGGGCGTGGCGGTGCTGATGTGGCTCTACGTCGCGCTGCGCTACGGCTCTATGTCGGGCACGCCCTCGGTGCGCACCGCGCTGGTCGAGCGATCGCGTCAGCAGGCGGCGAACCGGGTGTTGGCGGCGCGCGCGTCAGGCGCGCAAGCGGGCGCGGATCCGGCCGAGGGCGCCTGACCGCTCCGCCAGCGCCTTCGCCCCGGCAACGCCCGCATCGAACACCTCGCGCGCGCCCAGAAGCGTGCGGTTGGTGAAGGTGGGGCGCAGCAGGACGAAGCTCGAACAGGCCGCCGCATGCGTCCCGAACAGCGCCTTGTGCGCGCCCTCGCCCTCGGTGAAGTCGAACCAGGCGAAAGTGTTCTCCGCGAACAATCGCGCCAGCGCCTCGATCTGGAGCACCGTCCCGGGTGACAGCCGCGCCCAGGTCGGATCGTAGCCCAGGTGGGCATAGACGAGCGTGCGCCCGCTCACCGGCAGCGCCAGATAGGCGATGGCCGCGCCGCCGGCATGGAGCAGGAAGGCGCGCATCCGGTCATCCTCGGCCGCCTCGAGCATGGCGCGCCGCGACCCGGCATCGCCGGGCAGCCCCGCACCCAGCAGCCGCGCCTGATAGGTCTTGGCCGACAGCGGCAGGGCAGCGGCAAGGAAGGCCTCGATCTCGGCCGGGGTGCGGTGGGCGGTGACTTGGTAGCCCCCCGGCGCTTCCTCGGCGAGCCGCCTCGCCTTGCGCTTCAGGGTCGAGCGCGTCTTGCCCGAGAAGCGCGCCATGTAGCTATCATGGTCCAGCCCCATGTCGATGTAGTGGCGCCGGTAGTCCTGCCGCCCGCCGGCGATGCAGCCCGGGTAGCGCGCGGCAAGGTCGGGGAGCAGCGTGGTCGGGGCGGAGAGCACCCGCACCCCGTCGCGCGCCGGGGCCGGAGCCGCAGGCAGGGCGGCGGCGAGCACGTCCTCGAGGGTGAAGCCCCAGGTCGCCAGCTCGCGCGGCACGCTGACCAGGCGCCGTGTGCCGAGCGTGAAGTCGATGCCGGCGCGTGCCATCGCCGTGGCCCCTCAGAGGTTGCCGTAAAGCGCGTTGGAGACGAACTGCTCGGCGATCCGGCGCCCGGTGCGCAAGGGGCT
>NZ_JAMNXL010000014.1 GCF_023653175.1 Erythrobacter sp. | reverse complement strand
TGCTCGGACATGTTAAGGCCATGCGCGATGAGGCTCGAAGTGACAAGCCAGGCCCTCGGGGCGATGCGCGCCCACGCCGCTGCCGCACACCCGTGCGAGGCCTGCGGCATCCTCTTGGGGGAAGGCGGGCGGATCACCGAAGCGCGCGCGGCCGCCAACGTCCACCCTTCTCCACAAACCCATTTCGAGATCGACCCTCAGGCGCTGATCGACGCGCACCGCGCCGCGCGTGCCGGCGGCCTCGCGGTGATCGGCTACTACCACTCGCACCCGCTCGGCCCCGCCGAGCCCTCGGCCACCGACCGCGCCTCGGCCAGCGGTGACGGCAAGGTCTGGGCGATCCTTGCCGGCGACGACGCAAGGTTCTGGAGAGACGGGGAAGCGGGTTTCACCGCACTTCCCTTTACCATAACGGGCAGCTAGGAATGCGGCCATGATTTCCCAGACCGATCTTGCCGCGATGCTGTGCTCGCGCCTGTGCCACGACATGCTCTCGCCGGTCGGCGCGCTCGCCAACGGGCTCGAGTTGCTTGCCGAGGAGAAAGATCCCCAGATGCGCGCGCAGGTGGTCGATCTGCTCGAGCAGTCGGCGAAGATCAGCACCGACAAGCTGAAGTTCTTCCGCCTCGCCTTCGGCGCGGCCGGGGGCTTCGGCGAGGCGATCCCGGTCGACGAGGCCAAGACGGTGATCGACGCACTGGCGGGTGATGCCAAGAAGGTCGCGGTCAACTGGGCGATCGCGGAACCCAGCCTGCCCAAGCCTGCGGTCAAGGTGCTGCTCAACCTCGCGCAGATTGCGCTGGATGCGCTGGTGCGCGGCGGCACGCTCGACATCGGGGCCGAGCGGCGTGACGGCGCGGTCGAGATCGTCGCCCGCGCGCGCGGCGACCGGATCGCCTTCGACGAGACCATCGGCCGCGCATTGCAGGGCGATCTCGACGAGGGCGAGATCACCAGCCGCACCGCCGCCGCGCACATGATCTGCGTGCTCGCCGAGGAGATGGAGGGCGGCCTCCAGTACAAGCTCGGCGATGGCGCGCTGGTGCTCGGCGCGGTGCTGCCCGAGCCTGAAGGCATGATCGGCTAAGGCCAGCGTTGAGGCCAACAGGGGGGCGATGATGGGGGCAGACGACGAGTTGGTTCACGAGGAACGTCTCTCGCCCAATTTCGACGAACGCAGCCTGCCCGTCACCATGGTGGTGCTCCACTATACCGAGATGAAGCCGGTTGGCACCGCGATCGAGCGGCTGACCGACCCGGCGGCGAAGGTCAGTGCGCATTACCTCATCACCGAAGAGGGCGGCGTGATCCGCCTCGTGCCCGAGGACAAGCGCGCCTGGCACGCGGGCGCGAGTTTCTGGCGCGGCATTCCCGATGTGAACTCGGCGAGCATCGGAATCGAGCTCGACCATCCCGGCCACGAGCCCGCGAATGGGGGCTATCGGGGCTTTGCCGAGGCGCAGATCGACGCGCTGATCCCGCTGCTTAGCCGGATCGTGAAGCAATACGACATCCCGCGCGCCAATGTGGTCGGCCACTCCGACGTCGCGCCGATGCGCAAGACCGATCCGGGCGAGCTCTTCCCGTGGCACCGCCTCGCCGACACCAAGCTGTGTCTGCCGCGCCCGGCGTGCCTTGCGGCGGGCAACCCGTTCCGCAATGAGGGCAGCTTCTTCCTCGCGCTCGAACGCTTCGGCTACGACATCACCGATTCTGCCAAAGCGGTCGAAGCCTTCGAGCGCCGCTGGCGGCCCGAGCGCATCACCGGCGTGCCCGATGGCGAGGTGGCGGCGATCCTGTGGCAGCTGCTGCTCGACCGCGACCAGGGGCGGACGCGCTAGAGCATCGCGCTGAAAAGTGGGAACCGGTTTTCAGCATCAAGCGATGCGACAAACAAGAAATGGTATTTCATCGGCGTGACGCCTATAGGCCCACCGGTCAGGGGGCCTGAGGCAGCCGCGCTACGTGCGAGGAAAGTCCGGGCTCCACGAAACAAGGGTGGCGGGTAACGCCCGCCGGCGCTCCTTCGGGGGCGCAAGGGAAAGTGCCACAGAGAGCAAACCGCCGATGGCCCTCCGCTCGCGAAGGGGACAGGCAAGGGTGAAAGGGTGCGGTAAAAGCGCACCGGGGGGCCGGCAACGGCAACCGCATGGCAAACCCCACCCGGAGCAAGGCCGAATAGGGGCCGCGCGCCGCTTGCAAGAGCGGCAGGGGAGTTTCGCCCCGAGCGGCCCGGGTTGGCTGCTAGAGCGCCGGAGCAATCCGGCGCCCAGATGAATGGCTGCCACCGCAGGCCCGTCCGCAAGGATACCGCCTGAGGAGACAGAACCCGGCTTATGATGGCCCCCTGATGATGGTTTTCGTTGCGAACGCGCCTCCGCGGGTTCGTCCTCGGCGCTGTTCCCTGCGCTGCGCTCCGGGGCGCCTGCGGGCGGCCGTTCGGCCTTGCGGCCCGCCCGCTGGCGGGCCGAACTATCGCCCTACCTCACCCTCATCTCCCCCGCCCCGGGCTTGATCCGGGGCCCCGCTACTTTTGTCCTGCCATGAACAGTTGGGCTCCGGATCAGGCCCGGGGCGGGGGATGCAAGCACAAAGGCTTGGTGCCCGCCCCGCCATCGCGTAAACCATTGGTCGGGAGGAACCGCCGCCAATGTTCACGCTCGCCGCCGCACTCGCCCTCGCCGCGCAGGAGCCCGAGCTTCCCCTCGAAGGCTCGCCTGTCACCGATCTGTGCGTCCTCCCCGGCGAGGACGCGGCCGCCGTCCGCAGTAGCTGGGCGATCATCGACGCGCGCGCGATCTACAACCCCTCGGACCTCGCCGACGCCCTGCTCGCGGTCCCCGCGGGCAAGCGCGCGGTGGTGCGCGGCGGCAACTTTGCGAATGACGACATGCGCAAGGTAGCACCGCTGCTCGCCAATGCCTGCCTTGCCGAAACGGAACTCGCGGGCAGCAATTGGGAGGGAACCGAGATCCCGCATCTGCGCCTCGTCCACATCGAATTCATCGGCGCCAAAGCCGCCCGCGCGCGCTGGCCCGGGCTGTCCACACAGGGGGTCAACCTCCAGGGCAGCGACTTCACCGGCGCTGATCTCACCGGCATGCGCTTCGTCTCGGGGTGGCAGGGCGCGGACTTCGGCGATGTGAGTTTCCGCGCCGCCAACCTCACCGATGCCAGCTTCGCCTGCAGCATCGTCTATCCCGAAACCTGCATCAACGGAGCGCCCGATTTCGCCGGAGCCGACCTCACCCGCGCCGACATCAGCGGGCTGTGGCTGTGGGATGCGAAAGGCGTTTCGGGCGCGGTGCTAAACGGCACGATCATCGCCCCTGCTGCCTTCGCCTACCTTGGCGAGGCACGGATCACGGGGCCGGTGCGGATGGCGGACAGCTATACCTCGCCCTACGAGGACGTTCCGGGCGAATTCCCGCCCTTCGTCCCCGGCATCGTTACCATCACCGCCGACGAGGCGCGCACGCTGATTGACGCCACCCGCTCCGCCACGCAAGACCGACCGAGCTTCGATTGCGCCAAGGCCGCCGCCGCCATCGAGAAGACGCTTTGCGGCGAATACGAGAGCGAGTTGCGCCGCCTCGACCGCGAGCTTGCCGAGGCATGGGCGGCGGCACGCGCAGGCGGCAAGGGCGATCTGGCCGCACAACGCCGCTGGCTCGCCTCACGCGGGCAATGCGACGGTGACCGGACGTGTCTGGCAGAGCTTTACGAGGCGCGAATCGCGGTGCTGCGCGGGCTGCTTGGCCCAGGCATCGCGCTGCGCCCGGGCGAGAGCGTGACCTATGTGGACGACACCCTCCCGCTCCCCGATACGATGCGGCGGGGCGAGCTTTACGAGCGCATCGTGCCGGTGCTGTCCGAGGCGAGCGGGCAGGACATCACGCTCACCGGCAACCCCGATGGCAGCATCGCTGCCGAGGGCTCCGCGGTGCGCGCCAATGCCCATACCTGCGAGATGGGCGCGCCCGTCACCCGCTTCGATCCCGCCACCGGCTGGTGGAGTGCGCGCAGCGAGAGCGGCCGCAAGGTGCCGCTGTTCCGGGTCGAAGGGCGGCGGATCGTGCTGCGCTACAGCGGCAACACGGGCAACACCCCCGAAGAGGCGCGCGGCCTGATCGACTGCGGGATGCGGGCGTTTTTCGACGACGGGATCGATCTGACGGCGCGCTGACCAGACCTTGAGCTAGAGTGCTGGCTCGGCCCGCCAACCGACGGGCCACAAGGGCGAACGCCCGCCCGCAGGTGCCCGTAGCGAAGCGGAGGAACAGCACCGAGGACGAACGCGCGGAGGCGCGTTCGCAAACAAAGGCAGCGGGGCCCCGGGTCAAGCTCGGGGCGGGGAGCTCAGCTTCTTCCCACGCTCACATACTCAAACCCCGCCGCGCGCATGTCCTCGGGCTTGTAGACGTTGCGCAGGTCGACCATCACCGGGGCGTTGGCCAGTTCCTTGACGCGCTTCAGGTCGAGCGCGCGGAAGGCGTCCCACTCGGTGACGATCACCACCACGTCGGCGCCTTCGATCGCCTCGTAGGCGCTGCCGCACATGGTGACGCCGGGGAGCAGCGGGCGGGCCTGTTCCATGCCTTCAGGATCATAGGCGGCCACGGCAACGCCCGCATCCATCAGCGTCTGCGCGACCGCGATCGCGGGGCTGTCGCGCATGTCGTCGGTGTTGGGCTTGAAGGTCAGGCCGAGCAGCGCCGCCTTCTTCCCGCGCGCCGCCTCGGTTCCGCCCAGCGCATCGACCACCTTGCGGCCCATCGCGCGCTTGCGGCTGTCATTGACCTTGACCACCGCCTCGACGATCCGGGTGGGGCTGTCATAGTCCTCGGCGGTCTTGAGCAGGGCGAGCGTGTCCTTGGGGAAGCAGCTGCCGCCATAGCCCGGGCCGGCGTGCAGGAACTTGGCGCCGATGCGGTTGTCCATCCCGATCCCGCGGCTGACGTCCTGCACGTTGGCGCCGACCTTCTCGCACAGATCCGCCATCTCGTTAATGAAGGTGATCTTGGTCGCGAGGAAGGCGTTGGCGGCATACTTGATCAGTTCGCTGGTGCGGCGGCTGGTGAAGAGGATCGGCGATTCGTTGAGGAACAGCGGGCGATAGACCTCGCGCATCACCTCGCGGCCGAACTCGTCTTCGGCACCGATGACGATGCGGTCCGGGCGCTTGAAATCGCCGATCGCCGCGCCCTCGCGCAGGAATTCGGGGTTGGAAACGACCGCGAACCTGTGGGCGGTGCCGGTCTCGCGGATGATTCGTTCCACCTCGTCGCCGGTCCCGACGGGGACGGTCGACTTTGTGACGACCACCGCATCATTGCTGAGCTTCTCGCCCAATTCGCGCGCGACCTCGTAGACGAAGGTGAGATCGGCGTGGCCATCGCCGCGGCGGCTGGGGGTGCCGACCGCGATGAAGATCGCGTCGGCCCCGGCGATCCCCTCGCCGAGCGACGTGGTGAAGCTCAGCCGTCCGGCCTTCACATTGCTTTCAACTAGGGCATCGAGGCCGGGCTCGTAGATCGGCATGATCCCGGCATGCAGGGAATCGATCTTGCCCTGATCCTTGTCGATGCAGACTACGTCATGCCCGAAATCGGCAAAGCACGCCCCCGACACGAGCCCGACATAGCCGGATCCCACCATGGCAATCTTCATGAACTATCGGCCCTCAAGAGATGTGCGCGCCGGCTGGCGCCTGATATCGGCTGGCGCGCCTACTGCGCCCGGTCACCATGGAACACCTGCGCCGTTCCGTCTTCGCCGGCACGGGCCTGCAGAATGCGCCGCTGGTCGCCCTCGAGCACGAGCGCTGTAAGCACACCGGAACGGAAAGCGCCAGTGTCAATTCCTATGCGGTTGCCGCAGTCCATGACGTGGCTGAAGATCGTGTGGCCGTGGACCACGACCTTCTCGAGCGGCCCCTCGTGGCGGAGAAAACGCTCGCGGATCCACAGCAGGTCGCCGCGGGTCTGCTCGGCGAGCGGGCGGGCGGGGTCGATGCCGGCATGGACGAACACGTAATCGCCCGCGCGGATCATGGTCTCGAACCCGGCGATGTAATCGCGGGTCGCCTGACTGACAACCTGCGGGAGCGCCTCGAAGATCGCTTCGAGCGGCATGTCGCTGAGTTGGCGCCGCGTGAAGCCGTAGCTCAGCAGCGTCTCGTACCCGCCGTGCTTGATGAAGTGGCGCAGCGCCTCGGGCTTTTCGAAGGCGGCGAGGAACATCTCCTCGTGATTGCCCGCGAGCACGCGGACATTGCGCGCCTGCTGCCAGGTGCGGGTGCGCTCGACCACGCCGGCGCTGTCGGTGCCGCGATCGACCAGGTCGCCAAGCAGCACGATGCGATGGTCGAGGGCCGGGGCGACCGCGATCTCGTTCTCGATCGCGCCGATCAGCACCTCGTAGAGGTCGAGACGACCGTGGATGTCGCCGATCGCGTAGTAGCGCCGGCCATCGGGAACCGCCGGCAGCTTGGGCGGAGGGGGGGGTGTGAAGAAATCGCGCAGACGCTGTAGCATGGCCCGTGTGGTGTTCCGATCGGTGCGACCCGGCCAAAGCCTCGAGGTCGGGCAAATTTGCCGCGCCCCTTATGTTGGGGGGGCGCGATAACCTGCTCAACGTGGCGGCGCAACCGACCCTCCGCGGTGCGCGACGGAAAGTGCCAAATTGTCGGCGAGTGGCAGCCGGCCTTGCCCTAATCGAGCGTGAAACTGACCGTCGTCACCACCCGCACCTTCTTGTACGGGCTGTCTGCCGAGCCCCACCCGCCGGTATCGCCGTCGCGCGCGGTGACCTCGAAATAACCTTGGGTCGCGTCGCGGATCTTGCCGACGCCCGAATTGGAATCCTTGGCGAATTGCTGTGCCGCCGCGCGCGCGTCCTTGGTGGCGGCGGCAACCATCTCGGGCTTGATGTCATTCAGTTTGGTGAAGGTGTAGGCCATCCCCGAGCCCTCCTCGAGGAACACCCCGCGCGCCACCAGGTCGAACTGGCGCGCCACCGCCTTCTGGGCGCGCTTGATGTCGGTGGTGCGCAGCGCGAGGCGCTGGCGCACGGTGTAGGTGGTCACGCCTTCGTTGGTGAAGCTGGTCACATTGGCGCCGGTCGGCTGGAGCGCCGCGGCGGGAAAGCCGAGCTCCTTGAAGAAGGCCTCGATGCCCTGCGTGTCGCGCCGCACCTTGTCCTGCGCCTCGGCAAGGCTGGTCGAGGAGGCGGAGTAGGAGATCGTCCAGGTCGCAAGGTCGGCGGTGACATCGCGCTCGGCAAGGCCGCGCACGGTGACCGCGCGCTCGGCATCCTTGGCGCGCAGCAGCCCGTCGCCGAGCAGATAGCCGCCCGCGATCATGCCGACTGCGAGGATTGCCGCAGTGCCGAACCAGCGCAAGCTGGCGGGCTCGGCGAGGGGGCCTCTGGTCGTGTTTGCCGGTTGCACTTCGTCGCCGCTCATCGCATGTTCCCCCATAAGAGTTGATGCGATGAGTTGTGCATCATCGTCGATGAATGGAGTTTGAATGGGTGCGAGGAGGATGCGTCTTTCTCAACATCGATCTACGCCGCCGCGTGTTCTTGTTTTCCGCACGCCATCCGGCGTGCGTTCCTCGCTAGACGCGCAGCAAGCTGCGCCCGCTGCGGGCGGCCGTTCGGCCTTGCGGCCGCTGCGCGACCGATCGTCCCGCGACTTTGAAAGGTGAGTTCATGGTCAAGTATCTTCACTCGATGATTCGCGTCGCGGATCCGGAGGCGACGGTCGCCTTCTTCAAGCTGATCGGGCTCGAGGAGGTGCGCCGCTTCGACAGCGAGGCGGGGCGGTTCACGCTTATCTTCCTCGCCGCGCCCGGGCAGGCGGGTGTGGCCGAGGTCGAGCTGACCTACAACTGGCCGCCCGAGGACGGCAGCCCGGCCGAGGACTACACGGGCGGGCGCAATTTCGGTCACCTCGCCTACCGAGTCGAGAACATCTACGCGACCTGCGCGGCGCTGGCCGATGCCGGCCACATCATCCACCGCCCTCCGCGCGACGGGCACATGGCCTTCGTCAAATCGCCCGACGGCATCTCTGTGGAGCTGCTGCAGGAAGGCCATCTCGAACCGGCCGAGCCGTGGGTCAGCATGCCGAATGCCGGCAGCTGGTAAGTGTCGACTTTATACAAGTCCCAGATTTTAGGCGATTTAAACCAATAAAATTGCTTGATGCTGTTGCAAAAGACCCCCTGTCAAGGTAAGTTAACACCTTGATTGGGGAAGGGGGTCGCCTTGTCCATTGGAGAGCCTGTTCTGTGGCAGTGGCTCGCCCTGTTGCAGCATGAATTACTGTTGTTCGCCGGGGTATTCTTCCTGGTCGGTGCGCTGGACGATCTTGCGGTCGATGCGGCTTGGCTGTGGCTCAGAGCCCGGGGGCGGGCGGTGACACCGCGCCGCAGCCGGGCGAGCCTCGCGCATCGCGACCTCGCCGGGCCCGCTGCGGTGCTGATCCCCGCCTGGCACGAAGCGGCGGTGATCGGCCAGACCATCCGCCACCTGCTCGAGACCTGGCCGCAGGACACCTTGCGCCTCTATGTCGGCTGCTATCGCAACGATCCGGCCACCATCGGCGCCGCGATCGCCGCCGCGCACGGCGATCCGCGTTTCCGGCTGGTGATCCACGGTCGCGAGGGGCCGACCACCAAGGCCGACTGCCTGAACCGCCTGTTCGCCGCGCTCACCCTCGACGAGGAACGCACCCAGCAACGCTTTGCCATGCTGGTGTTCCACGATGCCGAGGACATGGTCGATGCCGGCGCGCTGGGCCTGCTCGACGAGACCATCGCGGGGGGCGCGGACTTCGTGCAGCTGCCGGTCGAGCCGCTGGTGCCGCACCACCGCGGCTGGCTCGCGCGGCACATCGGCGCGCATTACTGCGAGGAATTCGCCGAGGCCCATGGCAAGGCGCTGGTGGTGCGCGACGCGCTGGGCGCGGGCCTGCCGGGGGCGGGGGTGGGCTGCGCCGCCTCGCGCCGCGCGCTCGACTGGCTGGTGGCGCGTCAGGGCGGCGAGACCGGAGCGGCCCTGCCTTTCGCCAGCGACTCGCTGACCGAGGATTACGAGCTCGGCCTCGCCATCGCTGCCGAGGGCGGCCGCTGCCGCTTCGTGCGCGCGCGCGACAACGACGGAAGCCTGATCGCCACCCGCGCCTTCTTCCCGCACCGCTTCGACACCGTGGTGCGCCAGAAGGCACGCTGGGTGCTGGGGATCGCGCTCCAGGGCTGGGACCGCGTCGGCTGGGCGGGGGGCGTGAGCGAATACTGGATGCGTTTCCGCGACCGCCGCGGGCCGCTCACCGCGCTGGTGCTGCTGGTCGGTTATGCGCTGGTGCTGCTTACGGCGCTGATGGGCCTGATGATCGCTTTCGGCTTTGCCGAGCCGCCGCCGCTCACCCCTCTGCTGGTCGCGGTGCTCGCCGCCAATGGCGCGGCTTTCGCGTGGCGGATCGCGATGCGCTTTGCCTTCACCGCGCGCGAATATGGTGTGGCCGAAGGCGTGTGGGCGGTGCTGCGCCTGCCGCTGGCCAATGTCATTGCGATCATCGCTGGCAGGCGCGCGGTGTTTGCCTATGCCCGCACCTTGCGCGGGACGGCAGCGGCATGGGACAAGACCGATCACGACGCGCATCCGACCAACGCCGGCAAACTCGGTCCGGCCAGACCATGACCGCCCCGGCCCGCCGCGCCCAGACAGGCGTTCGGGCCCGAACCCGGATGCGGGGCGGCCCGCTGGTGATGCTCGTGCTGCTGATCGGCGGATGGTGCGGCGCCCGGGCGATGTGGTGGCACGATCCCCTCGCGCTTGAACCGGCCGCGGCTGCGCTCGTGTCCCCCGTGCCCGTGCCCGTGCCCGTCCGCGATCCCGTCCCGCCCTATCGCCTCGCCGCTGTCGACTGGGGCGCGGCGCCGATCGATCTGGCGCGGGCAAGGGCGCTGCTTTGGCAGCAATTGCAGGGGCTCGGGGAACCTGACCCGGGCGCGCGGGCGGGCGAGGGCTGGGGCCAGATCGCCCCCCTCGCGCGCGCTCGCGCGCCTGCTCCAGCGTTCCGCGCCGAGGCCGCCCGACTGCCCGCTTTCGAGGGCAGCCCGCAGTGGCGGTTGGTCGCCGGGGATGCCGCCGTAGCCGCTCCCGGCGCCGCTGGTGATGGCAGCGACCCTGCGGCGCCGTCTGCGCCCTTCCTGCCCCCGGGGCTGCCCCTGCCGGTCGCGGCCCCTCCCGGGCGGTGGTCGCTCGATGCTTGGGTGTTCTGGCGGCAGGGTTCCTCCGCCGCGCCGGTCAGCCAGGGGCGAGTGCCGGTCTACGGGGCGAGCCAGGCGGGCGCGGTGCTGCAATACCGCCTCGCCCCGTCGAGCGGCCACGACCCGCGGCTCTACGCCCGCGCCTACCGCGCGCTGGTAACGCGCGGCGAGAACGAGGCTGCCCTGGGCGCCTCGCTGCGCCTCTTCGCGCGCCTGCCAGTGCGGGTGGCGGGCGAGGTGCGCTACACCGACGCGGCCTTCTTCAACACCTTCCGCCCGGCCGCCTATGCCGTCACCGAAGTCCCCCCGCTGCGCCTGCCCTTCGGCGCGCAGGGCGAGGTCTATGTGCAAGGCGGCTGGGTCGGCGGGCCAGGCGCGACGCCCTTCGCCGATGCCCAGGCGAGCGTGACCCGCAGCGTCCCGCTGATTGCCCGCCTCACCGACGAGCGGCTGCGCCTCAGCCTCGGTGCGGGGGCATGGGGCGGCGCGCAGAAGGATGCGCAGCGCGCCGATATCGGCCCGACGCTGCGGCTCGACACGCGCATCGGCAAGGTGCCGGCGCGCATCGCGGTCGACTGGCGCCTGCGGGTGGCGGGCGACGCCGCGCCGGGATCGGGCGTGGCGGTGACGGTGTCGGCGGGGTTTTGATCCCGAAGGCGTTCGGCGCTAGGCCATGCACCATGGCAAGACCTGTCCAACCCACCGATCCCGAAGCCGAGCGTGCGCAGGGGCGCGTCGCTCTGTGGCTCGACCCCTCCGATCTTGCATGGCTGTCTCGCCGCTGCGATTGCCCCGAGGGCGCCAGCGAGGAACTGCTTGATCGCTGCGCCCGCATCCGTTTCCGGGCCGCGGCGGCGCTCCACAAGGCAGGGCTGAAGGACGATGCCAGCGCGAACTGACGCCGCATTGCGGGCAATCGCGCAAAAACACCGAGTATACGCGCACCCCACGCCTTCCAACCCCCCGCTGCCTCGGCTAGCCTCGCGCGCATGGACGTATACTTGCCCATCGCGAATCTCTCGGTCAACGGGCTGTTCATTGTCCTGCTGGGCGGGTTGACGGGCATCTTGTCGGGCCTGTTCGGGGTCGGCGGCGGGTTCCTGACCACGCCGCTGCTGATCTTCTACGGCATTCCGCCGACGGTCGCCGCCGCGTCGGCCGCCACGCAGGTGACCGGCGCGAGCGTGTCGGGCGTGCTCGCCCATTCGCGCCGCAAGGGGGTCGACTACCGCATGGGCGGCGTGCTGGTGGTGGGCGGCATGATCGGCGCACTGATCGGCGCGGTGCTGTTCAGCGCATTGCAGGCGCTCGGCCAGATCGACGTCGTGATCAACATCCTCTATGTCCTGATGCTCGGCTCGATCGGCGCGCTGATGATGCGCGAGGCGGTGAGCGCGCTGCGCCCCGGGATGTTCGGCACCGGCCCGCAGGTGCGCAAGCGCCGCCACCACCCGCTGGTCGCCAGCCTGCCCTACCGCTGGAGGTTCTACGCCTCGGGCCTCTACATCTCGCCCCTCGCGCCGCTGATCCTCGGTATGCTGGTCGGCATCCTGACCATGCTGATGGGCGTGGGCGGCGGCTTCCTGCTGGTGCCGGCGATGCTCTACATCCTCGGCATGAGCGGCAATGTGGTGGTCGGCACCTCGCTGTTCCAGATCCTGTTCGTGACGATGGTCACCACCATGACCCACGCGCTTACCACCAAGGCGGTCGACCTTGTGCTGGCCGCGCTGCTGCTGCTCGGATCGGTGCTGGGCGCGCAGTTCGGGACGCAGATCGCGCTGAAGGCCCGCCCCGAGCTGCTGCGCCTCGCGCTTGCCTCGCTGGTGCTGCTGATCGCCTTGCGGATGCTCTACGGCCTCGGTGTCCAGCCCGACGAGATCTACACCGTGGTGCCGCTTTGAGGGCTTCCCCATGAGACTGGCGGCGCGGCTTGTCCTGCTGGCCGCCGCCTGGGGCGCGCTGACCGCCCAGCGCGAGCCCGTGCTGGTGCCTGCGGTCAGCCAATCGCTGATCGAGGTGCGTCAGGGCTTCACCGGCGCGCGGCTGCTGCTCTACGGCGCGGTGGTCGATCCGCAGAGCGGCGGGCGCGCGGGCGATTACGACATCGTCGTCGTGCTCAAGGGCCCCACCGCGCCGGTGCGCATCCGCGAGAAGGAGCGCATCCTCGGCATATGGGCCAATGCCGGGTCGAGCGATTTCCGCTCGGTCCCGTCCTTCTTCGCGGTTGCCTCCTCGCGCCCGATCGACACAATCGTCGATGAACGCACCGCCGCGATCTACGAGCTTGGCACGGACTTCATCCAGCTTTCCCCCTCAGGCCAGATCGACCCCGAGGAACAGGCGCGCTATGCCAATGGCCTGGTCGAGCTGCGCCGCCGGCAGGGGCTGTTCCAGGAGAACCCCGGCGGGGTAAGCATTGCCGAAAAGGTGCTCTACCAGGCGCGCATCGACCTGCCCTCGACCGTCACCACCGGTTCCTACACCGCCGAGACCTTCGCCATCAGCCGCGGGCGGGTGGTGGCGAGCGCGACCGCGCGGATCGAGGTGGTCAAGGCGGGGCTCGAAGGGCAGGTGGTCACCGCCGCGCAGCGCTGGTCGTTCGTCTACGGAATGGGCGCGATCGCGCTGTCGCTCGGGATGGGCTGGCTCGCCGGACGGCTGTTCGCCCGCACCTGACGCAGGCCCCGCCAGCGCGCGGTCAAAGCGCAATGTTGACCCGATCTTAACTCCGAAGCCCCTATTGCTGCCGGGAAATTGCATGTCGCGCGAGGGAAAAGGCGCCGATGACGGATCACGCCACGCAGGATTTCGAACGCTTAACCGGCCCCAACCCGGCCGGCACCGAGGAGTTCGCCGCCGCGCGCGCGCGCAGCGGCCTGGATAATGCGCGCCTGCCGATCGGTGTGGTGCTGGAAATCTCGGGCTCGGGCTCGCAGATCGCGCTCGACCTGCAGCGCATCACCGAATGCATGGACGATGCTGATCCCTCGATCGCGATGGCCGGGCAGGTCGGCAGCCAGATCAAGATCCGCGTCGGCGATGCCTGGCTCCTGGGTTCGGTGCGCGACCAGCGCAAGGACCGCCGCACCGAGGGCGGAATCATCGCCCATATAGACTTCCTCGGCGAAGGCTCGGAAGAGAAGCTGACAGGCCGCATCCACGGCTTCAAGCGCGGCGTCACCCGCTACCCGATCCCGGGCGCGATGATCTATCCCGCCACCACCCGCGACCTTGAGCAGATCTACGCCAGCGATGGCCGCGCCAGCATCACCATCGGCAAGGTGTTCCCGACCAAGGACATCCGCGCCGGGCTCTATATCGACGCGATGCTCGGCAAGCACTTCGCGCTCCTCGGCTCGACCGGCACCGGCAAGTCGACCAGCGCGGCGCTGATCCTCCACCGCATCTGCGAGGCGGCGCCCAAGGGTCACATCGTGATGATCGACCCGCACGGCGAATATTCCGCCGCGTTCCGCACCACGGGGCAGATCCTCGACGTCTCGAACCTGCAGATGCCCTATTGGCTGATGAACTTCGAGGAGCACTGCGAGGTGCTGCTCTCTTCGAGCGGCAACGACCGGCAGACCGACAGCGACATTCTCGCCAAGGTGCTGCTCGCCGCGCGCACCAAGAACCGGCTGGCGCAGGTGATGGGCAAGATCACGGTGGATTCGCCGATCCCCTATCTGCTCAGCGATTTCAGCAACATCCTGCAGGACGAGATGGGCCGCCTCGACAAGGCCACGTCCTCGGCGCCCTACATGCGCATCAAGCAGAAGCTCGACGAGATCAAGGCTGATCCGCGCTACCAGTTCATGTTCTCCGGCATGCTGGTGGGCGACACGATGGTCGAATTCATCAGCAAGATCTTCCGCATGCCCGGCGGTGGCAAGCCGATCTCGATCATCGACGTTTCGGGCGTGCCGTCCGATATCACCTCGACCGTGGTCGCGGTGCTCAGCCGCCTGGTGTTCGACTTCGCGATCTGGGGCCGCGACGAGAAGACTCGCCCCGTGCTGCTGGTGTGCGAGGAAGCGCACCGTTATGTCCCCAACGAGAAGAACGCCGACGGGTCGTCGGTGGGCAAGATCCTCAGCCGCATCGCCAAGGAAGGTCGCAAATACGGGATCAGCCTCGGGCTGATCACCCAGCGCCCCTCAGACCTGGCCGAAGGCGTGCTCTCGCAGTGCGGCACGATCATCTCGATGCGCCTCAACAACGACCGCGACCAGGCCTTCGTCAAGGCCGCGATGCCCGAAGGCGCGCGCGGCTTCCTCGATTCGATTCCCGCGCTGCGCAACCGCGAATGCATCATCTGCGGCGAGGGTGTCGCGATCCCGATCCGCGTGACCTTCGACAGCCTCGAGGAACACAAGCGCCCGGCCTCGGAAGACCCGAGCTTCGTGGAATTGTGGAACAAGGACGGCGGGGAAGAGGAACTGGTCGAGCGCGTGGTGATGCGCTGGCGGAGTCAGGGTTAAGTATTCCCACCCCCGACCCCTCCCGCAAGCGGGAGGGGTGTTAGTGGACACAAGGAACTAGAGTGAGGAGTGGCCGGGATTTTCCGGGCCTTCTCGGGACAACGTGGGACGAGAATGGCTGAAATCCGGGGTTTTCGGCAGGCTCCAAAAAATTTCGGCCTTCGGCGAGAGTGTCTAGAGTAGGTGCCCATTTATTGGTTCACGGGGTGTCCTGGCTGAGGCTGGCTTCTTGACCGGCGTTTTGAGACGTCACCCTCTCAGTGGCGGAATTCTGCGGTTCATGGCCGTTTCAGAGGCCTCTTAGTGGCATCTGAGAGGCCGATCATCAAGCAGTGAACCGGGGCATCGGATGTCCCAGAATGGAAAAATCGGGGCGAACTGGGCACTATCTGAAATCATTGCGTTTTCCCGCGCCAAGCGGGCTGACCACGGGAAGTCTCAGCGCCGGAAGTGGGCGCGTTTTTTTTTACAGCGCCGAAGCGGCCTTGGGGTCAACGACCAAGCAACCGTCGAACGTCGGCGTGCCGACAAACTCGGATACCTCGTTGCAAAGGAAGTGGGTTTCTTCTCCCTTGGCGAGGAAGGTTGCTTGCTCGGAAGCTTGATCGAGAAGGCGAACTGTCGGGCGCACCAAGTCCTTGCCTGCCAGACGGATGACTGGATCATCCGACATGTCGAGATCAACTTCTTCGACGATGCCAACTATGAGCACGCATCGATCACCATATGTTTTTTGTGCTGCCGCCTCGTTCGCTTCGTAAGCTGAAGAGATAACTTCGACCTTGATTGGCTCCATCGGCACGAGCGCACAAGCTTCAGGGCCCTCAGGGCTCGCATCGGCCTCAGAGGATTTCGAAGCAGGGCTGTCGGCGCCGCACCTGGAAATTAAGAATAGCAAGACCAGAATGCCGATAAGGCCGAATGCGATTGAGTTTCCCGCACTAGAGCGGTCGCCGGCTTTTCCGTCCTTATCCGTCATATTCTTCTCACCACTGCGATCACCCTGCCGAATACATGCAGTTCGCCATCGTGTGCAAGTTCGGGCGGCACGGCGGGGTTGTCGCTCAATATCTTGACGCTGCCGTCGGGCATGGGGCGGAGGCGCTTGATCATTCCGGTCTGGCCGAAGGCTATCGCCCAGTAGAGATCACCAAAGGTTGAGCCCACCGCCGAGCGATCGATCAGGATGACGTCGCCGTCGCCGATGGTAGGCTCCATGGAATTTCCTACGCCCTTTGCCCAGTAGAGCCTCTCCGGCGGACTGCGCGTAATTGAACGGAGCCATTCGCGCGGGAATTGCATAGTGGCAGCTTCGTGCTCGACGATCTCGCTGTCCATGAAGGCCGCACCAAGGCCGAAGTTGAGGTCGATCGCGGCGATCTCGACCATGTCGGGAATGAGTTCCTCGTAACTTGCGAGGGCAGCGGCCCCGACCCGGGTCCAGCCAGGGAACGCGGGATATGCCGAACGAAGACCATCGAGTGTGGGAGCACTGAGCCGAGAGTCGGGGTTGCCCCCCTTCATGCGCTGAATGGTTCGGGGGCTAACCTTCGCCTTGCGTGCAACCTCAGCTGCGGAGACCCCCGCATAATCCACCAAGGCGCGGATCAGCGCAATATCATCCTCTAACCCCGACACGGGATCGAGCTACCAAGCGGACAGCGTATAGCAGAGCGGAAATATCTACGTTGCAAAGCGTAGATATATTCGCTACGCAACCGAATATGGAACAGCAATCGATCGTCAGGGAAATCGAGCGGCGGGCGAAAGCCTCCCGGATTTCCATCGCCGAGCTCTGCCGCCGCGCCGGCATCTCCCCGGACACATTCTTCAAGTGGCGGAAGACGCCTCGGAACCCGAATCCCCCGGGGGCCAACCTGCATTCGATCGAGGCGCTCTACCGCGAGCTGAACAAGATCGAGGCCGAGGACGCCAAGCGGCTCTCCGGCCGCGGCAAGGCGGTGGCGGCATGATGACGCTCCACGATCTGCCGGATGATGGGCATCACGACTTCGGCTTTGCCGATCCCGCAGCGGCCAAGGCTGCTGTTCGCGCCATGCGCGATGCGCGGGCGAAAGGTGATCCGGCATCATATCTCGGCTCCAAAGAAAATCGCTTTCGGTTCAAGGTCTCGGCCGACGGCGTATTTGAACGCCCGGCAGACGCCGGTTTCGCTTCGGTGGGGGCAGCGAAGGTGGCGGCGATCGCGCCGGGAGAGATTTCGGGCGAGCGCCACCGTCCCGAAACGAACGGGTCGGACCTTCCTGCGGATGGCGGCATGGCTTCGATCGAAGGGGCGCGCGCGGCGATCCGCAGGATCAAGCTGCGGCTGGCGCTCGCCGATGTCGGGACGTCAGTCGCGGGCCTTCTTCAGGTCCTCGATCATGGCCTCAATGCGGAGCGTGACGAGAACGCGCCGGTCGGCGAGCGCGGCATCGGACTGGCTCCGGGCGATATCGAAGGTTGCGTCGGTGGCCTCGCGGTCGACGGCGTCGAAAGCAAGGATGTGCGAGAGAAGGAGCTGCTGGAGGGCGTAGACGTGGTCCTGCAGTTCCTCGATGCGCTGGGTATCGGACTTCGACATGGGTTGTTCTCCTCCAGTGGGAGCCAGAGAACTAACCCGACGCCGACGAGCGGCCAATCGCTATGTGACGGCTCGAAATATGGGGACGCCGCATGAACAACGGCACTCTCCTGCGCGACGCCAATCTGATCGAGCTGTCGCCGCTCCATGTCGACGAGACCGGGCGCACCGGGTTCTACCACGAGGACAAGGCGGTTGCCCTTGGCCGGTTGATGGCGGTCGACGGGCAGCGCGATCCGATCAAGGTCCGCGCCAATCCCGGCAACGCCGATCTGCCGTGGAAGCTGGTGACCGGCATGCACCGCCTGATGGGCGCGCGCATCGAAGGCATGACGGTCTTCGCGATCGAGGTCTCGGGCAAGCCCGAGGACATGAAGGACCTCGAGTCCTCGGAGAACCTGCATCGCCGCCCGCTGGGCCCGATAGAGCGGGCGAAGTTCACCGCCGCGCTGGTGACCGCCGCGCAGGAGCGGATCGCCCGCGAGCATGGCAATCTTGGCCAGCACCAGCTGGCGATCAAGGCCCGCTGGGATCGTGTGAGGCACCAAGAAGAGGGTGCTGAAGCTGCCCTGCGGGACGAGGTTGAAGATACGTGTGCAAAGATTGCACACGTATACGGGTGGGAGGAATCGGTCGGCGAAGCGCTCGGCATGTCGCGGCGCACGATCCACAACGATCTTGCGATTTTCCGCCTCGTGGTCGAGCCGTTTCCCGACCTCGCCGAGGCGCTCGCAAAGCACCCGGTGGTGGGCGAGAACGGCAGCCAGCTGAAGGAGCTGACCCGCCTGAAGAGCGAGGCGGTGCGCCGCCGCGTGATCGAGGCCTTGCTCGCCAATCCCGAGATCGGGGTGGACGACGCGAAGATCGCGGCGGGCGCCGACGAGTTCGCGGCGAAGGTCGAGCCGGTCGCGCACATGAAGTTCGTCTTCGCGGTCGAGAGCAACTGGAAGCGGCTCACCATCCCGCAGCAGCGCGAGCAGCTGCCGCGCATCGCCGCCATGCTGACGGTCGATATGAAGAAGCAACTTCGCGATCAGCTGATCGCCGAGATCGGGCTGCCGCGCGATCCCAGCGAGTTCGAAGAGGGCACCATCGCTTGGCAGATGGCCAAGGAAGGCAAGCTGTGATGGACCTCTCGCTTCAAAAGGAGAGCGCATTCCTCGCCGTCGTATCGCTGACAGAAGCGACTGCGACACTGGCGAATTTCGCCAAGGAAGGTGCACAGCTTCCGTTGTGGCCGTTCGGCGAAAATGACGTGATCGTGCCGCTGGTCGAAGGCCTGATGCGCGCTGCCGAGATTGAGCAGGCGAGCTTCATGGAGCACGGGAACAGCTTCGTCGAAGAGGCTGAGCAGCTCGGCCAGTTGATCGCCGCGCTTGCCAAGTTCTGCGCCGATTGGAACGGCGTATGAGGGGCGAAATCTCCTCCGGCCGGCACGCGAAGCGCCACCCGCTCGACTGGTATGTCGACGAGCACTGGTGCGCCGAGCAGCTGGCGCTGGTGCTGGGCGGATTCGCGCTTGAGCGTGAGGAGGGCCTCGCGATCTGGGATCCGTGCTGCGGCATGGGCAACACGCTGCAGGCGGCGTTCTACAGCGGCCTCGAAGTCTGGGGTTCCGACCTCGTCGACAACTTCGCCTGGGCGAACTTCGACGGTGAGAGCTTCGCCGATCTGAGGCGTGTGCATTGGCGCTCGGGCGACTTCCTCGAAAAGACCGCCGCACCCGCGCCCTGCAGCATCATCTGCAACCCGCCTTACAGCTATGTGAAGGGCATCGCAGAGTCGTTTGCGCGGCATGCGCTGACCCTCTCCTCGCGCCGGGTCTGCATCCTGATGCCGAGCAAGTGGCTCGCCAGTCAGGCGCGGTACCAGCTGTTCACCGATCACCCGCCGCAGGCGGTGCTTCACCTGTGCCAGCGGCCCTCGATGCCGCCGGGCGACATGATCGCCCGGATGGGCAAGCGCGCCTTCAGCGGCGGCATGACGGACTACTGCTGGATCATCTGGGACGTGAAGCGCCCGACGATTGCGGGCCAGACGCGCACGATCTGGCTGCCGCCGCTCCACCGCAATTCCGAAATCCTGCTGCTTGAGGAGGTGCTCTGATGCCCCACATGCCTGATGATGACGAGGGCGAGATCCGCTTCAGCCTGACCGAGCTGGCGCTCGGCCTCGCGGCTGCGGTGATGATCGCGCCCGGCGTGATCTGGTGGATCGGCAAGCTGGTCGAGATCGCTCGCATCACGCTGGAGGTGTTCCGGTGAGCCGCCTGCCTTCGGAGGAAGCGATCGCGCGCGAGATGCGGGATACCGGGCTCGACCGGTTCCCCGCGATCCGCCGCATCCAACAGCGCCAGGCGCTGACCGCGCGGCTGCGCCGCCCCGAGCGAAGGGCCGCGCGATGATCGGCCTCACCCCGCGCCAGATGGACGCGCTGCGCTTCATCGCCGGTTTCCAGCAAGCCAAGGGCTATTCGCCCTGCCTGCGGGAGATTGCCGTCGGGATGGGCTGCAGCCCGAAGAGCAAGGGCCGCACCTGGGAAACGGTTCGCGGGCTGCAGGAGCGCGGGGCAATCCGTGTGCTGCCCGGTCGCACCCGCGCGATCGAGGTGCTGGTGCCGGTTGCGATCCCGCGCGCGCCCGACGGTGCTCCGCTTCAGGTTGTCAGCATCGGGGGGCAGGACTGATGGGCCGCCCCACCTCCACCGAACGCGCGATCGAGGTTCTGCACGAGCAGGGGGTTCCGCGCGAGCAGATTGCCTGCAGGCTTGGCATCAGCGCGCGCACCGTCCGCAACATTGAACAGCGTCTTTTCGAGGACGAGGCCCGTGAGACCCGGCAGGAAAAGCGCTTCCGCGCGCAGAGCCGTCGGTTCGGCAACCTCGTCCGCCAAGCAGGAGGACACCGCTGATGCCCCGGTTCGCCAGCCATGCCGAGTACTGCCGCCACCACCGCAAGGTGATGGAGCTCGCGATGGAGCTCGGCGTCACGCCGATCGAGGCTGAGGCCCACATGAAGGCGGTCGAGGTGCGCGAGCGCCACCGCGCGAAGATGGCCCGCCGCGGCATCCGGTCGGCGCTCCCGCCGATCCCGCTGATCCCCGACCAACCCGCTGCTCCCCGCTTCGACGACTTCGATGCGCGCTGGATGATGAGGAACTGAGCGATGGTCGAGACGGTCGCAGCCACCAGCTTCGAGCCCCAGCGTGGCACCGTTCCGGTGCTGGAGATCGTGCCGATCGACGAGCTGTCGATCGACCCGAGCTACCAGCGCAGCATCGAGAACCGCGCCAGCCAGAAGCTGATCCGCGAGATCGCCCAGCGCTGGCATTGGGGGCTGTGTCAGCCCCTCGTGGTCTCGGCGCGCGATGATGGTGCATCGCTGTTCGTGATCGACGGGCAGCACCGCCTGGAAGCCGCTCGCCTGCGCGGCGATATCGAGGCGCTGCCGTGCGTCCTGGTCGAATGCGACGGGGCCGAGGAGGAGGCCGCGAGCTTCGTCCAGCTCAACCAGAACCGCCGCCCGCTGACCGCGCTGGAGCTGTTTCGCGCCGCGATCGCCAGCGGCGAGGAGGAAGCCATCGCCATCGCGCAGGCGATCACCGCTGCCGGGCTGAGCATCGCACCGCATCTGACCTCGGTCGCGTGGCGGCCCGGCATGATCGCCAACATCGGCGGCATCGAGCGCGCTTGGCGGCAGTACGGCCCCGAGGTCACCGTGCAGGCGCTGCGTATCCTCGCCTGCGCCTTCGATGGCGAGGTGATCCACTACGCGGGGACCATCTTCCCCGGCATCGTCGCCCTCTGCGCCAATGGCGACACCGCCGGCCTCGCCTCGCTGCTTCGTCGCCGCGGGCAATCGCAGTGGCGTGGACTTATCCTGCGCGCGCGGGCCGATGACCCCAAGCTGAGCTATGGCCGTGCGAGTGCGCAGGTGCTCAAGCGCGAGCTGGACCTCGTCTACGGGAGAGTGCCGGAGACGGTCACAGCCCCGCCACCTCCCGCCCCGCCGCCGGCAGCGCCGCAGCCGTTCACCTTCAAGCCCGATCGGCTCGTCCCTGACGGCAAGGCGTGGTGCGAGCAGTGCGAGATGCGCATCACCAAGCCCGAGGCGGAGTCCTGCAAGAGCCGCTTCTGCTCGCTGCGGAGGGCCAATGCCCAAGGCTAAGGCCCATCCCGGACAGCTCGGCTTTGACTGGAACGTGCCCGTCCCGGCGCGCGGGGAAGGGGCGCTTGCGGGGTATGAGCGGCGCGTCAACGCGCTCGTGGGCACGATCATCGCGAGCGATGGCCGTAGCCGGTATGCGATCGCGGCGGCGATGAGCGAACTGCTCGACGAGGATGTCTCCAAGTCGATGCTCGATGCCTATTCGAGCCCCGCACGCGAGGATCACCGCGTGCCCTTTACCCGCCTCGCGGCGCTGGTGATCGTCACCGGCCGGCAAGACCTCGTGCGAGACGTGATGGGCGAGTGGGGCGTCTCCCTGCTGATCGGGGCCGAGACCGAGATCGCCCGCATCGGGCAGCTGCGCCAGCGGGTCGAGCAGGACAAGCGCGAGATCCGCGAGCTGGAGGCCCGCGCGCGGCCGATTCACGAACACCGGAAAGGCCAACAGTGAAGGCGATTCGCCAATCCTCGACCAATGCCCCTCAGGCCGAACGTTCTTCGCGGCCTACCGCTGCGCTGCATGAGGCTGATCTCTCCCAGGCATGGTTCACCGCGTCGGAGCTGGAGGCGCTCTGCCTTGCGGGCCTGCCGGGCGACAAGCGCTCGATCAACCGCCGCGCCCAGAATGAACGCTGGGCCTCGCGCCTCAGCGCTGATCGCAAGCTGCTGGTCCGCGCGCGGCAGGGGCGCGGCGGCGGGAACGAATACCACTTCAGCCTCCTGCCGGCAGAAGCGCAGGCCGATCTCGCCCGCCGCGGCTACGAGTGCCTCCAGCCCAAGGAAGAGCCAACCGCCAGCGCCGTGCTGTGGGCGCGATTCGACGCGCAGAAGGCAAGCGCGAAGGCCGAGGCCCAGCAGCGCCTCGCCATCATCAACGAGATCGAGCTTCACTGCGGCGCCGGGGCTACCAAGACCGCAGCCGTCGCGCGGGCCGCGATCGCGCAAGGCCTCGGCGCTTCGACAATCTACGAATGGCTGAAGGAAATCCGCGGCGTTCCGCGCGGCGACTGGCTCCCGGCGCTGGCCACCAATCGCAAGGGCGGCGGCAAGAAGGCCGAGATCGACCCCCAACTGTGGGAGCAGCTGAAGAGCAATTGGCTGCGGCCCGAGGAGCCGCCCTTCTCGGCATGCATGCTGCGGATCGAGGAGATCGCCCGGGATCGCGGCGTTGCCCTGCCGTCCCCGCGCACGCTGCTACGGCGGCTGCAGCGCGAGGTGCCGCGCTCGGTCCAGATCATGGCGCGCAAGGGCACCGAGGCGCTCGAACGCCACATCCCCGACGCGCGCCGGTCGGTCGAAAGCCTGCACGCGATGCAGGTGGTAAACATCGACGGCCATGTCTTCGACGTGTTCGTCGAGCACCCGAACGATCCGGCCAAGCGGGTGCGGCCGACGCTGATCGCGATCCAAGACGTCTACAGCCGCAAGTTCCTTGGCTGGCACCTCGATCTCTCCGAGAACGTCTATGCCACCCGGCTCGCCTTCGCGGACATGTTCCGCAACTTCGGCATCCCCAAGGTCTGCCTGCTCGACAACAGCCGCACCTTCGCCTCGAAGGCGCTGACCGCAGGGGCCGAGACGCGGTACCGTTACAAGGTCAATCCCGAGGAACCCGCTGGCCTTCTCGTCTCGCTGCAGATCGAGGTTCGCTTCGCCCAGATCTACCACGGCCAGTCGAAGCCGATCGAACGCGCGTTCCGCGAGCTGGCCGACCATATCGCCCGCGGCCCTGAGTGCGCCGGTGCCTACACCGGCAACAGCCCGATGAAGAAGCCCGCGAACTACGGTGCCCGCGCGGTGCCTTGGGCCGAGTTCGAGCAGATCGTGGCGCAGGGCATCGCCCGCTACAACGCGCGCCTCGGCCGGAAGGGCGGGGCCTGCAAGGGCCGCAGCTGCGATATCACCTTCGCCGAGAGCTACGCCGTCTCCGACATCCGGAAAGCGAATGAGACCCAGCTGCGGATGGCGCTGCTCGGCTCGCAGCCCATGCGCCTCGACAGCCGCACGGGTGAGGTCAAGCTCTACGGCAACCGGTACTACTCGCCCGCCTGTCTGGAGCATCTCGGCGCGCCGGTCACCGTTCGCTTTGATCCCACCAACCTGCACCGCGAGGTCCATGTCTACGACAAGGCGGGGCAGTACATCGCCCAGGCCGAGCTGATCGAGGATCGCGGATTCTTCGACCAGGCGCAGGCGATCGAGACGGGCAAGCGCCGCAAGGAAGCCCGCCGCACGGTCCGCGCCGCACTGGATGCCGAGCGCACCCTCGATGCGTCCGAGATCGCCGCAGCGCAGATCCAGATCGAAGCGCCGCCACGGCCCGAAACCAACATCATCAGCCCCGTCCGCCACCGCGCGACGGTCGGCTCGGCCGCGCTGAAGCCGCGGCCCGCCGCCGTGCCGGACGCGGGTGAAGAAGAGATCATCGCAGCCCTGGGCGCAGCGCGCCTGAGGATTGTCGACTGATGAAGTGATGCGCGGGACCGACGCCAATCACCCCCGCGCATCGTCCCACTGAAGGAACGAAAGGACACATACATGGCGACCAGAGCACAGGAAACCCTCACCGGGGTGATGGAGCAGCAGGGCGAGATGACGCCCGAGGACCGCTTCATCGAAGAGCAGATCGAGTGGTTGAAGGCGCACCGCGCGGACACCGGCGCGAGCTTCACGGAGATCGCCAGCTGGACCGGCATTGCGCACGGCACGGTCAGCAACCTGCTCGGCGTGAAGGGCTATGCGGGGAACCGCAAGAAGTACGCCGACATGATCGCCGCTTACCGCCAGACGCTGGCCTCGCAGTCCGAGCTGGTCGCCGATCTCCCGGAGAAGCCGGGATACTTCGAGACGCCCACCAGCGCGGCGATCACCCGTTACCTGCAGTGGGCGCAGCGCGGTCGCCTGGTGCTGATCGTCACCGGCGCCGGCCTCGGCAAGACCGAGACCGCGCAGAAGTTCCGCCGCGACAACCACAACAGCTTCATGGCAACCATGACCGCCTCGACCAGCGGGATCATGCCGATGCAGCAGCGGGTGCTGCGGTCGCTCGGGGAAAAGCAGGCGGTCGGCTCGCCCGCGCACCTGTCCGAGATGATCTGCGACAAGGTCCGCGATCTGCGCCACGCCGTGATCATGATCGATGAGGCGCAGCACCTGTCGATCAAGGCGCTCGAGGAAATCCGCAGCTGGCACGACGAGACCGGCGTCGGCATCGCCCTGATGGGTAACGAGCGGGTGCAGCAGTCGATCTACGGCGTGAGCCGCGCGGCAGACTTCGCGCAGATCTTCAGCCGGATCGGTCTCAACCTCACCCGCCCGCGCGCAGTGGACGGCGATGCCGAGGCGCTCGCGGCGGCATGGGGCATCACGGACGAGAAGATGATCGCCGCGGTGCGCGAGATGGCGAGCAAGCCGGGCGCGCTGCGCGGTGCCACCTTCGCGCTGGAGGTCGCGCATCTGATGGCCGTGACGCAGGGCACGGCGGTGACGCTGCAGCACCTGAAGAAGGCGTGGGCGCAGAATTCGAGGACAGGGCAGTGACCCGCCTCCTCGACCTCTACCGCCAGACCGCGCGCGAGCTTGATGCCGCGCGCGGTCCCGGCACCGCCCGGTCCGAAGCGATCGGAATGATCATCACCCTCGGCCTCTTTGCGATCGTCGCGATCGGCGTGGCCGCTATCACGGGAGACGCCTGATGGCCCTGTCCCTCGCATCGACCGCGCCTGCGCGGCCCGCTCACCTCGATCCCCGCGTCCGGCGGCGCAACTCCATGGTCGGAAAGGTCCACGTCGCCCGCAAGGCGCTGAACCTCGACGAGGACGACTATCGCCAGATCCTGATGCAGGAGACCGGCCACGATTCGGCAAAGCACTGCACCGAGCACCAGCTCGAAAAGGTGCTCGGCCGGTTCCAGGCGCTGGGCTGGAAGCCGCTGCCCAAGGCCACCGGCAAGGGCGTTGCCCAGAACCCGATGGCCCGGAAGGCGCGGGCGCTGTGGATCTCGCTCTACTACCTCGGCGCGGTGCGCAGCCGTGACGAGAAGGCGCTGGAGGCCTTCGCCAAGCGCCAGATCGGGTGCGAGCGGTTGGTCTGGGCCAAGCAATCCGATGGCTTCAAGCTGATCGAGGCACTGAAGAAAATGGCCGAGAAGGATGGCTGGGCGCAGCTCGATGCCAAGGGCAACAACCTCTCGGTGCTGAAGCTCAACGAGGGGCTGTGCGAGGCGATCCTCGCCAAGCTGGTGAAGGCGGGCGAGGCGCGGCCGGACTGGACGCTCAACGTCGCCGCATGGCGGCTGTGCGGCGTCGAGCTGGGTGGCGAAGGGCCGATGGGGGCCGAGGCCTATCAGAGCCTCGCCCAGCAGCTCGGCGCGAAGCTGCGCGCCGCCGGCGGTGCGGCATGAACGCGCCCGAGTGGTTCGACGTCGCCCCAGGCCATGCTGGCTTCGGCCTGCTGACCGCCACGCACGGGGCCTTCTCCATCATCCTTCGGACCTTGCTTCCCCACTCGATGCGGACCGAGTTCTTCGGGGCGAGCGAGGTGATGTCATGAACGCCCGCACCTCCTTCGAGCGGATCGCCCCGCTGTGCTACCACGAGGGCGAGACCAACCGCTGCCCGCAGTGCGGCAACAAGGGCTGGATCGTCGGCCGCATGACGGCCGAGTGCTCGCACTGCGAACACCCCCTCCCGCTGGCGCAGGCCACCATCACCGCCGCCCCGGCCGAGCAGGGCGAAGGCTGATGGACCGCGACAACGCCATCCAGTTCGCGCTGTCGCGCCGCCCCGAGAGCATCGGCATGGCGCGGCTGTGCCAGGAGCTGCTCGCCGACGTCGCCGGCAAGCCGGTGACCGCCAAGGCTCCGGTTCTCGTGCCGCTCCGGCCCTATCGCTCCAACCCGGGGCCGCGGGGCAAATGCAACAACCCCTGGGGCGCGGCAGGCAAGCCCCGGTGACCGAAGCGCTCGTCTCGACCGGCTCGCGCGTGCTCGACGAGATCGCCGGGGTGATTGGGACCCGGGCGGCGCTCGAATTCGGCTGCGCGTTCCGGGGCGAGCGGGTCTACATTCCCAAGGACCCGGCGCGCGAACCGCGCATTGCCGAGGCGATCGGCGAGGAGCTGGCGCGCGTGCTGTGCGATGCGATGTGGAGCACCCATGTCTCGATCCCGGTGCGCGCCGTGTTGCACCACGCTGTCAAGCAGCTCGACGACTCCGGCACGATGACGCGCCGGGAAATCGCACGTCACTTGAAAATCCGTGAGGCGCAGGTCTATGAGATCCTGAAGCGCTGGCGCGAGGACGAGGCGCAGCCGCGGCTCTTCTAGCAGGCTTGCTCCGCCCGCGGAGGTAACGGCCTGCCGCACTCCCCCGTTAGTCGCGGGGTATGACCCAGCCCCCTCTTTCCGAACGCACGCTCCTCGAAATAGCCGAGCATGAAGGGCTTGTGCTCGAAGCCTACCTCGACAGCGTCAACGTCTGGACGTGGGGCTTCGGTGTCACCGACAAGAGCGGCCATCTGGTCGGCCGCTATCGCGGCAAGCGCTCCACCATCGTGCGCGCGATCGAGGTCTATGAATGGCTGCTGCGCACCAAGTACCTCCCCGAGGTGATCGCCGCCTTCAGGGGGCGCGCGCTGACCGAGGCGCAGCGGACCGCCGCGCTCTCCTTCCACTGGAACACCGGCGCGATCGGGCAGGCCGACTGGGTGCAATCCTTCCTCCTCGGCCGCCGCGACAAGGCGTGGACCGAGTTCCTGCACTGGTCCCGCCCGCGCGAGATCATTGACCGCCGCAAGGCCGAGCGCGACCTGTTCTTCGACGGGCGCTGGTCGGGCGACGGGGTTGTCCTGATGTACGAGCGCGTCCGCCCGAACGGCACGATCGACTGGCGCAGCGCGCGGTCGATCGACATCCGCGATGAGGTCCGCGCCGCGCTGCGCAAGGCGGGTGCGGCATGATCCCCTGGAACCTGATCGGGCTGTTCTTCTCGGGCGCGCTTCAGAGGCTCCTGACGGGCCTCTCAGTGGCGGGCAAGTGGCTGCTGGCCGACTGGCGGAACCTTGCCGTCACGGCGCTGGCGCTGTTCGGTGCCTTCCACCATTTCATCCTTCAGCCCCGAATGAGCGCGCTGCTCGAGCAAAGCCAGCAGCTGGTCGAGGCCGCCCAGCTCGCCCACCTCGGCACCATCAGCAACTTCATCGACGCCAGCGCCGAGGCCCAGCGCCAGGCCGAAGCCAACGCCGCGCGCGTGAAAGCCGACCAGGAGAAAATCACCGATGCGACTCTCGCCGATCTTCGCAGCGATCATGCTGCTCTGCGCCTTCGCTTTGACCGCCTGCGGGCGCGAGGAGCCGCAGTCGATCCCGGCCGTGCCGACCCAGCTGGTCTGCCCGGCACCCGCGACGCCGCCGGCCGAGCTGCTGGAGCGCCCGCGGATCAAGACCTTCGCGCCGCCCGAGACCTGACACCGCAGCCGCTCTGCCCCTCGCAGTTCGTCTGCCTGACGATCGACCAGGCTGAGCAGGCTAGCCGCGACGCGCACAACCACGATCGCCTGATCGACTGGGTGATCGCCCAGTCTGCCGTCCGTTTCAGCCCCGAGGAACCCGCCGAATGAAGCCCGGCACCCACAACCTCGGGCACAATGCCTTTTCGGACATGACGATCGTCAAGGTTGAAGCCGGGGCACTGATCATCCGGCAGGCGGGCCGCGCCTTCAGTGAGCAGAAGATCACTCTCTCCGCCAATCAGATCGAGCTGTTGAAGGACGTCCTCGCATGACTGATCTGCGCACCATCAGCCCCGATGAGTTGCCCACCCTGTCCGAGGTTCCCGAGGACCTGCATTCAGTCGTCTTCTCGCCGGGTGGCCCGTTGCAGGCTGTCCCCTTCGAGAAGCTGCTGACCAAGCTGATCGCCGCCAACCTCACCAAGGCGAACAAGGCTGCCCTCGACGCCGACCTCGCTCATGCGGCCGACAGCGTGGCACTCGTGTTCTCCGACCCGACGCCTGCTCTCAATGGCTGGTACCGGAAGCTGGATGCATCAGGAGCAGGCAGCTGGGAGCAGTTCGAGGAGCTGGCGCGAAGCGCGCGCCTGCTTGCCCAGCAAGCGGTCGTAGCTGCGCAGGCATGGGTGGAAGGTCCCGAACCGGGGGGTGCTGGAACGAAAAGCGCGAAGGGTTGGGCCGAAACGGCGCAGGCCATCGCCGACGACATCGCCTCCGACCGCGCGATGATCAATAGCACGCTATCGGAGTTTGTCGCAGGCACCTGGACCAGCACCACGACCGGCTTTTATAGGCGGCAGGACAACGGACTAGAGGTCGCGCAACCGGCTTGGGCCTACCATAGCTATACGATCTCCGCTGATGATGTGCGGGATGAGGCGGGCAAACCGATCATCGAGCTGACCTTCCAGCTTAACACGCCTATCCCCGCGGTGGCGGCAGCTGTCTATTTGAATGGCAGCGGTGTGGTGATCGGCCAGGAGTACATCGGCGCGAACGTCAATATCGACCGCCAGACCCAGCGCCTCGATGCGCCGGCCGCGACCGCGACGGTATTGGCAAACTTCCAGATCGCTGTTTTCTCTCCGACCTTCCGCGTCCGGCGTGTCGTTGATCGCATTGCCGAGCGTCTCGCCGGGCAAGAAGCGCAGAATGTATTTGTGCCCGAAATGCAGTCGGCGCTGTCGGCCTACGCACCCGTCTCGCCGTCTTATGTCAACGGACGGATCGTTAATCGAACGACCGGCGCCATCACCGACAACGCGGACTTCCGCTACTTCGTCGTGAACGTCGATGCGGCTGCGGGCGAAATGGTGAAGGTGACGGCGGGTACGTTCAATTCCGGCGCCACTTTTGCAGGCCTGGTGTGCTTCAGCGGCGCTGATCTTGCTGGGGCTGTGACCGGGTCTTTTGTGACCGGCAACACCACCCCGCAGGACGTGGCCACCGTGATCGGCAATGGCGGCGTTCCGAACCTTCCCGCGAACACGAAGTCGGTCGCCTTCGTCAATCGGATCTTGGAAACCCCCTATCGGGTCGAGAAGTTCGCCGTGCAATCCGACCTCGCCGCGAAGGTTGTGGCGCTGGAAGCGGACGCAGGTTCGAGACGCTCCAAATGCGTGTGGGGTGAAAGTAACGGCACCATAACGAACGGCTTCTTCGACGAATTCCAAGCGCTCCACCCGACTGACGATGTGTACATGCAGGCTCTCGGCGGGCAGCCCTTTATAGGGTTTGTCGAAGTCCGAATGGGGCTCAAGAAAACCACCATCGATATCGCGGGCGGCCAAATTCCAATCAGCGGCACGGCGACATGCACGCTGGCGAACGACATGCTCCGCCCACCCGCTTCGATGACCAATTCGACTCAGGTCATGGTTCAAGGTGTGCGCTGCAACCTAACCCGCACGGGAGATCAGTCGAGCTTCTCATATACAATCTCGGCCATGGACCCGATTGCCTCGGCGCGCTCTGTGCCACCGGGTTCGGAGGTTACTGTCCTGACCGGCTTTGTTGCTGGGAGCAGTGCGGCGGCGGCCCCTCCGCTGGCGACCTTGCTGGGCGGCGACAACGTTTTCGTGTGCTTCTACAACGACCGATCATCGAACGATTATCCGGGCCTTGCCAACGCCTTGAGCGCCGCTGTCGAATATGTTTCGCGCTTCGGCGGGACCCAGCTCTGGTTAAGCCCGCCGCCCGTTCAGGCGATGCTGCCGACGACTGACAGCAATCCGGGATTCGCGTCGAGCGAGGCGGCCAGTTACGGCTTCCTTGATCACACACGCATGCTGCGCCGTCTCATGGCGTCCATTGCTCCGCGCCATTTCGACACGACCCAATGGCTGATCGACGCCGGAGCAACCACGGCCAAGACGATCAGCGCCGTGACGTTCCAGGTCGCCACCACGACCGCTGCGACATCGTACCTCAACCCGGTTGACCTCACGCACATGAACGCTCCCGGGCAAAGCGCATGGGCCGCTGCGATCAAGGCCTCGCTTGATGGAGCGGGATGATGATGCGCTTCGAAAAAGCCTGTGCTGGAAAGCGGACAGATGACTGACCTGTCTTTCCGCGATTTCCTGATCGGCTGGCTGCCGACGATGGCAGCGGTGAGCGTGGCCCCGCCGCCAGCGCCCGCGCTTGGCCAGATGTTCCTGGTCGACCTCGGCGGCGTGCCTGTGCCCGTCGTCACCTGCCTCTTCGCCGTGCTCGGCATTGGCCTCTCGCGCCTGCTCGCCCGCCGCACCGAGGCGCAGTTGGGCTGGTCCAGCTTTGCCGCAGTGACCGCGATCATGCTGATCGTGGTGCTCCTGTGGATCGTCGAAAGCCGCCCGAGCTGGCTCTACGCTTTCGTGGTTTCGATCGGGATGGGCTTCTCCGGATACTCGCTCATCGAGCTGTTCGGCGAGCAGGTCCGCAGCTTCGTTACCGACATCTTCGACAAGGCCCGATCGACGATCGGCCGCGGCCCGTCCCAGGGAGACGACAAGTGATTTCCAACCCGATCGAGATTGTGATCATCCTCTTCATTCTGGCCGGCATCAGCACCGTGATCTGGCTGGGCTGGAAGGGCGGTGCGGCCAACCCTGTCACCACCGGCAGCCTCGATGACCGCCTCAACTCGTTCGATACCGAACTGTCCGGCATGCGCTCGCAGGTCGACCAGATCGAGGACCGCGTCGAGAAGATCGAGGGCCACTATGCGAAGGCATCCGACATCGAGCGGCTTGAAAAGCAGCTGCGCGCACAGGGCCGCAAGATGGACAAGATGGCCGAGGATATCGCCACGATCCGCGAGGAAGCGGCCGAGCGCGGCGCGCTGGCGAAGGCCACCACCAAGCAGCTCGACCTCATCTACAAGACGATCGTCGAGAAGGGGATGAACGCATGAGCCTCGCCGCCGCAGCAGCTGCCCAGCTGCTCACCATCCAGCGCCTCGAGGTGCTCCAGCTGCTGGCGGACCAGCCCAGCGGCTCGGCCAACGATGCTGCCCTGTGCGAGGCGCTCAATGCCATGTCCCACGTGGTGAGCCGGGATCGCATGCGCGAGTTGCTCTTCTGGCTGCAGGCGCAAGGCGCGCTCCACGTGCTGGACCTCCGGATGAGCAGCGGGATGATCGTCGCCACCCTGACCGAGCGCGGGCACGATATCGCGCGCGGCCGCAGCCGCATCGCCGGCGTCGCCGCGATTGACGGCAGGGAGGCGTGATCCGGTGGCCTCCTCACGCGCAGCCAAGGAAGCCCGGCGCAGGGCAGCGCTGAAGAAGACGACGCCGTCGACGATCGACCGGCTCGATCCCGAGATCCGCGAGCTGATCGCCCAGCTGCGCATCGACAAGGGTTTCACGATCGACGAGATCCGCGCCGCCCTGATGAAGGTTGTTGGCGAGGACCGCGTGCCGAGCCGATCGGCGCTGGGCCGCCACGTGCGCGGGCTCGCCGAAGTCTCGGCCGATTTGCGCGAAACCCAGATCTATGCCGAGGCGCTGGCGCGGGAGGCCGGGAGCAAGACCGGCAACCAGCTGCTCGACATGAACGCGCAGCTGCTGCAGGCCAACATGTTCAAGCTGATGCTGGCCGAGCGCGAGGGCGAAGGCATCCTGCTCACGCCAAAGGAAGCCAAGGAGTTCTCGGAGGCGCTGCGCAACGTCGCCCTTATGCGCAAAACCGAGCAGGATGTGATCGCCAAGGCCGAACAGCGCGCGGCCGAAAAGGAGCGGTTGGCCAGCGCCGACAAGGCCACCAGCGCAGCCCGGGCCAAGGGCCTTTCGAAAGACACGGTCGATGCGATCCGCAAGGCCGTGCTGGGGAGCGACGCGTGAAGCTGTCCCCTGAAGATCAGGCGGCGCGCGACGCGGCCATTCGTGCCCGCGAAATCCAGGGCGAGCGCGCGGCGGCCGAGGCAGCGATCATGCGCTTGCCCAAGGGCGACCTGCTGCTCGGCTACCAGCAGCGCACCGTCGATCTGCTGTTTGCCGGTACCGCGCTCCTCGTCATCGAGAAGAGCCGGCGCATCGGGCTCACCTGGGGCGTGGCAGCGTTCGCCGCGCTGAAGGCCGCCAGCAGCGTCGAGGCCGGTGGCCAGAACGTCTGGTACATGGGCTACGACAAGGACATGACCCTCGAATTCATCGAGGTCTGCGCGATGTGGGCGCGCGCCTTCGGCCTGATCGCAGGGGAGCTGCAGGAAGAAGAAGTCCTCTACGTCGACGACAATGGCAGGGAGCAGGGCGTCAAGGCCTTCAGCATCCGCTTCGCCTCGGGCTTCCGCATCACCGCCCTGCCATCCGTCCCGCGCGCGCTGCGCGGTAAGCAGGGCATCGTCATCATCGATGAGGCGGCGTTCCACAAGAACGTGAACGAGGTGCTCAAATCGGCGATGGCGCTGCTGATCTGGGGTGGCCAGATCGTGGTGATCTCCACCCATGACGGCGTGAGCAATCCCTTCAACGTGCTGCTCGAGGAGATCCGCGGCGGCAAGCGGCGCGGCACGCCGCTCAAGATCACGTTCGCCGATGCCATGGCGGACGGTCTCTACGAGCGCGTGGCTCTGGTTACGAAGACCAAGGGTAGCGAGCTGCCGCCGAAGGAGGTGTGGGAAGCCGATATCCGTGCGGTGTATGGCGATGATGCGGCCGAGGAACTCGACTGCATCCCAGCCCTTGGCAGCGGCGCGCTGATCAGCCTTGAAGACATCCTCGCCTGCGAAAGCCAGGATGCCGGCCTGCCCGAGCTCTACCTGGGCGGGTTGTGCTATGGCGGCCGCGACGTGGCCCGCCGCCGCGATGGCCAGATCCAGCTTGTGGGCGAGAAGATCGGCGACGTGCTGTGGGAGCGCGATGGCTACCGCGAGACCGGCCAGACGTTCGCGCACCAGGACGCGTGGTTTGACGACAGCTTCAAGCGCTTCCGCATGGTGCAATGGCGGATCGACCAGACCGGCATGGGCGAGAAGGTGGTCGAGGACCAGCAGCGCAAGCACGGTGCCTCTCGCGTCGTCGGCGTGCAACTGGTCGGCCCCAACCGCGTTGACCTTGCGTTCGGTCTCCAGCGCCTTTTCCAGCAGCGCAAGATCCGCATCCGTTCCGACGCGATCACCCGCGCCGATCTGATGGCGATCAAGAAGCTGGGCAGCGAGGAGAGCGGCGGCGTCCGCATCGTCAACGATGGCGACGTCCACGCAGACGAGTTCTGGGCCTATGCCCTCATGGCGCAAGCCATGGAGATGGCGGGCGCGCTCTACGAATATCGCGGCTTCTCGCGCGAAGGGCAGGCCACCGGCGGGCCGAAGCGCGGTGAGGAAGGCTGGCAGCACCCTGACGACATCTCGTCCCGCGCCGCCAACGGCAGCCGCTTTCAGGAGCGCGGCGCATGGTGAAGAGCCTCGACGGTCTGCACCTGTGCGAGGAGTGCGGCGATGAATTCCCCAAGCGCGAGATGATCGGCCCGATCTGCCGCGACTGCCACGAACTTCTCGGAGACGACTGATGGCCAGCAAGCCGCCCGCCCTGATCATGCCCGATGGCCGCCCGCTCGCCCGCGACAACCTCGGCATCGAGCTGGCCGCCCCGGCGCGTACCAGCGTGCGCACCATCCAGTCCGGCCACCCGGCGCAGGGCCTCACCCCGCAGCGCCTCGGCCGCCTGCTGCGCGAGGCCGAGGATGGCGATGCGGTCGCCTATTATGAACTGGCTGAGGAGATGGAGGAGAAGGATCTCCACTACCTCGCCGTGCTGCGCACCCGCAAGCTGGCGGTCGCCCGCTTGCCGATCGAGGTCGAGCCGGCCGACGACAGCGCCGAGGCGAAGAAGGACGCGGCCCTGATCGAGACCTGGCTGAAGCGCGACATGCTCCAGCTTGAGTTGTTCGACATGCTCGACGCGATCGGCAAGGGTGTGAGCACGACCGAGATGGTCTGGGACATGAAGCCCGACCTCTGGCAGCCCTCGAAGCTGCACTGGCGCGATCCCCGCTTCTTCGAGTTCGACCGGGTCAATGGCACGGATCTGCTGCTGCGCGGCGGGGAGAGTGGCGCGGGCGAACCGAGCCCGCTGCCGGCAGGCAAGTTCATCACCCATTACCACCCGTCCAAGAGCGGGTTGCCGATCCGCTCCGGCCTCGCCCGGATCGCGGCCTGGGGCTACATGTTCAAGAACTTCGCGATCAAGGACTGGGTGACCTTCCTCGAAAGCTTCGGCCACCCCCTGCGCATCGGCAAGTACGGCCCGAACGAGAGCGAGGAGAACAAGAACATCCTGCACCGCGCGCTGCTGGAGCTGGGCTCGGACGCCGCCGCCGCCTTCCCCGAGACCATGTCGATCGAGTTCGTCGACCGCAAGGCCGGGACCGCGCCGAACGATCTGTGGCGCAGCCAGGCCGAGTACATCGATGACCAGCTGTCGAAGGCGGTGCTCGGCCAGACCAACACAACCGATGCCAAGGCGGGCGGGCTCGGCTCCGGGCAGGCGCAGGTGCATGACGGGGTGCGCGGCGACATCGAAGACTTCGATGCGATGATGCTGGCCGGGACGCTGAACCGCGACCTCGTCGTGCCCATGGTCATGTTCAACCATGGGCCGCGCAAGGCCTATCCCCGGCTCAAGATCGGCCGCCCGGACGAGGTCGATGTCGCGGTCGAGATCAGCAGCGCCGAGAAGCTGGCGGGCATGGGCGTGCAGATCGATGGCGAGGAGATGCGCGAGCGCGCCGGTCTGCCCGCTGCCAAATCGCCCGACACCGCGCTGCGCCCGGCCAATGCTGCAGCGCTGCCCGGCGAGGGCGATGCCGCTGACGGTGATACGCCGGATGCCGGAGCCGCGCCGCTGGGGGCAGAGGTCCAGAAGCTGGCATTGAACGGCGCGCAGATCAGCTCGCTGCTCGAAATCGTGTCGCAGGTGGAGAGCGGGGCGATGGGCGAAGGCCCGGCGCGGGCGGTGATCAAGGCTAGCTTCCCGGCGTTCTCGGACGACGAAGTGACGGCGCTGCTGGCAGGGGCCGGAAAAAAGCCCGAGAACGCGCGCAAGCCCGCGCCGGGGGCGATGCCGCCTGAAAATCCGCAGACAGGCGTCTTAGACCCTCTCAAATCGCCGCTGGGGGGCAATCGGCCCGACCGGCCAGCCCTCAATTCGCAGACTGACCCGGATGGTGACGCGATCGATGCGACCATCGACGAGTTCCTGAACGACTGGGAGCCGCAGATGGACGCCCTGCTCGCGCCGGTCGATGCGCTGATCGCCGAGGCTGGCGATCTGTCGCAGGTGCAGGCGCGGCTCAGCCAGATCATCGGGGCGATGGACACCTCGGCGTTCGAAGAGCTGCTCGCCCAGGGCGGGTTCGCGGCGCGGCTGATCGCCGAGGCTGATCGCAAGGGAGGCGAGTGATCGATGCCGATCCTGCGCGCCAGCCAGTTCGCCATCGCCTTCGACTTCGCCCGCAGCGAAGCCGCCGCGGTGCGCGGGCCGGATGGCGTCGTCACGATCCTCGATCCGGATCTGCCGCGCTTCGACCATGACGAGGCGGGCAAGCCGCGCGGCCTGCTGGTCACCCCGGGCAGCGACATCGGCGGCCAGGATCGCAGTGCCTTCGATCCGCTGATGCTGCCGGCCGAGCTGACCGAGGGCGCTGATCTGACCGCGCGCGAGGCCACCGTCTACCATGCCTTCGTCCCGCTTTCCGCTTCGCT
>NZ_JAMNXL010000194.1 GCF_023653175.1 Erythrobacter sp. | reverse complement strand
CCTCCCGCGCGCGGGAGGGGAACATATGATCACAGCTCCTTCGACAGCCGCTTGATGTCGATGTTCAGGATCTGGTCGTTCTCGGTATAGTCAACCGGGCAATCGATCAGATGCACCCCCGGCGTGGCGAGGCAGTGCTGGAGCAGATCGGTGAGGTGCTCGGACGAGGTCACCCGGTGGCCGATTGCGCCATAGCTTTCGGCATACTTGACGAAATCGGGGTTGCCGTAGGTGAGGCCGAAATCCTTGAAGCCCATGTTCGCCTGCTTCCAGCGGATCATGCCGTAAGCGTCATCGCGCAGGATCAGCACGGTGAGATTGAGGCCGAGGCGCACCGCGGTCTCCATCTCCTGGCTGTTCATCATGAACCCGCCGTCGCCGCAGATCGCCATCACCTTGCGGTCGGGATAGAGCATCGCGCTCATCATCGCGCTCGGCAGCCCCGCCCCCATCGTCGCCAGCGCGTTATCCAGCAGCACGGTGTTGGGCAGGTAGGCCGAATAGCCGCGCGCGAACCAGATCTTGTAAACCCCGTTGTCGAGGCAGATGATCCCGTCTTCGGGCATCGCGCCGCGCACCTGCGCCACCAGATGCGGCGGGAAGATCGGGAAGCGCGTGTCGGCGGCAAGCGGCGCGGTGTGGGCGACTTCGGCAGCGCGGTATTCGAGCATCCGCTTGAAATCCCACTTGCCCTGCGGAACGATGTCTTCCTTGATCTGCCAGATCGCGTTGGCGATGTCGCCGATCACCTCCACTTGCGGGAAGTAGACCGGGTCGACCTCGGCCGTGCGGGTCGAGACGTGGATCACGGTGGGTGGGCTGTCCGATCCGACCGCGCCCTCGCCGTCATTTCTCATGAAGAAGGGCGGCTTCTCGATCACGTCGTGGCCGATATTGACGATGCAATCGGCGTCCTGAATCGCGCGGTGGACGAAATCGCCCGCCGACAGCGCCGCGCAGCCGAGGAAGAGCGGGTGGCGTTCATCGACCACGCCCTTGCCCATCTGGGTGGTGACGAAGGGGATGCCGGTCTTGTCGATCAGCTGGCGCAGCATCCGCCCGGTCATCTTGCGGTTGGCGCCCGCGCCGATGACGAGGATCGGGGCCTTGGCCTGTTCCAAGGCGAGCACCGCCTGGCGCACCGCCTTCTGCTCGGCAGAAGGACGCCGGGCGAGGCTGGCGGCGAGCGGCCGGCTGGTGGTGTGTTCCTCGGCGATATCCTCGGGGAATTCGAGATGCACCGCGCCGGGCTTTTCCTCCTCGGCGAGGCGGATCGCTTCGCGCACGCGGCTGGGGATGTTGTCGGCGCTCGCCAGCTGGTGGGCGTATTTGGTGATCGGGCTCATCATCGCGACCACATCGAGGATCTGGAAGCGGCCCTGCTTCGATTTCTTGATCGGCTTCTGGCCGGTGATCGCCAGCGTCGGCATCCCGCCCAATTGCGAATAGGCGACCGCGGTGACCATGTTGGTCGCGCCCGGGCCCAAGGTGGCGAGGAACACCCCGGTCTTGCCGGTGTGCCGGCCATAGGTCGCCGCCATGAAGCCTGCGCCCTGTTCGTGGCGGGTGAGGATCAGTTTGATCTTGGTCGAATGCGAGAGGCTTTCAAGGAAGTCGAGGTTCTCCTCGCCCGGCACGCCGAAGATATACTCGACGCCCTCGGCCTCGAGGCATTCGATGAACAGGTCCGATGCCTTCTTGGTGTCGCTCATGTGTTCCCCCTAATTGCACAGCCCGGCCCCCCGGCCGGTTGGCGCACGCAATGCCCCTCCCCGGGCGATAGCGTGCGCGTGTGACCGCCCCGTGATGGGCGGTTTGCGAGGGCAAGTATTGCAGAAAAGCGCCAGATCGCCAGCGGGATTCGCAGCCGCGCGCCGCCGTCAGTAGCCGAGCTTCGGGTCGAAAACCGGGGCAACCGGCTCCCCCCGCAGGTAACGTTCGAGATTGTCGAGGAAACGCTCGCCCGAGCGGACAAACATCTTGTCCTGCGCGCGGCCCGACAGGTGCATCGAGACATGGGCGTTCGGCAGGGTCCACAGCACGTCGTCCGCCGGCAGCGGCTCTGGCGTGGTGACATCGAGGAAAGCGCCGCCGATCGCCTTGGCCTGCAATGCCGCGACCAGCGCCGGCTGGTCGATCACCGCGCCGCGCGCGATGTTGACGATGACGCAATCGGATTTCATCGCCGCAAGCTCGCTCGCGCCGATCATCGCGTCGGTCTCGGGCGTGGCGGGCACGGCGAGGATCACCCAGTCGAATTTGCCGAGCTGCGCACGCCATTCGTCGGGGCCGAGGGTGCCCTCACCGCCGGAGCGGCGCACGACCGTCACATCGACATCGAAGGCCTCGAGGCGCGGCTTGATCAGTTTCCCGATCGCGCCATAGCCGAGCAGCAGCGCCTTCGATCCCGCCAGTTCGCGCTTGCCGGGGCTGTCGAACAGCCATTCATGCCGGTCCTGCGCGCGCACCACCTCGCGATAGCCCTTGGCGATGGTGAGCATCCCCATCACCACATATTCGGCGATGGTGATGGCATTGATCCCGGCCCCGTTGGTGACGGTGATGCCGCGTTCGATCAGCATGTCCATCGGCAGGAAATCGAGCCCGGCATAGATCGAATTGAGCCACTTGAGCTTCCTGGCGGCGACCAGCGTGGCCGCCATCGCCTCCTTGTCGTTCATGTCGAACCAGCCGATTTCCGCATCGGCGACCGCGGTGACGGCCTCCTCGGGCGACATGAACCAGCGCACGTCGAGCCCCTCGGGCAAGCGGCTTTCGAGCATCGGGCGGATCAGTCCGGAGACGGCCAAAATCGTCGGGTGCATGGTCATGGGCGGGATCATTACTGCCGAAAAGCGAGCCATGCCAGCTTTGCTTGACAGACATCGCAGGCGGCAGGCAAGCTCGCCGCGTGCACTTCCCGGTCTGTATCATCGACGATTTTCTCGGATCGGAAGCCTGTTCACGGCTGCTCGCATTTGCTGTGGGCAGACAGGCCGAATTCGCTCCCTCGCGGGTGCATACGACCGAGAAGCATCAGATCATCGAGACGCAATTGCGCGACTCGCTCTCCTATCCCGGGCCCTTCGGCACGCTGATGGCGCCGTTTCATGCAGGCCTTGATGCGAGTTACGACCGGATTGCCGCCGCAATCGGGGCGGGCGCGTTCGAACGGGTGCCGACCGAGCTGCACATGGTGGCGCATCGTCACGGGCAATATCTCGGCCGCCATATCGACACCGGAACCAGCACGACCGGATCGATGCTGGCGCAGAACCGTGTGGTGACGCTGATCTACTATTTCCACGATCATCCCCGCGCGTTCGGCGGGGGCGATCTGGTGGTCTATCCGATGACGGGCGATGACCCTCAGGTGATCGAAGCGCGCAGCGACCGGCTGGTCGCCCTTCCCTCTTTTGCCCCGCACGAGATCCTGCCGGTCGACCTGCCGGACGGCCGCTTCGCCGACTCGCGCTTCGCGCTGGTGTCGTGGTTGGTGCGCCCGCAGGTGCAGCCGGCCTAGCCGAGCTTCCACTCCCAGCCGAGCGGATCGCCGTCCATCACCTCGACGCCTTGGGCCGCGAGTTCATCGCGGATTGCGTCGGAGGCGGCGAAGTCCTTGGCGGCGCGCGCCTCCTTGCGGCGGGCGAGCGCGGCTTCGATTTCGGCCTCGGTGATCGTTGCTGCCTTTGGGCAGATGCGCAGGTCGGCGCGGGAGAGGTTGAACAGGTTCAGACCCAGCACCGCATCCATATCTTCGATCACCGCGCGCTTGATCCCGGCATCGACCTTCTTGATGGCAAGCGCATCTTCCAGCGCCGTCAGCGCAACCGGGGTGCCCAGATCATCTGCCATCGCCTGATCGAACTTGGCGAGAACGGGTGCGAACTTCGGATGCTCGGCCTCGGGCTGGGAAGTCACGTCTGCAAGCGTGCCAGCAGACATCACCAGCCGCTTCAGCCGCGTCAGCGCCGCGCCCAGCCCCTCCCACGAGAACTCCAGCTCGCTGCGGTAATGCGCCTGCAGGCACATCAGCCGGTAGGCGAGCGGGTGGTAGCCCTTGTCGACCAGCAATTGCAGCCGCAGGAACTCGCCCGAGGACTTCGACATCTTGCCCGATCGCTCGACCAAGAAGTTGTTGTGCATCCAGATCTTCGCGCCTGAATTCTTCGGTTCGTCTAACCCATTCGTGCAGCAGAACGCCTGATTCTGTGCGATCTCGTTGGGATGGTGGATCTCGCGGTGGTCGATCCCGCCGGTGTGGATGTCGAAGGGGAAGCCGAGCACCTCGCCGCTCATCACCGAGCATTCGAGATGCCATCCGGGAGCGCCCTTGCCCCACGGCGAATCCCATTCCATCTGCCGCGTCTCGCCCGGCGGGGTCTTGCGCCAGATCGCGAAGTCTTGCGGATTGCGCTTGCCCTCGACAGTCTCGATCCGGCCTTCCCCATCTTCGGTCACGGCGCGCGCCAGACGGCCGTAATCGGCGACGGTCGACACATCGAAATAGAGCCCGCTCTCAAGCTCGTAGCAGTGCTTCTCGGCAATGCCCTTGGCGAACGCGATCATCTGCGGAACGTAATCGGTCGCGACTGTCCACTGCGCCGGCTGGCGGATATTGAGCGCGCGCACATCGGCCCAATAGGCCTGCTTGTAATGCTCGGCGATGTCCCAGATCGACTGCGCTTTCTCCGCAGCCATCTTCTCCATCTTGTCCTCGCCCGCGTCGGCATCATCGGTGAGGTGGCCGACATCAGTGATGTTGATGACGTGGGTGAGCTTCAGCCCCTTCCACGACAGCGTGCGCCCCAGCACATCGGCGAACACATAGGCGCGCATGTTGCCGATATGCGGGTAGTTGTAGACCGTCGGCCCGCAGGAATAGACGCGCGCCTCGCCCGGGTGGACGGGCTCGAACACCTCGAGCGATCGGGTGAGCGAGTTGAACAGCTTGAGCGGCGCGTCGGTCATCGGCGGGGCCTTTGCCCCAATCCCTTACCCGAGCGCAAGGCGGGTCATTCGAACCCGATGAACTTCACATGCTCCTCGAGCGGCACGCGCTGGCGTTCGAAGTTGTTCACCGGCGCGTCCGGGTCGCGATAGCCGATCGCCATGCCGCAGAAGAACATGTAGCGCTCGTGATCGAGGCCGAGGAATTCGCGGATCGTGGTCGCGAAGATCGCCATGTATTCCTGAAAGCAGGAGTCCAGCCCCTCCTCGCGCAGCAACAGCGCAACGGTCTGGAGCCACATGCCGACATCGGACCACTGCGGCTCCTTCATCAGGCGCGGGAAATAGACGAACAGCACCGCGGGGGCATCGAAGCTGGTGGTGTTGCGACCCATTGCCGCCATCCGCCCCGCGCCGTCCTCGCGCGCGATCCCCATCGCGCCGAACATGCCGGCCGAGACTGCATCGAGGCGCGCCTTGTAGGCCTGTTCCTGCCCCGGCGCGGCCCAGTCATACTCGGCCGCCCTGGGCCCCTCGGCGAGCATCTTCGCCTGCAAGTCCTTGAGCGGCTGCCCGGTGACAATCGAGGCCTCCCACGGCTGGTAATTGCACCCCGAAGCCGCCCAGCGCGCCTTGTCCATCACGCGGGTGAGGGTGGCGAGATCGACCGGCTTGTCGAGAAAGGCCCGGATCGAGCGGCGGGTGGTGACGGCTTCGGTGACGTTCATTCGGGTTCCTTGGGCATAAGAGTGCCAATATCGCGGCGGCCATGCAGATAGCGCAGGATCGTCACGCCTTCTTCGCTCATTTCAAACAGGATGAGATAGGAGCCAAAGCGGGCAGACCGAACCGCAGTTCCCCATTCGGGGCGCAGGCGGTATAGCGTCGGCTGGCAAGCAATTTGCGCCGTGCGGTCAAGCAATTCAGCGACGTAGCTCGCAGCGCGTTCGGGATTATCGCGGGCAATCGTCTCACCGATGTCGAGCAAGTCGACCTGCGCATCCGGGGTAAAGTCAAAATTCACGCGTCGCGCCGTGCCAACTCTTCTGCGGCGACCTTGGCCACGTGCTCGCGCACCTGCGCAAACACTTCGTCGGCCGGGATACGCCCGCCTGCACGCGCCGAATCGAGCATGGCACGGACGGCGGCATTGTCGCGATCAAGACGTTCCTGCTCATCGCTCCAGTCGCGCAGCGCCTCGCGAACGACTTCGCTGGTGGTGGCATATTCGCCGCGCTCCACCGCCGCACGCAGCTTGGCGGCCATTTCGGCGGGCATGGTGACAGTGATGCGTTCGAGTTTGCTCATGCGTATGCAAATATCATACTTTGTGTGATCGGGGCAACACTAGCGCCGCCCCTTCACGCCCTTCTCATCCTCGAACAGTTCGGCGAGCTGCTCCATGATCGTCCCGCCGAGCTGTTCCACGTCCATGATCGTCACCGCGCGCCTGTAATACCGCGTCACATCATGCCCGATCCCGATCGCGACCAGCTGGACGGGGGAGACCTTCTCGATCCACTCGATCACGCCGCGCAGATGCGCCTCAAGGTATCCTGCGCTGTTCACCGACAAAGTCGAATCGTCGACCGGCGCGCCGTCGCTGATCACCATCAGGATGCGGCGTTCTTCGGGGCGGTAGAGCAGGCGGCTGTG
>NZ_JAMNXL010000193.1 GCF_023653175.1 Erythrobacter sp. | reverse complement strand
TGATCGAGAACTTCAAGCCCGGCACGCTGGAACGCTGGGGCCTCAGCCCGGCCGAGCTCCACGCGATCAACCCCGGTCTGATCATCGCCCGCATGTCGGGCTACGGGCAGGACGGGCCTTACAGCGACCGCGCCGGCTTCGGCGGGATCGGCGAGGCGATGGGAGGCTGGCGCTACATCGTCGGCGAGCCTGACCGTCCGCCCAGCCGCATGGGCATCTCGATCGGCGACACCCTGTGCGCGACCTATGGCTGCATGGGCGTGCTCGCCGCGCTCCACCACCGCGCGAAGACCGGCGAGGGACAGGTCGTCGACTCCGCGCTCTATGAGGCGGTGTTGCAGGTGATGGAGGGGCTCGTCCCCGAATATGACCGCAACGGCGTGATCCGCGAGCGCTCGGGCTCGGTGCTCAAAGGCATCGCGCCGTCCAACGTCTATAGCTGCAAGGACGGCTCCTACATGATCGGCGCCAATGGCGATGCGATCTTTGCGCGGCTGTGCCAGGCGATGGGGCGGCCCGAACTCGCCAGCGACGAGCGCTACGCCACCCATATCGCGCGCGGCGTCCATCAGGATGAACTCGACGCGCTGGTCAATGCGTGGACGGGCACGCTGACCGTGGACGAGGTCGATGCGCTGATGACCGAATATTCGATCCCTGCGGGCCGCGTCTACCGCGCGCCGGAAATGCTCGCCGATCCGCACTTCCAGGCGCGCGAGGCGATCATCGAGGTCGAGACCCAGAACCGCGGGCGGATCAAGATGCAGAACGCCTTCCCCAAGCTCTCCAAGACCCCCAGCACCATCCGCCGCCCCGCGCCCGCTGCGCCCGGGCAGGACAATGCCGAGGTCCTTGCCGAGCGTCTGGGAATGGACGCTGCCGAACTCGAGCGGCTGGCGGCGGCGGGGATCATCTGATGGCCGGCCCTTCGGCAGCCGACAATTATGCAGGCGTGTTCGAGGGGCGTCTCCAGCCCGGGACGCGCCCTGCCCTGCTTATCGTCGATGTCGTGATGGCCTACCTCACGCAAGGCTCGGCGCTGTTCATGGAAACCGCCGCGGCGGCGCGCGACAGCAATGCGCGGCTGGCGGCAGCGGCGCGCGCAGCGGGGGTGCCGGTGGTGTTCACCGGCGTGACCTACAAGCCCGACGGCTCGGACGGCGGGGTGTTCTACAAGAAGGCGCCTGTGCTTGAGGCCTTTGTCGAGGGCTCCCCCCTCGGCGCCTTCCCGCCCGAACTTACCCCGCAAACCGGCGACCGCGTGGTCACCAAGCAATATCCCAGCGCCTTCTTCGGCACCGGCCTTGCCGAGGCGCTCAACGGCGAGGGCATCGATACCCTGCTGATCACCGGCTACTCGACCTCAGGCTGCGTGCGCGCCAGTGCGCTCGATGCAATGCAATACGGCTTCGTCCCGCTGGTGGTGCGCGAGGCCTGTGCCGACCGCCACGCAGGCCCGCACGAGGCGAACCTGTTCGACCTTCAGGCCAAATATGCCGAGGTCATCAGCGAGGCCGAAGCGCTCGCCTATCTGGCGCGGCCCACCGCATAATTCCGCGCGCGCTCAGGCTGCGCGCAACCCCGCAAAACCGACTTCGCCAACCTTTGGTGAATTTCCCCAAGCTTTCGTTCGGCTGAACGACGCGTTTGCTGCGTACAAGCTGCGAAACGGCGGAATTCCGCCATTTTCCAAGTTTGGCACGGCTCCTGCAGAGTATCAGGCATCCCCGGGACGACCCCGGGAAACGCCAGAAACACCAACAGGAGACCCACCATGTACGCCAACGAAACCGCCAGCCGCCTCTTCGCCGCCGCCTTCTCGGTCGTGATCTCGGCCGCTTTCTTCGCCTACGCGATCATCCCCGCCAGCCCCTCGCTCGTCGCCTGATCCGGCGCCAACCCAACCAAAAGGACCAGACCCATGTACGCTTCCGACACCGCCGCCCGCCTCGCTTCCGCTGCCTTCGCCGTCGTGCTGACTGTCGCCAGCCTCGCCTATGCGATCATCCCGGCAAGCCCGACGCTGATGGCCTGATCGGAGTGGAGGGGTCTCAGCCCTTCCACCCGATCGAGACGAAAAAGTTGCGAGGGCTCCCGGGATCGAACCCGCCGCCGCCGCCGGGACGGACCCGGGTCGCATAGTCCGCATCCAGCAGATTGTTCACCCCCGCCCCGATCGTGAACCCGCCGGCCACCGGCCATTCGACCGAGGCATCGAACACCTCGTAACCAGGCAGGAAGAAATCGGCGACGTTGTTGTCGGCCCCCTGCTGGTCGCCGACCGAAGTGAAGGTCAGCGCCGCGCGCGAACCGTCCTTGCCGATCCACGCCAGAACCGAGCGGAGCAGATGCCCCGGCGCATATTGCGGGGTGAAGCCCGCCGCGACGCCATCGGTGAACTCGGCATCGAGCAGTTGCAGATTGGTCGAGAGGCGCAGGGTGTTATCGCTCTTCGCGAAACCCTCAGGCCCGAGCAGATCGAGCCGCAGCGCAAGGTCGATCCCCTGATTGCGCATATTGCCGACATTCTGCCGCCGCGCCCCGCCGGAGCCGACCGCGCCGAAGGGCGCCGCAGCGGGCAGCGGCCCGGCAAGAAAGCCGACCTGATCCTCGAACTCGACACGGAACAGCCCTGCATCGATCCGCACCGCCGGCACCGGCTCGACCTGCACTGCGCCCTCGATGGTGAAGGCATAGGAGGCCTCGAAGGTGCCGGCCGCATCGATCCCGGCCTGGAAAGTCACGCCGTCATTATAGAGCAGCGGCTTGAAGGCGCGGCTGGCATTGGCGACGAAGCGCAAGGTGGGCGAGGCGTCCCATGTCACCCCGATCCCGTAGAGCGGCACGGTCTGGCTATCCTCGCGGTTGCCGAGAACCCCGTTCGGCCCGCCCGGCCCGCCGCCGGTTGCGCTGCCAGCGCCGAGGTCGAGCGTTTCGACCACGCGCTGGCGCAGACGCTCGAGCCGGAAGCCGGGGACGATCTGCACATCGCCGAAGCCGAGCTTCACCTCACCGAACACCGCCGCAGTGTCGCCGCTGCGCGTGGCGCGGGCGAGCGCGCCTGCGGTGCCGACGAAATCGGCATTGCTCGCGCCCTTGTCGACGAACACCGGCGCGTCCGAGGTGTGGCCGAGCACGCCGATGGTGAGGCTGTGCTGGCCCTGGTCGCCGAAATCGCGGCGCGCGCGCAAGTCGATACCGGCGGTGTCGAACACCTGGAGCTGGCGGATCAGCACATTGGCATCGGGGGTCACTTGCCCGAAGCTGCCACCCGCCTGCCGCCAGCTCTCGCGCTCGAAGCGGCTGTAGAAGGCGCGTGCCGTGACGAGGGTATTGTCACCCGCCTGCCATTCGACCGCAAGACTCGGCGCGATACGCTCGATCCGGACGCGGTCGCGGGAGAGCGAATTGTCGCGGCGGTCGGCTTCGAGGCGGGCGCGGGTCAATCCGCCGGGTTCGCCGAAGCGGCCGGTGTAGTAATCGAGGGCGAGCGTGGCGGTGACATCCTGCCCGAGATAGTGGCCGCGCAGGCGTGCGGTGGTCTGCTCGTGGTCGCTATTCACGCGCCGCGGGCCGTCGCCCTCGGCGTAGTGGATGAAACCGTCGGCGGCGAGCGTGCCGTCCGAGGCGGCGAGGCTGGCATAGCCCTGCCGTGCGTCCCAGCTGCCCGCAGTGAGCCGCGCCTCGGCCCCCACACCCGCCTCGCGGCGCGGGCCCTTGAGCACGTAGTTGATCGCCCCGCCCGGCTGCGGGCCATAGAGCAGGCCCGAGGCGCCGCGGATGAACTCGATCCGCTCGACCGCTTCCAATGGCGGAGTGAAGTAGCCTGCGGGGTAGGAATACATGTCGGGCACGGCCGGAACCGCGTCCTGCAGAGTGAGGACGTTCCAGCTCTCGTGCGGCTCGCCCAGCCCGCGGTAGGAGAGCGAGGCCCATGAGCCGTTCGAGACCTCCGAGACCAGCAGCCCCGGAATGTCGGCGAACGCGACGCGCAGGTTGCGGGTGGGCACCGGAGGGATGTCGTCCAGCACCGCGATATCGCCGAGCTTGCCCGCGAAGATCAGCGTGCCCGACTGGTCGGGCAGGCGGTCGCCGTCACGGTCGGCGGTGACGATGATCGAGGTCGCCTGCCCGGGAGCGCCCGTGTCCGCGCCACCTTCGGGAGCCTCGCCGCCATTCGCCAGCGCGGGGGTGGCGGTGGTGGCAAGCAGAAGCGCGGCAAGCGAGGGGGCGACGGGCAGGCGCAGGGACATGGAGGCTCCGGATTGGTCAGAAGGGAGCTCGCATTTCTTGCTATTGCGAATGATTGTCAATCGTTATTTCGGCCTGAAGCAACAGCGCCAGTTGAGCGCGCGCGTTCATTGTCGCCGCCATGACACCAACCGCTCGCTGCGGCTGACGCGCAGCGCCCCGCCGCCCGCTTCGGCCGGGAATTCATGGATGAAGCCGTCGCTCGCGGAGTCCTGCCATTGCCAGTCGGCCAGCGGCTCGCCTGCCAGCGACAGCCAGCGACCGTTCGCGGCAAAGCGCAGAAAATCGCCGAGGCGTTCGGCGCGCTGGCGGGCGAGCGATGCCACATGTGCTTCCAGCGCCACATCGCGCCGCTCCCAGTCCACGGCGAAGTCCTGGCAATAGGCGTTGTTGTTGCCGTGCTGGGTGCGAGCGAATTCGTCGCCTGCGGTGAGCATGATCGTGCCGGTCGAGGCGAACAAGGTGCCCAGCAAGGCACGCAGGTCGGCAGCGCGGCGGGCGATCACCTCGGGATCTTCGCTCGGACCTTCGGTGCCGCAATTCCACGAGTGGTTCTCGCCATGCCCGTCGCGATTTCCCTCGCCGTTGGCGCGGTTGTGGCGGTGTTCGTAGCTGACCGTGTCGGCAAGGGTGAAGCCGTCATGCGCGGCGAGGAAATTGACGCTCTTGCTTCCTTTGGGGCAGTCGGCACCGAACAGGTCCGACGATCCGGCGATGCGGGTGGCGAGGGTGCCGATGGTCGCCTCGCCCTTCCAGAACCGCCGCACATCGTCGCGGTAGCGGTCGTTCCATTCGAGCCAGTTCGGCGGGAAGCGCCCGAGCTGATAGCCGCCCGGGCCGATGTCCCATGGTTCGGCGATCATGATGCGGTCGGCCAATAGCGGCTCGGCGGCAAGCTCGACGAAGATCGGCGCTTGGGGGTCAAAGCCCGGCCCGCGCGCGATCACGGGGGCAAGGTCGAAGCGGAAACCGTCGATCCCGCAATGGCGCACGAAATGGTCGAGGCTGTCGATCATCAGGCGGCGCACGGCGGGGTTGGCGAAGTCGAGCGTGTTGCCGCAGCCGGTGTCGTTGATGAGGCCTCCCTCTGTGCTGCGCGCATAGGCCGCCGGGTCAAGCCCGCGCAAGGAGAGCGTGCCGCCATGGACATCGCTCTCGCCCGAATGGTTGAAGACGAGGTCGAGGATCACGCCAATGCCGCCCGCGTGCAGCGCCGCCACGGTCTCGCGCAGTTCGGCCACCCCGCCCGGGCAAAGGCCGGGGTCGAGCGCCATCATCGCCACCGGATTGTAGCCCCAATGGTTGGCGAGGCCCAGTGGCGGCAGGTGGCGTTCGTCGATCCACGCGATGATCGGCATGAGTTCAACGGCGGTTACATGAAGTGACGACAAGTGCGCGATGACTGCGGGATGACCAAGCGCGGCGATGGTGCCGCGCTGAGCCTCGGGCACATCGGGGTGCAGAAGGGTGAAGCCGCGCACGTTGATCTCGTAGATCAGGCCGCCGCGCTGGAACCGGGGCGGGGCGTGGGACACCTGTGCAAGCGCGCCTGTAACCACCGCGCGCGGGACGAGGTCGGCGGTGTCCTCGCCATAAACGCCGAGGCGAGGGTGCTGGACGAAGCGGCGGTCGAGTTCGATGGCGTAAGGATCGACCAGCAGCTTGGCGGGATCGAACCACAGGTTGGCTGACGGGTCGTATGTGCCATGAGCGCGGTAGCCGTAGCGGGTGCCGGCGAGATCACCGGGCAGATCGAGCGTCCAAACTTCGCCAGAGCGGGTCAGCGGCAAGCGGGTCTCGGCCTCGCCCGCGAACAGGCACAGGTCAACCGCATCGGCGCGCGGCGCGCGCACGGCGAAGCGGGTTACGCCGCCTGCAACATGCGCGCCGAGCCTTGGCGTCACGTCACCACATCGGGCGCGGTGCGGCCGGTGTGCGCCGCGATCCCGGCAATGGCCTCCGCCGCCGCGATCAGATCGGCGAGCATCGCGGGCGTCTCTTCGTCAAGCCTGCCGCCGGGCGCTTCATAGCGCTCCAGATAGACCCGCAAGGTCGCCCCCTCGGTGCCCGTGCCCGAAAGCCGGAACACGATCCGCGATCCGCACACGAACATCACCCGCACGCCCTGGTTGCGGCTCTCCGAGCCATCGACCGGATCGACATAGGCGAACTGGTCGGCGGCCGCGACGGTCAGCGGGCCGAAGCTCTTTCCCGGCAACTCCGCAAGCGAAGCCTCCAGCGCCTCCATAAGCGCGCCGGCCTTCGCCGTTTCGATCGCCTCGTAATCGTGCCGGGCGTAGTAGTTGCGCCCGAAGCGCGCCCAGTGCTCGGTAGCGAGCTGCATTACCGGCTTGTCGGTCACCGCGAGG